>NZ_AQXE01000001.1:0-300000 GCF_000375485.1 Desulfovibrio oxyclinae DSM 11498 | reverse complement strand
CGGTCGTCTGGAAAAATATCTGCCCATGTTCGACGGTGTGGACGTCAACTCCCTGAACGACCACCTGCCGACCATCCGCATCCGCTCCCATCAGCTTGAGGATCAGCCGCTGCATCGCCAATGGGCTCCGCTTTTCGCCAACAACTTCTCTTTTCACGAGCCGCTCCCCGCACCGGAAGAAGCCGGACTTGCCGCTCCAGTCAATGAGGACGCCCTTCCATCCGGAGAGGCGTATACTGCAAAGCAGGCTCGTCACGAGCTTGAAGGCTCCCTGCCGGAGCCCAAGGAGCGCAAACCCCTTGAGGAGACCAGCGCCTACGCCCTTTCTGTGCTGGAAAAGGCCGATGCGTTCATCGGCCCCGCCATGGCGCACAAAGCCAGCCTTTCGCCGGTGAACCGCCTGCGCCACTGGATGGTGGATGTCCGGTGCTCCAACGGCCGCCATTCGGATTCCCTTTCCGGTATGCAGACGTGTTACGGACGCGGACTCGCCGAAGCCAACGCCGAAGCGTCGTATTCCATGGAGCTTGCCGAGCGATTTTCTTCCTATGCGAGCTTCGGCGGCAATGCAATCCGCGGTTATGTGAACAACTATCCCCTGAGTCTGGCGGCATTTAACGAGCTGGAACAGGAGGCCATCGACCTGAACAAGGTCCGTCTGGAGGTTCCCTACGCGGGCCAGCGCATTAACTGGTTCGAAGGCCATCGACCCGACGGAGCTGGCAGTACCAGCCCGATCATGATTCCGGCGCAGTTCGTGTTCCTGTTCTGCAATCTGGACGAGCAGCATCTTTTCTCGGCTCTGAGCTCCACCGGTCTGGCATCGGGCAACACGCTGGCCGAAGCCAAGGTTTCGGCGTTACTTGAGGTCATCGAGCGCGACGCCGACGCGACCATTCCCTTCGATATGTCGCGCGCCTTCCGCATCGAATCCGATGACCCTCAGGTGAATTTTCTGCTGGAGCAGTATGAGGAAATGGGAATCCACGTCTGGTTCCTCGACATGACTCCGGAATTCGGGGTTCCCTGCTATAAATCAGTGGTTCTTGGTGCCCGCGGCGGTCTGGACAAGGGATCAGGATCGGACCTGAACGGGCGCTCGGCGCTGCTCTCGGCCATGACGGAAACGCCCTACCCGTTCCCCGGGCCCAAGAGTGCCCCGGCTCCGGAAGGATTGCCGGTTCGCAAGCTCGAAGATCTGCCCGACCACTCCACGGGCAGCGCAGACGGCGACCTGATGGTGCTGGAAAAGACACTCATGGAAAACGGCTTTGTCCCCGCCTATGCAGACATGACCCGCAAGGACCTGCGCATCCCGGTCACCCGGGCCATCGTGCCGGGACTTGAGATCAATTCTGACTTCGACCGCTATATGCGCATTTCCCCGCGACTCTGGGCCAACTATCTGCGAATGTTCGCCCGATAAGCAGTTGACGCGCCAAACCATTGAAGGCTAAATAAATCGCCCCCATGCCCGGATGGCGGAACTGGTAGACGCAAGGGACTTAAAAAGTCCCATCTCCTCACATCCATTCTTGTAACCACACACGAAACCGCACAGGGACTGGCTTCACAGCTGGTCCCTTTTCTTTTCCTTGCTCACATGCATTCTTGCCATGTGATTTCCTCTGCGACAGCTGATTGTACCAATTGAATTGGTGCAACTCCAACCCTGCACCAATCAGTAGCCCTGTTTTCCCTGTGATTTCTCCACATGGGATTAAATTGTGGCGTTTATAGGTGTTGTTTTGGGACAAGGCTCCCATGCAATATTGCTTATACATATATTTCGGTAGTTTAGAATTAAGACGCACTAGTAAGCAGCCGCTGGAGACAGCGAAGTTGCACCAAAGGAAACCAAAGGAGAACTAAAGTGGAACAGAAGAACACTGAAGTCGAACTGGCACAGGCCCTGTCCCTCGTCGCTGACATTGACGACGAAATGCTCGAAGAACAGGTGAAACTGGAGCAAGAGATGCAGGGCTTGGGAGTTGAAGCCTACCGTTCTCGCATCAACAAAAACCGGGAACGTGGCTGCGAGTCTCGCACTGACTACGGGACTGCTATGCTTTCCACTTGTGTACCTCGTCTTGCGAAGGCCATCGGAAATTTCATTGAAGAGGCTGAAGGCAAGGCAGGACGCCGTCACGTTGCTCTCAAATACCTTCGTCAGGTTGACGCACACCCCGCAGCTTTCATTGCGCTGAAGACGATACTCGACAACATCGCCGTCAATGCATCCATGCAGCACGTCGCTGCTACCATCGGTGCTGCCGTCGAGGACGAAGTGCGTCTGGACAAATTCCGCAGAGAAAACAAGGTGGCTTACGGACGCGCTCGAAAGATGGCTGACCAATACAGCACCACCTTCCGCAAGACACGGATCATGGCGCACATGATGCACCGAAACGAAGTCGAGTGGACCCCGTGGTCGAACACCCACAAGGTGCAGCTGGGTCTCAAATTGATTGACCTCGCGATGAGCAGTACCGGACTCTTCCGCACCTACAGGGACGAGAGCAACAAAAAGAAAACACCGATGTACCTCCAGCCTACCGAAGAATGCATGGAGTGGATCAATCGCAGAATGGCTAGGTGCGAACTCCTGTCGCCTGTTTACATGCCTACCGTGGTACCGCCAAAGCCTTGGACGAACCCTACAAGCGGCGGCTACTACACTCAGGCCGTTCCGCAGCTGAAGATGATCAAGACCAAGCACGAAGGATACCTCGAAGAAATGCACAACCGCGTCGATGATATGCCTATTGTCTACGACGCTATCAACGCGCTCCAAGAGACTGCTTTCAAGGTGAACACTCAGGTCCTGGAGGTAATGCGTGAGGTGTGGGATGGCGGTGGAAACATGGGTGGTCTCCCCGCTCGTGACGATGAGCCTGTCCCCGCACAACCTGTTGTCCCTGAGAAGCGTGAGGCATGGACTGAAGAACACGAGGAAGCGTGGAAGGACTGGCGTAAGGCCGCTCGTTCGGTCCACGTCCGTAACCACTCCCTCTTCTCCAAGCGTCTCCAAGCTGCAAAGATCATCTGGATCGCAGAGCGTTACGAGAAGTACCCTCGTATCTACTTCCCGCATCAGCTGGATTTCCGTGGGCGTGTCTATGCGGTGCCTAAGTTCTTGAACCCGCAAGGCAACGACGCGTCTAAAGGACTCCTGCTGTTCGCGCACGGCAAGGCTATCGAGAACGAGGAAGCTGCCCGTTGGCTGGCGATTCACGGCGCGAACGTGTGGGGCGAGGATAAGGTGTCTCTGGATGCCCGTTACCAGTGGGTTCAGGATAACGAGGAAATGATCCTCGCTATTGCCGAAAATCCGCTCGATGTGACTGAGTGGGCCAAGGCTGACAAGCCGTGGCAGTTCCTTGCCTTCTGCTTCGAGTGGGCTGGATTTCTGCGCGCAGGATACGGCTTTGTGTCCCACCTTCCGGTCGCTATGGACGGCTCTTGCAATGGTCTCCAGATATTCTCGCTCATGCTGCGGGATGAGGTAGGCGGTGCGGCAGTTAACCTCCTACCCTCCGAGAAACCCGCTGACATCTATCAGGTCGTCGCTGACAAAGTCGTGGATAAGTTGCGTCCTATGGCATGCAATCTTGCCAAGTGTTCGGAAGAGGATTCAACCTACGCACAGCAGTGGCTGGACTTCGGCATCAGCCGCAAGACCACCAAACGTCAGGTCATGGTCCTGCCTTATGGCGGCACCGTGTTTTCCTGTCGGGAGTACACCGAGCAGTACATCAAGGACAAAGAGGAAGCCTATCGGGACACGCACGGCGGTAAAGTGGACATGAGCAAACTGCACCCGTGGCAGGATGGCCTTTTCAAACCTTCAAACTTCCTCTCCAAACTGATTTGGGAGTCCATCGGTGAGACCGTTATTGCGGCGCGTCAGGCAATGGACTGGCTCCAGAAAACTGCACGGATCGTCTCTCGCGAAGGGCTTCCTGTCACCTGGACCACGCCCGTAGGCTTTCCTGTCCTTCAAGCATACCCTGATGTGAAAAAGTCCAGAGTCAAAACTCATATCGGCGAAGGAGTCCGCATCGACCTCACTCTGGTTGAAGAGACCAAACAGATCGACAAACGCCGTCAGGCGAATGGGATCAGCCCGAACTTCGTACATTCTCTGGACGCAGCAGCCCTCATGAAGACCGTTTACGAGGCTCTCAAGAAGGACGTGCGCTCCTTTGCGATGGTGCATGACTCATACGGTGTCCCTGCCGCAGACGCTGCAAACATGGCGCGTACTCTGCGCGAGGTGTTTGTCCAGATGTTTACTGAACACGATGTTCTGGATGAGTTCCGCGACGAAATCATCACCATGATTGGCGAAGAGGCGGCTAAAGAACTCCCGGCGATGCCTAAGAAGGGTGGTCTGGATATCACCAAAGTCTTGGAGTCGGACTTCTTTTTTGCCTAATCACATGCAAACTTGCCAAGTGAAAAACAAGGAAAACAACCACTTGGAATTAAGACGCACTAGTAAGCAGCCAGCCTCGGTCGTCGGGGCTGGCGAATTAAGACGCACTAGTAAGCAGCAATCCCGCTGCGAAACAAACAAACCAAAGGAGATTTGGAAATGGACATTCTCACCAAGATGGCCCTCAGCTTTGAACTGGATCGCGTGACCGCAGAAGCTGCGGAGAATGAAAAGACGGAAGCCAACCTTCCTGATGTGACGATGGCTGGCATCTTCGCCACCACGTTCTACATGGGACAGGTGTCCGACGTACCTGAGAACGACATTCCCAAGCTGGATGTCTCCCTCGTGAGCTTCACTTGGCCCAAGAGACAGGATGACGGTCACTACCTCCCCACCGAGGTGGATTGCTTCAAGCTGAACATGGCCGACTTCTTCGCCGCAGTGGAGGCATCCCCGGCCTTCCGGGAGCGGGTCACCACCGCCACCACCGCGAACAAGCTGAACACGGAAGAACTCGCCATGTTCCTGGAGGAGGTCGTTAGCGATGCGTAGAGACCTCTTCATGAACGCCGACCTCAAGGCGGTGGCTACTACCACGATGGGACTGGTGGATGCCGTGCAGGAACGCCCCAACCATGAGCAACTGGCCGCTTTCGGAGCGGCCTTTCTGCTTCTGGTGGAACAGTCCGGTATGCCGCTGCCTGACGTGATGGCTGCGGTCAAGAACATGATGAACCACGCAGACGGCAAGCGGCCTGAGTTCAAAGCGGTCGAAGCCTACATGCAGAACGAACTCTTCGGGAGGTAGGACATGCACAAAGCCACCGTCCTTTTCAAAGTCAACATGGATTTCGAGAGCCTGGACGACATTCTGTCCTTCGTAACCATGCGCCGACGTGTGGAAGAAGTGATGGAGGAACATGGTGCAGATGTGGAGGTGAGTGGAATCAAACTCACTGAGGTGCGTCGCATCGTGATCCCGCTTCCTCCCTGCGTGGCTGACCGCTGTTGTTGCAACTGCCGCCACGAGAAGGCCGAGGCTTGGGAGACTCCTTGCCTCTACTGTGAAAATGCAAGCGAATGGGAGGTGGAGTTCTGATGAATGGCCGCCGCGCACGAGCAATCAGGAAAGCAGTCTACCCCGACGGAAAGGGCCGTACCCGCAGTTACTTCGTCAGCAACCGACGGGAGCGGCAAGTGGAAGTCCCCGAACGCCCTCTTCAAATTGACGAGCAGGGACGCATCAAGACAACCATGACCACCGTCGTCACCTACACGGTCGTCGCAGATCACCGGAGGCGCATGTGTCAGTACATGAAACGTCACTGGAGGAATGGCCCCGTAAACGCCTTGTAAAACTGGCGACCACCCTGCTAAAACAAGGTGAACCACTTCCTGTCGATTTGACAGCCCGACTTCTGGGAGAAGGAGTGGACGTAGCGGCTCTTGAACGTAAGGCCGCTTAATTTTTGAACTTTAATATGCAATCTTGCCAACCAAAAGGAGGACACAATGGCTCCGAATAAGAAGAAACCCTCTGTCACCCCGGCTGGCCGCGCCATCTTCCCCAAGCTCAACGAGCCGGACACCAAGTTCGATGAAGACGGCGTCTATACCGTCACCCTGGCCCTTGAAGGCGAGGAAGCCCAGGCCATGATCGAAGTCATCGAGAAGGCGAAGAAAGAAGCCCTGGCGATGGCGAAGGAAAAGATCAAGGGCAAGAAGAAGCCCAAGGAAGCAGACCTCCCGTACTTCGAGGTCCTCGATGAGAACGAGGAGGAGACTGGCGAGATCGGTTTCAAATTCAAGATGAAGGCCAGCGGCGTCAGCAAAAAGACTGGCAAGCGGTGGGATCGTCGCCCCGCCCTGTTCGATGCGAAGACCAAACGCATCAACCCCGACAAGACGCAGATTTGGGGCGGCTCCATCGTCAAGGTCAGCTACACCGCCGATCCGTACTACGTCCCGGCTCTCGGTGCTGGCGTGTCCCTGCGGCTCGAAGGTGTCCAGGTGATCGAACTCGTTTCCGCTGGTGGCAAGTCTGCCTCCGACCTCGGTTTCGGTGAAGAGGACGGCTACGAAGGTGCCGAAGAAACTGGCGGCTTCGAGGAAGAAGCGGACGGTTACGATTCTGAAGAAGCACAGGAGGGCGAAGAAGATTTCTAAGCCCCGGAAGATGATCGTCGGTAGTCCAAATAAAGCTCCGGTGGCGAGGTCCTGCACTTCGCCCCGGAAGCGGGCTTACCGCCGCTCTGCGAAAATCAGAAAAGAAACCGGATTCCGCTCTGGCCTTGAAGTATCAATGGCCGAGGAACTGACGGCTCAAGGAGTTGACTTCGACTATGAGCCGAAGCCTCTGCACTACACAAAGCCAGCGCGGAAGGCGCGGTACACTCCAGACTTCGTACTCAAGAAGCAAGGCATCATCATAGAAGCCAAAGGCCGTTTCGACACGGCTGACAGACAGAAACACCTACTGGTGAAAGACCAGTACCCCGACCTCGACATCCGGTTCGTGTTCTCCAACCCGAACACACGGATCAGCAAGCGTAGCAAGACCACATACGCCATGTGGTGTGACAAGAACGGGTTCAAGTATGCCAAGGCTTCCGTCCCGGAGGCATGGCTCAAGGAAAAACCAACCAAGAAACGATTGAAAGCAATGGAGGCTTATCTCAATGGCGAGAGCAGTGACTGATCTCATCATCGTCCACTGCTCGGCCACGCCTCCCACAATGGACATCGGTGCCAAGGAGATTGACCGCTGGCACCGCGCCCGTAGTTTCCTGAAAATCGGCTACCACTATGTCATCCGTCGCGATGGCACGGTGGAGCCTGGACGAGGACTGGAGGAACCCGGCGCACATGCGCGTGGTTACAACTCCAGGAGTGTAGGCGTGTGTCTTGTGGGTGGCGTTGCCGAGGACAAGAAGACGCCTGAAAACAACTACACCACCGAGCAGATGGAAGCTCTGGAGATACTGCTCCAGGGTCTCCGCGCAGAATACCCTGACGCAAAGATCATTGGACACAACGAGGTGAACTCACACAAGGCTTGCCCGTGTTTCGATGTCCAGGACTGGAAGTCCGAGACTGATCTCTAGCGTCTAACACCTTCCTTCTGGCTAGGCCGGGAGTCTCTCGTAGGCTCTCGGCCTTTCTGCGTTTTTACGCCCTCAACAACCGAGAGAAGCCATGAAGAAACAACACCAACCAGACAGCGTTTTCTCCCATCACACTTCGTGTCCTGCGTGTCAGGCCAGCGGCGGTGACATGAACGGCGACAATCTCGCCATTTACACCGACGGCCACGGCTACTGCCACGCGTGTGGACACTACGAACCAGCGGATGGCGAGGAAGCGCAACCAAGGAGGCAGAGGACAAAGATGGCAAGCAAGCTCATCGAAGCTGGCGAAGTCCGCGCCCTTGGCAAGCGCAAACTCTCCGAGGAGACGTGCGCCAAGTTCGGATACACCGTCAGCAAGCACAACGGAACCACAGTGCAGATCGCGCCTTACCGGGATCACTCCGGGAAACTTGCGGCGCAGCATATCAGGACTCCTGACAAAGAGTTCCGGTGGCGTGGAGAAGCGAAACAACTCCAATTGTTTGGACAACATCTGTGGCGAGACAGCGGCAAAATGGTCGTCGTCTGTGAAGGCGAGATCGATTGTATGACCGTGAGCCAACTACAAGGAAACCGTTGGCCTGTCGTGTCTGTCCCGAACGGCGCGCACAGCGCAGCCAAATACATACGACAGAACATCGAATGGCTTGAAGGGTTTGAGTCGGTGATCTTCTGTTTCGACATGGATGAACAGGGGCGGGACGCCGCTGAAGAGTGTTCCATGCTCCTGACTCCTGGCAAGGCCAAGATCGCCATGCTGCCTCTCAAGGACGCCAACGATTGCCTCCGCGCAAATCGCGGCAAGGAAGTGATCGACGCACTTTGGGGCGCAAAGCCTTTCCGTCCTGACGGAATCGTGAACGGGGCAGACCTTTGGGAAGAGTTCAAGAAAGAACCCGTCCCCGGCTACGAGGTCTCCTACCCGGAGTTCAACGAGATGGTCTATGGAATCCGCAAGCGTGAGCTTCTCCTGTTCACAGCTGGCTCCGGTATCGGGAAGTCCACTTATGTCAACGAACTGGCCTACGAACTCTACAACCGCCACGGTCTGACTCTAGGAGTCTTGGCCTTGGAAGAGAGTGCCAAGCGGTCTGCCGAACGGTACGCCGGAATCTACCTGAATAAACCCATCCACATCTCGCGAGAAGGTATCTCCGAAGCAGAACTCAAGGAAGCCTTCGACGCTACGATGGGGAGCGAAAGATTCTGGATATACAACCATTTCGGCTCCAGTGACATCGACACACTCCTGAATAAAATCCGCTACATGATCGTCGGCCTGGGGTGTGACTTCATCATCCTGGATCACATCTCTATCGTTGTCTCCGGCCTCGACGAAGAAGAGGAGTCCGAGCGCAAGGTCATAGACAAATTCATGACCCGCCTTCGTTCTCTGGTCGAGGAAACAGGCGTCGGTGTCCTCGCCGTCGTCCACCTGAAACGCCCTGGCATGGGCAAGTCCTACAACGAGGGACGCAAGGTTTCCCTGTCCGACCTCCGAGGCTCCGGCTCTCTGGAGCAGCTGTCGGACGTTGTTGTCGCCCTGGAGCGCAACCAACAAGGCGACGACCCTGACGTGGCTACCCTGCGAATCCTCAAGAACCGCCCCATCGGTAAAGTCGGTGAGGCTGGTTACGTCAAATACAACCACGAAACAGGGCGACTTCTGCCCTGGGACGATTGTCCATTTGAACCAGACAACCCGAACGAAGAGGGAGGCTCACCGGAGTTTTAGGCCGTGGGCCTCCTTTTATTTGGAGGAAGGAAATGGCCTATCTCTTCGATATAGAAACCAACGGTCTTCTCGATGTCACGGACACCATGCACTCCCTGGTAATGAAGAATCCCGTGACCAAGAGCGTCATCTCTGCCCACGACCACGGCGCGGAGGTGTGCCTGGAGGAGGCACTTGAGAAACTCGAATACGCCGACCTCATCATCGGCCACAACATAATCGACTTCGACATCCCGGCCATCGCAAAGATTTATCCGGGGTGGGAGCCTCGTGGCGAGATCATCGACACCCTGGTTCTCTCCCGGCTGATCTGGCCTGACCTCAAGGACCGTGACTTCCGGTTCGCCCGCAAGCACAAGTGGTTCCCGAAGAAGCTCATCGGCTCCCACTCGCTGAAAGCCTGGGGCTTCCGTCTCGGAGACCGTAAAGGTGACTTCGGTGAAACTACGGACTGGCAGCACTGGTCTCCTGAGATGCAGTCCTACTGCGAACAGGACGTTGAAGTCACCGATCTGCTTTGGCAGCGGATCGAAGACAAGGACTACAGCAAACGAGCGATTCAGCTTGAACACGACTTCAAGGTAGAACTCGCCCTTCAGGAAGTATTCGGCTTCCCGTTCCACACTGAGAAGGCTCAGTCCCTATACGCGACTCTGGCAGGAAGACGTTCAGAGATCGAACATGAACTCCAGGAGGTTTTCCCTCCGAAGACCATCCGTACCCCGTTCATTCCGAAGGCCAACAATAAGAAGCTCGGTTACGTCAAAGGCGTCCCAACCGAGAAGGTGAAGGTGGTCCCGTTCAATCCGGCCAGTCGGCAGCAGATCGCAGACAGGCTCAAGGAAAAAGGATGGAAACCTTCCGAGTTCACCCCGGCTGGTCAGCCTGTGGTGTCCGAGTCCGTCCTCAAGCAACTGGATTACCCGGAGGCCAAACTCCTTCAGGAGTACCTCATGGTCCAGAAGAGGCTCGGACAGGTCTCCGAAGGAAAGAACGGGTGGCTCAAGTTGGAGCAGAACGGGCGTATCCACGGGCGCGTCATTACGAACGGTGCCGTCACCGGACGCTGCACCCATGCTACGCCGAACGTGGCCCAGGTCCCGTCCACCGGAGTCCCTTACGGACACGCATGTCGAGAACTCTTCCACGCCCCTCCCGGCTACGTTGTGGTGGGCTGTGACGCTTCCGGCCTCGAACTCCGCTGCCTCGGGCACTACGTCGCTCGGTACGACGGAGGTGCCTATGTGGACGTGATCCTGAATGGAGACATCCACTGGGCCAATACCCAGTCCCTTGGCCTTGTTCCTCAAGGCACCGAACGGGACGAGAACAATGACCACCATGAATGGGCGCGGAACAAGATCGCCAAGCGATTCATCTATGCGTTCCTCTACGGCGCAGGGGATGAACTCCTCGGTGGTCTGTTGGAGCCTGACGCATCCCCGTCCAAGAAAAAGAAGGTCGGGGCGCAACTGCGGAAGACCTTCTTCGACTCCATACCAGCCCTCAAACGTCTGGTGGAAGACGTAAAGGAAGCTGCCAAGAAGCGCGGCTACCTCCTGGGACTGGACGGCAGACGCCTCCACATCCGGTCGCAGCACTCCGCGCTCAACACGCTGCTCCAGTCAGCTGGTGCGCTCATCATGAAGGAAGCCACGGTGATCCTGTGGCGAGACCTTCGCGCCCGTGGTGATCTGGTGTTGCCCAAGTTCCCTGCCCACAAGCCGTCCGAGGTTGACGTATGGCAAGCCGCCCACGTTCACGACGAATACCAGCTGATCGTCCGTGAAGACCTTGCCGACGAGGTTGGTGAGATGGCGGTCAATGCGATCCGTCAGGCTGGCGAGTCGTTCAACTTCCGATGTCCTCTGGATGGCGAATACAAGATCGGAGCGAACTGGGCAGAAACCCACTGATTACAGCGGTTTGTAATTAAGACGCACTAGTAAGCAACCCACGAGAGGGACAGGTCATTCGGTTGGCCTGTCCTTTTCTCGTTTCTGGAACCCAAAGTGAAAAGGAGAATCACAATGCTCAAGAAGATCAACCTCAACGAGAACTATCACAACGAAGACTTCGACCTCGGACACCGTGGTTACGTCCGTAGCTTCAACGGTCCCGAGCGTCTGTTCCTGGCCGAGGACATCAACCGTGTCTTCGACACCAGCTATCCGGCCTACGGTTCCACCGACTACTGGGATGGCAAGCAGTACCGCACCATCTTCTTCTATGACGAAGATACCGTCCGTAGTCTGGCGAAGAGTTCCGGCAACGAGTCCCTGCTCCCCGCCCTCGGGATCGTCGAAGGAACCCAGGTCAACCTCCCCGATCTGGTCACTGTCGAGAACGGCAAGGCCATGACCACCAGCCTCAAGGTGGCCGAGGTATTCGGGAAGCGTCACGATGCAGTGCTGCGTGACATCCGCAATCTCGTCGGGAAGGGTGTCCACAATTTTGTGGAGACCCCCTACGTCCACCCGCAGAACGGCCAGGAGTACCGCATGTACCTCATGGACCGTGACGGCTTCTCCCTGCTCGTCATGGGCTTCACCGGAGACAAGGCACTGGACTGGAAGCTCAAGTACATCGAAGCCTTCAACAAAATGGAGAAGGCACTGCTCGACCAGCGGAACAATCCGGCCCTGCCTCAGTCGTACTCGGAAGCCCTTCGCGCCCTGGCTGATGAAGCCGAAGCACGACAGGCACTCGCAGCCGAGAACAAGGTACTGGCTCCGAAGGCTGAGTACCACGTTGGTGCCACCAAGGACGGTGAAGAATACTACCTCCGTGAGGTGGCGCGTTCCTTCGGGACTACCCACATACAGCTGTCCCGCTTCCTTGTCTCCAAGGGCGTCTTCCGCACTCGTCGGTTCGCTTCCAAATCCCAGGTGTGTGGATATAAGAATCGCAACGTCCCGAAGGAGCGTTATGTGGATGGTGGTTACTTCACCTGGGAAGTAGACATCAACGGTTACATCAACAAGGTGAACTACACCATCACTCAGAAGGGCGTCCACTTCATCGCAGAACTGCTCTACGCCGACGGTCTCATCGACGAGATTCCGGCATGGGCCAATCTGCATGAGGAGGCTGCGTAATGTTTGAGCAAGTCGTCTACCCTTTCTGCCTCGGCTTCACGGTAACAGCGATCATCCTTCTGATTGTAGGGAGGTAAGCGATGCTGGACCGAGTAGTAATCATCGACGGTGACATCCTCGCCTACCAGATCGCTGCCCGAGAAGAGAAACCGATCCACTGGGGTGACGGCTTCTGGACCCTTCACGTCGAGCAAGGGCCAGCCGAAGTCGCCCTGGAGGAGCGCGTCCTCAACGTCATGGATGCCGTGGATGCAGACAAGGTAATCATCGCCTTGTCCGACGACGACCACAACTTCCGCAAGGACATCTACCCGAAGTACAAGTCCAACCGCAAAGGCAAGCGGAAGCCCATGATCCTGCCTGTCCTCAAGGAGTTCCTGGCCGAGGAGTTCGATACCTTCCGTCGCCCCGGCCTCGAAGGTGATGACGTGCAGGGAATCCTGGCGACATCCAAGGTGATCGTGAAGGCGAAGGAGCGGATCATCGCTTCGCTGGATAAGGACATGAAGACCATCCCCGGTCTGTTCTACAACTTCGGCAAACCTGAGAAGGGCGTGGTCGAGATCAGTGAGGACGAGGCCGACTACTGGCACCTCTACCAGACGCTGACTGGCGACACCACTGACGGCTACCCCGGCTGTCCTCGTGTTGGCCCGAAGAACGCCGAGCGTATCCTGGCAGAACACTTCGATGTGAGCGACGACGGTATTACCCTTGAGACTTCCCTTGAGGAAGCCTGGGCAGCTGTCGTCGCTGCCTTCGAGAAAGCCAAGCTCGGTGAGGAAGAGGCTCTTGTTCAGGCGCGTGTGGCACGAATCCTCCGCGCCTCTGATTATGACTTCAAGAAGAGGAGGCCCATCTTATGGAAACCGTAATCTGGAAATCCTGCGACAACTGCGCGGATAAAGATACATACGGCTCCCACCCCATGTGCAAGGGGGAGGGATGCACTTCTGGCTGCTGGCTTGCGGATGCCACCGTTCACCGCAAGGTCAGCGCAGCGTTCGACAAGCACCCCACGGCCCGTGGTTTCAAGATCGTCCCGATTCTTGAGGATGCTTCCGAAGAAACGCCCTTCCCCAACCCGGCGATCCTCGCTGCAATGGGACACACCGGGGAAAAAGGTGGGGACATCAAGAACTCCGACAACGGGGTGAAGTTCGATAATGGCAAGCCCCGTACTGATCTGTTGCCGCCTGAGGCACTCCTCGGCATGGCCGATCTGTACGCCGTCGGTGCGCGGAAGTATGCCGACAGGAACTGGGAGAAGGGCATGTTCTACACCCGCCTGATCGGTGCGTTGCTCCGTCACACCTTGGCATACATGAGCGGCGAGAACTACGCAGCTGACGACAAGCAGCACCACATGCTGTCTGCTGCATGGTGCGCCTTCGCCCTCTTCACCTACGACTGCCGTGGCCTGGCTCCTGAATGGGATGATCGTCCCGGTTCTCAGGCTTGTCCTGCTGCCGTAGCCGAAGTCGCCAACCTGAACAACCGTGAGGTGGTACATGCCAACCATTAAAATCAAAAAGCTCCACCCCGATGCAGTCATACCGGAGTACGCCAAGGAAGGTGACTCCGGTTTTGATTTGGTGGCTGTCGAGGACGCCACGCTGTACCCCGGTGAGACCCAGCTGGTGAAGACCGGGATCGCTGTAGAACTCCCGCCTGGAACTGAACTCCAGGTGCGGCCCCGTTCCGGCCTGTCCCTCAAGACGCCGCTGCATATCCGTAATGCCCCTGGCACCGTTGACAACGGCTACCGTGGGGAGGTCGGCGTGATCTGCCACTGCCTGATAAACAGTAACAGCTGTCCTATCGTCATTGAGAAGGGCGACCGGATCGCACAGGGCGTGGTTATGCCTGTGATCCGCTGCGAGATCGAGGAGGTTGAGAGCCTCTCCGATACCACACGAGGCGCAGACGGCTACGGATCAACCGGAGTGTAGCTATGGCGAAGAAGCAGCAAACCGCAGCTTCTCCCATCAAAACCCAACAACCACATCCCGACTACGAACGCTTCGTCAAGGAAGCGAACTTCGAGGACTTCATCTGGCAGATCAAGCACGATGGTGTCCGTACTCTCTTCGACCCTGAACATACTGAGTTCTACTCACGGAGCGGGAAGGTCTTCCCTAACTTCCACGTCTTCCGGGAGGAGTCCCTCCAGCTTCACGATGAAGTCTGTCGTCTGGCTGGCCGCAGGGACTTCCATCTGGATGGCGAGGTGGCCGGGGAGGTCTTCTCGTCCGTGATGGGGCAGCTGTTCCGAGAGAGTGACGTGGACATGAGCGGCCTGACCTACCACGTCTTCGACGCCACGATCCCAGGCTTGTCCTTCGAGGATCGTCATTCCCTTCTGGCCCAGGCTTTCACCACCGTGAAGCCGAACCTTCTGCGCCCTGTGCCTTGGTACTTCTGCCCTCGCTTCAAGTCCGTTGAGGAACTGGAAGCCTGGGTGAAGGAACTCAATGCGAAGGGGTTTGAAGGAGCCGTGTTCAAGCGGCTGAACGGCCACTACCTCTTCGGCAAGAAACGCGCTGGAGAGTGGGTGAAAGGCGTCCTGGACGAGATCCTGGACCTCGAAGTTCTCCGTGTCGAGGAAGGCACTGGCAAGCTCACAGGCTGCGTCGGTGTCTTCGTGTGCGCCCTTGAAGGTGCGCCTGATGGAATCGTGGAGGTTGGCCCTGGCCGCGCAACCCATGAGGAACTGCGTCACTGGTGGGAGAACCCCGAAGAGGTGCCTTCGATGATCGAGGTGCTTTTCAAAGCGAGAACCAAGGACGGGAGCCTTAGACACCCCCGTTTCAAGCGACCGAGGGAGGACAAGTAGCCGTGTGCTACCAAGGCTGTCCATACGAAAACTACTGGGGCGACTGCACTTTCCGAGGCGGTCGCCCTTTTCCGTGTGAAGAGGAAGAAGACGATGACGAAGATCATGGTCCATAAATTAACGAGTGAACACCTGATGCGTCGGGCTTGCGAAATGACCTTCCGAGGGAAATCCAATGTTGACCTTGAGAAGATGTATCGCTCCGAACATAGCCCGATCCGCACCCAAGTGTTCTGGATCGAGTTCCAAGGAATCCCCACATTCGCCAGTGTTCACCTCGTGCGCCACAAGCTCGGCGTCGAACACTTCGTACTTTCCAACCGGGAAGATCGAGGAGGCGACAAGGATGCCGACAGGTGGACGCCTGTGAACCACGGCATGTTCATCAATGCCCAGGAACTCATCTTCATGGCGCGTATGCGTCTCTGCAAGAAAGCCCACCCCGAAGTCCAGCGGATCGTCGCGCAGCTGCGTGATGAGATCGCCAAGGTCGATCCTGCCCTTGCCAAGTGCATGGTCAAGAACTGCGAGTACCGGGGTGGATGTAACGAACTCAAACCCTGTTACGAGGAGGTGTGATGGGAAGAGTAATCATCATCGCCCTCCTCTCCGGTCTTGTCACCTACGCGCTGAACGCCGCGCTGGGTGAATGGAAACGCTACAAACGCCGGAAAGAATGGAGAAAGCATGTACGTTAAACACTCGTATCCGCAGGAGTTCATCGACCTCATGATGCACCTCCGCGCCAAGTACCCTGCCGAACTGTTTGACATCGACGGTATCGGCCTGGGCAAGCTGGATATGCACGAGGCATCCAAGAGCTTCTTCAACAACGTCACCACGGTAGCTGACACGAGCATCGACTCGAACGCGAACGTGGCTGACAAGTCGGTCATCAACTACAACTTCGAGATCGGCAAAGCTCTGATGAAGCTGAACTCCTATTACAACATCTGGAAATACCTCAAGAAAACCCACGGACTGGAAACAGCGAACCAGATCATCGAGATGCAGATCGCTGGCGACATCTACATCAACGATGCCTGGGACGTTGGCCGTCCGTACTGCTTCAACTACAGCACCTACGACATCGCCCTTGGTGGTCTGCCGATGGGAGACAAGGTAAAACCTGTACCGCCGAAGTCCCTCTACAGCTTCGTTCGACAGGTCGAGCAATTCACCGTCTATGCCGCCAACTCCACTCTCGGTGCTACTGGACTGGCCGATCTGCTCATCATGATCTCCTGGTATGTGGACAACATGGCACAGAAGGATGGCACCTTCCGTGACCACCGCTACACCTTTGCCACGCAGGAGGACGCCTGGAGCTACGTCCACGAGGTACTGGCCTCGCTGATCTACACGCTCAACTGGCAGTTCCGAGGCAACCAGTCGCCGTTCACGAACGTATCCCTGTACGACCGGGAGTTCCTCAAGGAGATGCTCCATGAGTACGTCCTGGAAGGTGTCTCACCGCGCACTGAAACTGTCCTAGCAGTCCAGCGGGAGTTCATGATCGTGATGAACGAGGAACTCCGTCGTGCGCCTCTCACCTTCCCGGTGACGACCGCCTGTTTCGCCATCGACGACGATGGAAACATTCAGGACGAAGAGTTCGCCAGAGAGGTTGCGGAAGCCAATTATGAGTTCGGTTTCATCAACATCTACTGCGGTGACTCGTCTACCTTGTCCAGCTGTTGCCGACTGCGCTCGGATCGCAAGAGCGAATACTTCAACAGCTTCGGGGCAGGATCGTCCAAGATCGGCTCCCTTGGCGTGGTCACTCTGAACCTCCCCAAGCTGGCGATGAAGGCGCAGCAGCGTGGTGTCAGCGAGAGCGTGTTCTTTGAAGACCTCGCTGCCCTGGTGCGTGTCGCAGCTGGCGTGAACAACGCCAAACGCACGTTCCTTGCGAAGCGCATTCGTGACGGTGTTCTTCCGCTCTACGACCTGGGTTTCATGGACCTCAAGCAGCAGTACAGCACCTGTGGTGTCACGGGCCTGTACGAGTGCTGTGAAATCATGGGCTACGACATCTTGGCCGAGGAAGGCCAGGACTTCGTTCTCAAAATGCTCAAGTGCATCAACGCCACCAACGATGCGATGGAGAACCTCTTCGGTACCCCTCACAACTGTGAACAGGTTCCGGCTGAAAACTCCAGCATCAAACTGGCAAAGAAAGATGTGCTGATGGGGTATGACTGCGGACATCCGTATTACTCCAACCAGTTCATCCCTCTGGTCGTGGACGCTGACATGCTCGACCGCATCCGACTCCAGGGCATGTTCGACCGACACTTCTCCGGGGGTGCCATCTGTCACCTCAACGTGGCCGAACAGATCGAAGACCCGGAGAAGATCGTGGACCTCATTAAGTCCTGCGCCAAGCAGGGAGTGGTCTATTGGGCCATCAACTATGCACTCAAGATGTGCGCCCAGGGACACATGACCGTGGGCAAGGAGCCGTTCTGTACTGTCTGCGGCGATAAGATCGTGGACGAGTACACCCGCGTGGTTGGCTTCTTGACGAACACCAAGAACTGGCACGAGGTGCGACGCGAGAACGACTGGCCCAACCGACAATTCTACAAGGAGGTATAAGTGTTTAAGAAACTGAGACTCTGGTCGTGGCGGGTGTTCTTCATCTTCTTCACGCTCCTTATTCCCATCTGGCTCCCCTTCGCTTGTATCGTCGTTGGTGCCCAGGAGATGCGGGTTGTCCAAACCCTCTTCACCAAAGAGGGGTGGGAAGCGTGGTACAACGAGTTCAAAGAAACACCGGAGAATTGGTGGTGAACATACTGGCGACAGAATACAGCCTGAGACACAAGGCTCTGGAACTCTATGTCGCCGGGTGTAAAGGCCCTCACTGCCCTGGGTGCCACAACCCTGAGACCTGGAGTTTCGATCAGGGTGTTCCTTTTGACACCGTGACGAAGAGGGAGATCGAGACAAAGATCAAGGACTTCGCTCACATGATCGACAACATCTGGGTCCTCGGTGGTGAGCCTATAGACCAGGATCGCAAGGCCCTGGAGGAGCTTCTTTCGTTCCTCCGGGGCTTTCGTCCTGTCTGGTTGTTCACACGGTATGAACTGAGTGAGGTGTCCGAGAACATCCTGTGCCACTGTTCCTATGTAAAAACAGGACGTTACAACGAAGACAAACTGGTGGATGACAACGTGCAGCATGGGGTGAAACTCGCCTCATCGAACCAGAAGATACACCGTCTGAATAATTAGGGCGCACTAGTAAGAGAGACTGCGATGGTAAAAACGAAAGATAAACCCATTCCTGCCATTCCTCCTCTTGATGAAGAACTCATTAAAGCTCTTGAAACAAGGTTCCCTGAAAGATGTCCGAAGCTGACCGACAGTGATCGGGATATTTGGTTCTACGCAGGGAAGAGAGCCGTAGTGAAATTCCTCTCAGAGACTTACGAGGAACAACAGGAAGAAAGACTGTAGGAGAGTCTCATGTGTTCCACTCCCGACACGCCTGAGCCGAAACCTGTAAAAGTCCCGGAACCTGCTCCGGCACCGCCTCCTCCTGAACCGACCGCTGAAGCACCCGTCACCAATGAGGGCGACGGACGTACTGCTGCCAAGAGCCAGGAACAGAAGTCGAAAAAGCGAGGTACCCAATCTCTGCGAATCGACCTGAACCTTGCTCAACCTGGTGGCAACGGTCTGAACATCCCACGCGGCTAGGAGGTAACTAATGGCGAAAGCGTCCCTCGGAAAAGCCGAGAGTCGCTACCGGGAACTGGAGACCGACCGCAACCCTTTCCTCGACCGAGCGCGTGAATGCTCGAAATACACTCTTCCGAGTCTAATCCCTCCTGATGGGCATAACGGCTCCACAAAGCTCCGCACTCCATTCCAGGGGATCGGGGCGCGTGGAACCAACAACCTCGCCTCCAAACTGCTCATCACCCTCCTCCCGCCTAACAGCCCGTTCTTCCGGTATCAGATTGACGAGTCCACCTACGAAGAGGAAGTCGATGCTGATCTGCAAACCGAAGTAGAACAGGCTCTCGCAAAGATGGAGCGCGTGGTCATGTCTGACATCGAAACGTCAGCTGACCGAGTGGCTGTCTTCGAGGCTCTCAAACACCTCATCGTCGGTGGTAACGTCTTACTGTTCGACGACGAGAACGGCCTCCGCGTGTTCCATCTGGACCGTTTCGTGTGCCGTCGTGATCCTATGGGCAGTCCCATTGAGATCGTGGTACATGAGACCGTGTCCCCGGACGCCCTCCCTGAAGACTTCTACAAGAATATCAAACGCAAGCTGAAGAAGAACGACACCGGGAAACGAGGCAGCGACAAGACGCTGTCCCTCTACACCCACATCAAGCGTGAACAGGACAAGTGGACTGTCTACCAGGAATGTGTAGGCGAGAAGGTCCCTGAGTCTGACGGAACATACCCGCTTGACGCGTGTCCCTGGATTCCGCTGCGTATCAACAGGATTGAGGGCGAGGATTACGGACGGAGCTATGTGGAAGAGTATCTGGGCGACCTCAAGTCGCTCGAAGCACTCATGCAAGCAATCGTCGAAGGATCGGCGGCTGCGGCCAAGCTCCTGATCCTGGTAGACCCCAACGGCACTACCAGAGCCAAAACAATCGAGAACGCCCCGAATGGCGCAGTGCGCGAAGGGAACGCAGACGATGTTTCCATTCTCCAGATGGATAAGTTTGCGGACTTCCGCATTGCCTATCAGACCATCGAGATGCTCACTGAGCGTCTGTCCTTTGCCTTCCTCCTGAACACCTCGATTCAGCGTAACGCCGAGCGCGTCACCGCCGAGGAAGTAAGGTACATGGCTGGCGAACTGGAGGATGCCCTGGGCGGCATCTACTCCATCCTCTCGCAGGAGTTCCAGCTGCCTTATGTGAACCGAAAGATGGTCAAGCTCCAGAAGCAGGGCGCACTCCCCGCACTCCCCAAGGACATCGTGAAGCCTTCCATCATCACTGGCCTGGAAGCACTCGGACGAGGACATGATCGGAACAAGTTGGTGAACTTCATCACCACCCTCGGTCAGACACTCGGCCCTGAAGTGATCCAGCAGTATGTGCATGTGGATGACGCTATTGCGCGTCTCGCGCTGTCCGACGGAATCGAAACCGACGGTCTGATTAAGACCAAGGAAGAGATCGCCCAGTCCCAGCAACAGGCGCAGATGCAAGCGATGATGCACCAGCTTGGCCCTGACGCGATCCAAGCGTTCAGTCAGATGGCTTCCAGTGGTGCGATCCCGAACCCAACCGCAAACCAGTCTGGCGCAAAGCCGACAGGAGAATAACCATGGCGAAGAAAAAAGATAACGCTGAAGGCAAGGCCCCTGAGAACGCTCCCAACGCTACTCCTTCCGATCCCGGAAAGCCCTCCCCTGCGAAACCCAAGGGCGACGGCAAGGGCATTGAGGTCAAGACCATCAGCGGCAGCACCCGCGTCGATTACTAAACCAAGGAGGACCACTCATGTCTGACAATCCGCACAAAGTTGAAGTCCCCGCTGACGTGACTGGTCCTGACGCACCTTCTGAGGAGCAGAATGGGAGCGAGGACCACCTCTACGCTGGCAAGTTCAAGTCCGTAGAGGATATGGAGAAAGCCTACAACGAACTCCAGTCCCTCCTGGGTAAGCGTGACAGCGGTGACACTTCGTCTGACGACGCCGCTCCTACTGACGGTAATCAGGAACAGCCCAACGAAACTCCTGACAACTCCGAGGACAAGCCCAAAGAAAAATCCGAGAATCAGGATGACGTAAATCCTGCGTTCTCTCAGGTTTCTGAAGTTCTCAAAGGGGCTGGCCTCGATATGACCGAGTTCTCGAAGGAGTTCGAGGAAAACGGCCAGCTGTCCGAAGAAAGCTACCGCAAGTTGGCAGAAGCTGGTTTTGGTAAGGAACTGGTAGACCATACTATCGGCTCCCTGCTCGGCTCCAACGAAGTCGCAGAACAGCTGGCAGAAACGCAGATCAAAGATGTGAAAGCCACTGTCGGAGGTGATGAAGGTTACTCCAAGCTCATGCAGTGGGCGAAGGTGAACCTCTCCCAGTCCGAACAGGAGCGTTACGACAAGATCATGAGCAGCGGTGACCTGGACCTCATCAAGATGACGGTCTCCGGTCTCAAAGCTCGTTACGATGCAGACTTCGGCATCGACCCCAAGCTGCGGGGCGGTCGTGGTAAAGGCTCTCCTGCGAAAGACGTATTCCGGTCCAGCCAGGAAGTGGTCGAAGCCATGCGTGATCCGCGTTACGGCAAAGACCCCGCCTACACTCAGGAGATTGCCGAGAAGGTCGCACGTTCTGATGTCTTCTAGTCCACGAGGAGGACATCATGAACATTCCCTTCATCGGGCCGCTGATCGACCTCATCGCCTCGCCCGTCAAAGGATGGGTGGAGCGTAAGAAAGTCCGCGAAGAAACCAGACTTGAAATCGAGAAACTGAACGCGCAAGCCGCCATAAAACGAGCGGAGATGTCCAAGAACGCTGAGATCGACTGGGACGCCGAGGCCATGCGGCAACGGAAGTTCACCCTGGTTGATGAAGCCTGGACACTCGCCACCCTAGCAATGCTCGTCGGCTGCTTCGTTCCTGATCTGCAACCTTATATGCGGCAGGGATTCGAGGTCCTCAAGGATTCCCCTTGGTGGCTAGAGCTTGCTGTGGTCGGCCAGATCGTCGCTGCTTTCGGTCTCCGATGGTTGTTCAAGGACTTCATTACCCGCTTCAAAATCAAACGATGATCCTACTCACCGGGAGGGCATGGTGTCCTGTAAGTCCCTCCCGGCTTTCTATCCTTGTGCCAGGGAAAGCTAGTGCGCCTCTCAAGGCGACTACTCCCACAACGTGTGTCTCGCAAAGTAAGCCAAGCCCGATGCGTCGGACAACTTGCCGCTGAAAGGCGTGGAACCACGAGTGGAGAACGGTTCAAACCCTATCCCCTCTACACCACTACTTTTGCACAAGGAGTTCTAAAATGGCCGATGCTATCCGTTCCAATCCGGGTTGGGTTAACGCGCAGTCCGACGGTTCCTGGGAGCAGGAAAACGCAATGTTCCTCAAGGTGTTCACTGGTGAAGTCCTCACCGCCTTCGAGGAAACCAACGTGATGAAGGACCTCCACCTGATGAGGACCATCAACAGCGGTAAGTCTGCGTCCTTCCCTGCGACCTGGAAGGCGACTGCCCGTTACCATACTCCGGGTACCCCGATCCTTGGTCAGAACCAGATCAAGCACAATGAACGCATCATCAAGATCGACGACCTCCTGATCTCTGACGTGTTCATCTACGATCTGGATGAAGCCAAGAACCACTACGACGTGCGTCAGGAATACACCAAGCAGCTGGGTGCTGCGCTGGCCCGTGAGTTCGACAAGAAGTGTCTCCGGGTCGCTGTCCTGAACGCTCGTGAAGCAGCTACCGTTGACGGCGGTCACGGCGGTTCTCTCCTGAAGAACACCTCCGCTGCCACCGACGGTGAAATCCTGGCTGGCATGGCCTTTGATGCCAACCAGATTTTCGACGAGAAGGACGTACCTGAGAACGACCGCTACTTCATCGTCAAGCCCGCTCAGTATTACCTGATGGCGCAGACCACCAAGCTCCTGAACCGAGACTGGGGTGGTCAGGGCGTCTACGCTGACGGCAAGATTCTCAAAGTTGCTGGCCTCTCCATCGTGAAGTCCAACAACGTCCCGGCTGGCGAGAACATTGCTTCCGCTACCTCCGGTGAGAACAACCCGTACTTCGGTGACTTCACCGACACCGTTGCCATTGCCATGCAGCGTCAGGCCATCGGCACCGTGAAGCTCAAGGACCTCGCTCTCCAGAAGACCGGAAACGACTTCGAGGTGATGTACCAGGGCACCCTGTTCGTCGCCAAGTACGCGATGGGCCACGGCTTCCTGCGCCCTGAATGCAGCGTTGAAATCTCCAAGGCTGCCTAACCAGCAATAGCTGACATCAAGGGAGGACTCTTCAACACGAGGGTCCTCCCTTTTTTGTCAAGGAGGCACCTATGCTCCGCAATACTCCTACCACCGAGCTTGAAGCGGTCAACACTATACTCTCCACCATTGGAGAAACTCCGGTTTCCAGCCTTGGCGACAGTCTTACCACTGATGCAGTTGTGGCGCAGAACATTCTACACGAAGTCAGTAACGAGATGCAGACAGAAGGGTGGCACTTCAATACCGAAGTCGAATACCCGCTCGTTCCTGATCTCGCCACCAAGAACATCATGCTGCCGCAGAATTGCGTGAACGTAGACCTGGACCCTCTCCAGTATCCCGACAGGGATGTAGTGGTGCGTGGAAAGAGGCTCTACGACCGCAGGAAGCATACCTATGAGTTCAACGAGACGCTCTACGCGGAAGTGATCCTCCTGCTCCCGTTCGAGGAAATGCCGGAAGCCGCTCGTCGGTACGCCACCATCCGTGCCGCCAGAATCTTCCAGGACCGTGTTGTTGGTTCCGACACTCTCCATGCCTTCAATGAGGTGGACGAGATAAAAGCGCGTTCGATCCTTGTAGATAGTCAGAGCGAGAATGCGGACTCCAACGTATTCACCGGGGCGTCCGGGATTCTTTCCAACTGGAGCGTCGGGCAAGTCTTAACGAGGTAACAAATGGCAATCATCTCCACCTCTATCCCGAACATGGTGAACGGAGTGAGCCAGCAGCCTTACGCGCTGCGGTTGTCCTCGCAGTGCGAACTCCAGGACAACGCATACTCCAGTGTAGTCGAAGGTCTCAGAAAACGCCCAGCGACTTCCCATGTTGCCAAGATTCTCGATGGTCAGATGGGCAACGCTTACACCCACGTCATCAATCGGGACATGAACGAGCGATACCTCGTGGTCCTCTCCGACGGTGATATTAAGGTGTTCGATCTGGACGGTAACGAAAAGACCGTGAACTTTCCTGAAGGTAAAGAATACCTGTCTGCCCCCGATGCCTCCAAGCAGTTTCGAGCCATAACCATCGCTGACCACACGTTCGTCGTGAACACTCAAGTGAAGGTGGAGATGGATCAGGCCGATCTTTCCCCGTCGCGTGGGGTTGAAGGCATCGTTTTCATCAAACAGGCCAGCTACGACACGACCTACAGCGTCACAGTCGATGGCTACAAGGCCAGCGCAAGCATCGGCTCCAGCCCTCCGTGTGAAACCACGAAGGTGGCCGAAGACCTCAAGGCTGATCTGGAGGCCAACCTGACGGGCTTCCTGATTGACATGAAGCAGTCCACCCTCTGGATTCGCCGTGAGGACGGCGCAGACTTCAACTTGGAAGTCGAGGACAGCCGTTCAAACTCACACACCACAATGGCGAAGACGAGGACCCAGCGGTTCAGCGAACTGCCTACTGTGGCTCCTCGTGATTTCACCGTTGAGATCGTTGGCGACAACACCTCAAACTTCGACAACTATTATGTCAAGTTCGTCCCGAACAACGATGATGAAACAATCCAGTTCGACAGCGGTGTCTGGCTGGAAACCGTGAAGCCCAACATCCCCTGGAAGTTCGACGCTTCCACCATGCCACACGCGCTCGTAAGGGAGGCTGATGGCACCTTCACGTTCAAAACGGTTGAATGGGGACAAAGGGAAGTGGGTGACGAAGAGAGCGCACAGGCTCCTTCTTTCGTGGGAAAGTCTCTCAACGACATCTTCTTCTACAGGAATCGTCTTGGCTTCCTGTCAGATGAGAACTGCGTCCTTTCCCAGGCCGCTGAGTTCTTCAAGTTCTTTCCTTCGACTGTCACAACGCTGGTTGACTCTGACCCCATAGACGTGGCGGCAAGCCATACCAAGGTCTCCGTCCTTCATCACGCGATCCCCTTCAACGAGGAGCTTCTCCTGTTCTCCGACCAGACCCAGTTCACGCTGGACGGTGGCGACGTACTGTCCCCGACGACTGCCGCCATCACCAACCTGACGGACTTCGAGGCGTCCCTGGATGCAAAGCCCGTCGGTGCTGGTAAGAACGTCTTCTTTGCGGTGAACAAAGGGCGGTATTCCGGCATCCGGGAATACTACATCATCGACGATACTGACGCGAAGGACGCTGCCGAGATCACTGGACACGTCCCACAGTACATTCCTGGAGGCGTCCACAAACTCTCTGTAGCCACCAACGAGGACATTCTCGCTGTCCTTTCTTCCGATGCCCCTGGAAGCGTCTACATCTACAAATACTATTGGTCCGGGGCTGAAAAGATGCAGAGTTCGTGGGGACGTTGGACGTTCTCAGGCTCGGTCTTGAACGCTGAGTTCCTGGATACGTCCCTGTTCCTCGTCGTCCAGTACCCTGACGGTGTTTACATGGAACGTATGGACGTAGAACCCGGCCACAAAGACCCGGATGCTCCGTTCGAGTATCATCTGGATCGCAAGGTCACGGAAGCGGCCTGTCAGGTCTCCTATGACGAGATCAGCAACAGCACCACCTTTGTTCTCCCCTACTCGCACGACGGTGACGTGACCGTGGTCACACGGCACGGTGGCTCTGTTCCTGGGAAGGTTCTGGGGATTGAAGCACGAGACGGAAACGCGATCACGGTATTCGGTAAGTGGGACACCGAGAAAGTCTTTATTGGAGTCCCTTACACCCTCCGTTACCGCTTCTCCACTCAGGTCATCAAAGAAGAAGCGATGGGAGGCGGGCAGTCCGTGGTCGGTGCCGGAAGACTCCAGATGCGCTTCTGGACTGTGATCTTCGCAGATACCGGATACTTCCGCGCCGAAGTCACTCCTCTTTACCGGGAAACGCAAAAGTACGAGTTCACTGGCCGTGTTCTCGGCTCCGGTTCCAACGTAATCGGTGAAATGCCCCTCGAAAACGGCAAGCACCGATTCCCCGTGATGTCCAAAAACGATCAAGTACAGGTCGATCTTGTCAACGACAGCTTCCTACCGAGTAAGTTCCTTTCGGCAGAGTGGGAAGCTCTCTACACAATCAGGAGTAAACGTCTGTAATGAATAAGTATGTGAGACCAGCAACCATTGAGGACATCAAGGTACTGGCCCCACAACTCCGCAGCGCAGACGTAGAAGAGGTCAGAGCGGCCATCGGGGAATACTCGGTGGCCTACCTCGAACGTGCTTTCTACGCTTCCGACCCCTGCTACGTCATGCTTGGGGAGGAAGGCGACCTCGTTGGTATCTACGGCGTGGTCCCTAACCCTCTTCAGTTGAACAGCGGGGCTGTGTGGATGCACTGCACTGACACGCTTGAGAAGTATCCTTTCCAGTTTCTCAGGCGCAGCAGGGAAGGCGCGGATCGCCTCCATGACACCTACGATCTCCTCTACAACTTCGTCGATGCCAGGAACACCGTCCATATCAAATGGCTCCGGTGGTCAGGCTTCAAGTTCATTAACTACCACCCAAACCACGGGAAGGGAAAACGCCCCTTCTACGAGTTCGTGAGGATTCGCCCATGTGTGAAGCAATGACGGCAACTCAAATGTTTGTAGCTTCAATGGCGATGAGCGCGGCGTCTGCCGGGGCGAACTACATGATGTCGCAGGAACAGGCGAACGCACAGGCCGAGTATCAGGCACGGATGGCTGAAGAGAACCAACGGGCCATGCTCCAGAACGCCGAGATCGCCAACCAGACGTACCGAGAACAAGCTGCTGCCGCCAACATGGAAATCATGCAGAAACGGGAGGCAACAGCGGAGGAAATACAGGACCTCAAGATCGAAAGGCTCCAGAAGGCTGGTACTGCCCTGGCCTCCAGTGAATCCGCTGGGGTCTCGTTTGAGAACCTGATGGCCGACTTCTACAGACAGGAAGCGCGGTACAGGGACTCCATGAGGCACAGTCTGGAAATGGACGCTGTCCAGAACGACATCCAGATCAAGGGCTTCCGTCGTGAGGCCCAGAACAGAGGCAAGAGCTTCCAGAGGTACACCCCGGCACCTGTGAACAATCCGAGCCTCTTGGCTTCTGGTCTTTCCCTCGGCACGTCTGCGCTCAATAACCACTACAAATACTTCGGAAAGAAGGAGTAGATAAATGGCACGAGTAGTCCAGAAGCTCCAACAGCGACGTGGAGCGCAGCCTTCGATAAACGCCCGTGCCGCTGACAGTTATGTGAGGCAGCTGCCGGGGATGATCGGTAGGCCGAATATGAAATCCGGCGGCTGGACGCAGCTGGCCTCTGCCCTCTCAGACGCTGAACCCAAACTCCAGAGGTTTCTGGATGGAAAGCATGAGCAGTGGAAGTCGGATCAACTGGAGGAAGGTGTAGCCCTCTTCCAGAAGAACCGCATGGCCTGGAAAGAGTTCGTCGCTGCAAACCCGGAGTATGCCGGGGCCAACCCTCACCTCCAGCGCGGTTTCAATCTCGCATGGCTCCAGAACAAAGGGCTGGACTTCGAGGCTGAACTGAACGGCTGGTGGGAGGACAACCGCAACAAAGTAGACCCGAACGATCCGACATCGGTCAACCAAGGCATGAATCAGTTTGCCGAGGAGTGGATGGAACGTGAGTTCGGGCAGACGGACATTGACGATGATCTAGTTGCAGAAGGCTTGCAGAAGCCCATGCAGAAAGCCATCGAGTCGGTTTTCACACGGCACAACCAATGGCGAATGAACGCCAACATCGAAAGGGCCAAGACCGAGCTTGGGGGTTACGTCAACCGTATAGGCGATAAGTACGCCCTGGCTGGCGATTGGGAAACTTCAGCAGGAACTGTTGAGTCTGCCCAGAAGTTGGCCGTGGAAATCCAGGGACAACTCGACGACATGATCGCCAACGGTCTTTCGGCCACGGAAGCGAACCAGCGTGTCGTAGACGAGTTGGCGACTGTTGCGAAAGAGCATCAGAACGCCGAGATCATGCAAGCTCTGGATTACATTTCCACCGCCAAGGACGAAAATGGCAAGCCCATCGCTACACTCGGAGGTGGCGGCTACGGTGCCAGGGTTCGCGAGAACGTCGAGAACCTGATCGAAAATCAGGAGATGAAGAAGTGGGACTTCGAGCGGCGGCAAGAGGCTCACTTCAAGCAGCAGAAGGCCGAGTCCTTAATTGCTGAACTCCAAACCGAGATGCTCGACGATCCCTCTGCGGATTATACACAGAACGAGTTGTACCGAGAGCTTACTCGCCTCGATCCCTCAAAGGCACGTTCACTCATCGGTTTCCAGGACAGGGTCATCACTGCAAAGACCACGAAATTTGTCCCCACTGAGGATTCCATCGAAACCGCAGCGGACTTCAGGCTCCGCATCTCGAAGTTCGACATCACCCCTGACGAGATTCGTGAAGGACTGATGACGAAGTACGATATGTCTACCTTCAAGGCTCTCATGGACGATTACGATTCCACCATGCGGTACGAGAACCAGCTGCGCGATGGGACTGTCTCGCAGATAGCCCGTGACACCTCTCGTGTGATCCGGGGAAGTGACCCCTACAGCGTAACGGCTGACGACGATCTCCGAGCTACCGAAGCGCGTAATCTGTTCAACGACAAGCTCATCACCTGGATGGAAGAGTACCAAGAGGAACACAACGGGAACAAACCGCCTTTGCGTTCTGTCCGATTGAAAGCCTACGACCTCCAAGAGGAAATCCTCAAGATGGAAAGATTCAAGCCGAGGGATATCAACCAACCTTTGGAAAGTCCCTCGTCCATCTCCGCTCAGGAGGATCGCGATCAGTTCCTCCAGTTACTCATGGCGTACAACGCTGGTGAAACCACGGAAATGAGTCAGCTGGCTCAACAGGCTGGTGTCAGCGATGTTGACGCCTTCATCGTACAACGAGCAAAGGAACTCGGCCTGGAGCGTTACATCCAGGTCGCAGAAGATACACAGGAGTAAACAATGGCGAAGGTCGTCATCGACTACGATAAAATGCGTGAGGATGGGCTGCTCCCGCCTGAACCCGCTGACGCTCCCGCTGACAGTCCCGCAGTGGAGGTCAACGTCGAGGGCGATCCTGGCCTCCTCGAACAGGCTGCGGATGTCGTCAACGGTGCAGCTGGCGGCGTCCGCAATGCCATACAAGAAACCGTTGACTTCGGTGTGGGCGTGTACGACGCAGTGGACAACCACACGTTCGACGCTGCCGCCCATGCCATAGACCCCAACATAGACCCTGAAGCTGACGACGGAACTCCCGAATGGTTGACCCTGCCCGAAGCTGAAGTGAATACCACCGCAGGACAGATCACCCGCGACGTAGCTCAGTTCGTCACAGGCTTCGTCGGAGCCGGGAAGTTCCTCAAAGGGGCCAAACTGTTCCAGGGTGGCGGGAAAGCCCTCCAATACGGACGGGCCACCCTTCAAGGCGCGATGGCTGACGGCATTGCGATGGACCCGCAGCAGGAACGATTGTCCAACCTGATCGAGGAGTATCCGTCACTCCAGACGCCGATCACTGACTACCTCGCAGCTGACCCCGAAGACAGCGATGCCGAAGGACGGCTCAAGAATGCACTTGAAGGAATCGTCCTTGGTGCCGCCACGGACGGCTTCGTGTCTGTCCTCAAAACCATGAAACGCGGGATGAAACCTGTCGCCGAAAATGTAAGCAAAGAGGCGCAGGAACAGATCATTCGTGAAGGCGTGGAAGAGACCGACAGAGCCATCAGCAATGTCTCCGAGATCGAAACCATCGAACGTGAGACAGGAATC
This sequence comes from Desulfovibrio oxyclinae DSM 11498, assembly GCF_000375485.1. Classification (NCBI taxonomy): domain Bacteria; kingdom Pseudomonadati; phylum Thermodesulfobacteriota; class Desulfovibrionia; order Desulfovibrionales; family Desulfovibrionaceae; genus Desulfovibrio; species Desulfovibrio oxyclinae. The sequence goes on along the minus strand of NZ_AQXE01000001.1, from coordinate 270,080 downwards.
GCCGTTGACGGTGATGTCAAGGCGCGTGCAGCCGCTGCTGAAGAAATCAACGAACGTCCTTCGGTGGATGTTGAAGGCTTCAAGAATCACCTCCTCAAGGTAGGGCGTGGTGAGGCTGACCTCGGTGAGTTCGACAACTCCCTCTTCAACATCGAGAAGTGGGATAGTCCCGACGAGGTGAAAGTCGTTGAGCAAGCGTTGGAAAACGAGATCGCTCCTGAGATCATCGAAAGGGCTGGCGGTGTCCAGTCCCTTGAAAAGATCGGGACGGACGCTGCGAAGGATGTCGCTGAGATGGTCGGTTCTGACACTGACACGCTCATGCACACCCTCGGCCAGACCGCTGATGGTATGGAAGGGTTGGCCCGAAAGATGGTCTCAGGGAAGCTCATGCTCCAAAGTTACAACAAGGAGATCGCTGAGACGGTCAAGAGGATCAACCTCAAGCCGACCGAAGCTGACCAGCTGCGTCTTGTGAAGCTCGTGGATCAAGCCACTGGCTACATGGATTCACTCAAGCGTATGCAGACGGAAGCTGCAAGGGCTACCTCGGCTGGCCGTATCATGACCTGGGATGCTGTGAAGACAGCTGACATTGACCTCATCAACGAGACTCTTGAGAAGGTAGGCGGGAAGAAGCGTGTCCAGCGTTTCGCCCGTATGATGGAGGCTGCGAACGGTGACCCGAAGGCCATGTCCAAACTCATGCGGAAAGGCTGGAAGGGCAAGCTGTTTGACATCTCGATGGAATACTACATCAACGCCCTTCTTTCCGGCGTTAAGACCCATGTGGTCAACCTCACAAACACCGTGAAAGCCTTCTCAATGCCTGTCGAAAAAATGGTCGGCTCCGTGGGGCGCGGCGGTTTCGACAAGGAAATGTTCATGGAAGGCCAGAAGCAACTGGTGTCCATGCACAAGTTCCTGGGCGATGCTTGGCAGATGGCCGGGAAAGCCTTGAAGATGGAGGAGAACATCCTCGACCCCATGCACAAGGTCCAGGATGCCCCCATGTATTCACTCTCCCCGCAGAACCTCGGTATTGAAGGACAGTCCTTCTTCCGTCCTGGCGTAGGGATGTCAGAAGCTGATCCTATGGCTTCCTTCGTTGACGGACTGGGACAACTGACGCGCATCCCTTCGCGCCTTCTCATGGCCTCTGACGAGTTCTTCAAACAAGTCTCCTACCGCTCCCATCTGTATTCGCAACTCTACACTCAGGGCGTGAAGCAGAAGCTCGAAGGGGAAGCTCTCCAGGAGTTCATCGACTCGAAGTTCGCCAAGTTCTTCGACGAGTCCGGTGCTGGCCTTGCCAAGGATTCTCTCCAGTGGTCCCGAGAATCAACCTTCACGCAGGACTTGGAGTATGGCTTTGGAAAAGGTCTCCAAACCTTCGCTAATACAGTACCCCTGTTACGCCTCATCTTCCCGTTCATTCGCACTCCCACAAACATCCTTCGGAACGTCGTGGACCACACCCCAGGCGCAGCTAGGATGACCAAGCGGTGGTCCGGTGCAATGGCCGAGGGAGGCGAACGTGCTGCCCTGGCAAAGGGTGCAGAGCGTGTCGGCGGGATGTTGTGGGCCACTGGCTTCATGATGGCGGCGAACGGACAGATCACCGGAGGTGGTCCGAAAGACTGGAAGATGCGCCAGAACCTCCTGCGCTCCGGCTGGCAGCCCTATTCCTTTAAGGTGGGTGACAAATACGTCTCGTTCAGCCGCGCTGACCCCTGGGGATCGTTCTTCGGCCTTGCCGCTGACCTCTACGAGATCAATCAGGATATGAGTGACACTGAACTCGGTGAGGTTGCCAAAATGGGGATGATGGCTTTACAGCGAAACATCACCTCAAAGACGTACTTGAGGGGGTTGACCGATTTAATAAACGCCCTCAACGATCCTGAACGGTACGGAGAAAGGTTCGTTCACAACTTCGTATCGTCCTGGGTTCCTTTCAGTTCCGGCATGACCATGTTCAGGAACGCGGAAGACCCGAACATGCGTGAAGTGTGGGATGTCGTGGATGCAATCAAGAATCGGCTTCCCGGCTACTCCGAGGAACTCCCGGCCAAACGCGACTGGCTCACTGGTGAACCCATCACCTACGGCGGTGCCTTCAGCCGCACGGTCAACCCATTCACCGTTTGGCAGGACAAGAACGATCCTGTGATGGATGAGCTTGTGCGCCTGGGACATGGTTTCTCTGCGCCTCCGAAGTACATCCAGCAGGGCGGCGGCAAGGTTGAACTGGATTCGACCTTGTACTCTGAGTTCTGCAAGCTCCACGGCACCACCAGGATCGGGCGGTACACCCTCCGGGAACGCCTGGAGCGTGTGATGAAGTCCAAGGCATACGACATCAACCGCGAAAAGTATGCAGACACAGGTGACGAGTACACCTCTCGCCGCGTGATGATGATCCAGAAGTGGATTACGGCGTACCGGAAGAAGGCAAAACACGAACTTCTCGACCGTAATCCTGAACTGGCTGCAAAGCTGCGCCAAGCCCGAAGCGAGGCTATTGCAGCGAAGCGAGGCAAGCCAGTCGATAATCTAATCAACTTCGGACAGTAACTACAAGGAGGCCCTGGGAAACCGGGGCCTCTCTTTTGGAGGATATATGCCTTACAGCTACAACCTCTATGCTGGGGACGGCAACAACACGCTGTTCCAGGTCTCTGTTCCCTTCATCGAGAAAGAGCATGTCAAAGTTTACGTCGATGGTGTGGAGACTGAGTACGCCTGGGCGAACGACGGAACCGTGGAGATCACTCCCGCCCCAGGAATTGGTGTATCAGTAAAAGTACAGCGGGAAACTCCGCAGGATCGCCGTCTGGTGGACTTCCAGAACGGCACCAATTTCACTGAAAAGGAACTGGATAACGCCACGTTCCAAATGCTCTACATCGTTCAGGAGACTGTGGACAAGCTCACTGAACAGATTCAGGTAGATGCGACTGGTCAGTTCAATGCACTGGCAAAGCGTCTCACCAACCTTGCGGACCCTATCAACGACTCTGACGCCGTGACCAAAGGTTACATCGAAGGAGGCGTGATCGCCCCTGCCGAGGCAGCACGAGACGAAGCTGTCGCAGCCAAGAACACAACCACTTCCCTTCGGGATGAGACGGCTGGATACAAGGATACGGCGGTTTCGGCCAAGGACACTGCTGTAACGGCCAAGGATATGGCTGTCGTAGCGCGTGATGAAGCTGTCGCTGCCCGTGACGCAATGCCTCCCGCTGACACGATCCTTGTAGACGGCGATATCGGAACGGCTGTTCAGCAGCACGACCCTGCCACGCTTAAATCCGACCTCTCCGCTTCACTCAGTGTGGGATATCTGGAGACTCCTGTAGCCTTCACGAACCCGCCGCAGCCCTCCAGAGCCAATATCCAGACCCTTGATACGACTGGTGGTGTCTCTATCGGTGACATGAGCGAGACCGGGCGTTTGGTCATTCTGGCTTCCGGCAGCGGTGAAGTATCCCTCCACGCCAATTACAGCGGTGGAATCATCGGCAGCTACGACAACAACAATGGCAGGGCTGTGATCCAACTCATAAATGATGGAACTCAGAAGTGGGCCATCATCTCCAACACGGAGGGATAGCGATATGGGACTTGTTAACGATCTGGCTGTATCAGCTGGAAAGAAAGTCTACGGACAAGCGATTGAGCATTCCGCTGTGTTTGATGGGACCAGTGACTACACAATGAGACTTTCGAGTGTGGAGGGTGACAGATCAAAGTTCACCTTCTCAACTTGGTTCAAGCCCTCCAACATAGCAGTTAATCAGCACATCATTTTCAGTGTGTCCAGTACCAACGAAAACAAGACTCGCATCGTGCTGCTTCCTGATGGACGGCTCCAGTTCAGGCACAACAAAGCGGGGCAGCTTCGTTGTAGTTGGGAAAGTAATAATTACTTCAAAGACGAGACTAACTGGTACAACCTTGTTGTGATTGTTGATAGCTCTGAAGCGGATCTGAACGACCGCTGTAAGATGTATGTCAACGGAAAGCGTATTCCGGGTGCTTGGTCATCCAACATGGCACAAGGATACGCAGATTTTATGACTGGCGCACAGAACTCGGAATACTGTCTGGGTAAAATTTGGCACATAAGTGGCGATGTCTATTCTGGCTATCTCGCTGAGAGTGTCTATCTTGACGGTATAACCGCTGATTGCACAGCTTTCGGAGCTTTCTCCGAAGCAGTCGATGGATTGTGGGTGCCTAAAAAATACTCCGGCGAGTACGGAGTTAACGGTTTCCACCTCAACTTCGCTGATGGCTCTGCTTTGGGAAAAGATGTGTCGGGCAATGGTCACAACATGACTGTATACGGCTCTCCAGTCCAGACTCCCGACACTCCCACGAACAACTACGCCATTATAGACCCGCACAGACGGTGGATATACGGGGCGACTCTCTCCGAAGGCAACACTCAGGTGTATACCAGTGGCGGAGGTCGTCAGGCCGGACAGTCCACCATGTCCATGTCCACGGGCAAGTGGTACTGCGAGATGGCTACCGACCCTGCTGAGGGGGACAACTGGAACGTGGGAATCATTGCCACCAAGAACAACCCGAACTACACGGACGCGATCCAGCGGGAAGCCGGCTCGTATCTGATCGTCAACAACGATGAATACAAGAATGGTTCTCTTACCGCTTCCGCAGTGATCCCGTCTGACATTGATGTGGGAGAGGTGGCAGGGCTGGCTTTTGACGCTGACGCTGGCACTCTCATGATCTACATCAATGGAGTCCATCAGCACACTATTACTGGTATTCCTCACAACGAGTACACCTTTGTCGGCGGTGACGCGGGTGACAGTTACGCGCTCAAGGATGTCCGCTTTCGCTTCCGCGAAGACCTCTGGCAGTACGCGCCACCCGAAGGGTACAAAGCTCTTTGTTCGCAGAACCTCACCGACCCAAAAACCATTGACCCGGCGAAGGGTGTGGACATCGTGCTTCGCAGCGGTACGGGCGCGGACGCCACGGTGAGCGGTCTCGGTTTCGCGCCGGACTTCATTCTGACCAAGGCTAGAGACGTTTCGTATAGTTGGAACCTGTTCGATACCACAAGAGGCTCCAGTAAGGTTCTTTTCACCAACAAATCTAATGCCGAGGCAACCCATAATGACAGACTACTCTCGTTTAATTCTGACGGATTCACTGTGGGAAGCGGCGGGGGCACTAACGATTCGGGGCGCGACTACATCAATTTCTGCCTCAAGAGCAGCCCGGAGTTCGGCTTCGACATCGTAAAATACACTGGTGACGGTGTCGCAGGGCGGCAGATTGCGCACAATTGCGGCGGTGTGCCTGAGATGATCTGGGTAAAGTGCCTGAGCAACAACTTCAATTGGGCTGTTTACCACAAAGACGTGGGTCCGCAGTATTATCTAGTTCTTAATTCCAGCAGCGGGGATATAAACTCGGGAACTGTCTGGAATGACACCTCACCCGACAGTAGCAGCTTCACGGCTGGGGTCGCCGGACTCACCAACAATAACGGCGAAGAGTATATCGCCTACATCTTCCGCTCCGTGCCCGGCTTCTCCAAGGTGTTCAGCTACGAGGGCAACGGCAGTGCAGATGGGCCGTTCGTGGACCTTGGCTTCACGCCTTTCGCCATGATGATGAAGAATACTGACGCATCAGAACACTGGAGATTCTACGACTCTGTGCGTGACCCTTGTAACCCCGCAGACAAGCTATTGCAACCGAACATCGACAATGTAGAGGGTGTTGGGCACAACTTCCAGTTTCACACTAATGGCATGAAGGTGGTCAGCCCCTATAGCTCGGTAAACAGCAACGGCCACAAAATGGTCGGCATCGCATGGGCCGCGCATCCCCTCAAATACTCTAACGCATTCTAAAGGAGCCTTTATGTGGAGACACCCTGACGGGACGTTCCGGGTGAACCTTCCTCCCAAGGTGCGGCACGGTGACTACATCGTACCCTCCCGGAGTCTGTCCAGAGAACAACTGGCTTCCCTTGGCTACCATGAAGCCATTCCGCTCAAGCGGGAGCCTTTCACCAGATACACAACGGAATGGCAATTGGGCGACGATCTCATCTACAGGGAAGTCGCTCTTTCCCAAAACGTAGACAACGTGGCTAAAGAAGCTGCCAAAGCCGACAAGGTGCGGACTGAACGTGATAGACGTATTCAGGCAGTGATGTGGCGTGTTCAGCGGTGGGAAGCTCAGAATCGCATGGGCCTCTCTCCTGTTGACGATATTGCTGCTCTCGATTCCTATGTTCAGGCCCTTCGCGATCTCCCGGAACAAGCCGGGTTTCCCCATGACGTGGTATGGCCTACCGTGCCGGAGGAGCCTGTTGTCGAACAGCCCACTGAAGGAGCGGCCTGATGACTCCCAAAGACAGTCATTCGTGTACCGCAGGAGACCGCTTCGACCGGATCGAGGACTGGCTTGAAAAGATGGCCTCTCAAATCGAGAAAGTGACCGAGCTTCTGGTCGAAACACGCTACAACAAGAAGGCCCTGGACGATCACGAGAAGCGCATTCGTGTTCTGGAAAAAGCATCCACACGGAACACCATGCTCTCCAAATGGGCAGAGCGATTGGTGTGGGCTTTCGTGGCTGTCGCAATGTATCTGCTTCGCTCTCAAGGAGTGTGACATGCCTAAAGCAACTCAAGATTCCCTGTCCGAACTCCACGGGATGCTGGCGAAGGTCATGTCCGAGAAACTCAAATCCGGTGACGTGACCGCCAGTGACCTGAACGTGATCCGCGCCTTCCTCAAGGACAACGGCGTGGACACCGATCCTCAGACCGATGAAAATATGCAGTCCATCGTCAATGAACTCCCTGAGTACGACATGGACCCGCGCTTCCTCGCCTAACTCCCACCTCCCTCAAATTCGCTCAAAAATAGCCCTCTGACGCGTCCTGGCGTTTTGCCGGAGTATCACATGCAAAATTGCCAAGCGATGCGTCAGAGGGCAAATATGAGCGAATTTCGACCATAGGAGATTCCTCCATGCCTATAGAACCACTCCCGGAGAAACTGATGGACTTCCGGGTGTTCCTGACGATGGCGTGGCGACATCTTCGACTCCCTGATCCCACTCCTGTCCAGTTGGACATCGCTTACTGGCTCCAGCATGGACCCCGCCGAAAAGTCATTGAGGCATTCCGTGGTGTCGGGAAGTCCTGGATCACGTCGGCCTACGTCGTCTGGAAGGGGCGCATCGACCCCAACCGGAAGTTCCTGGTCGTGTCTGCCTCGAAGGAACGCGCAGACAACTTCACCACCTTCACCATGCGCCTGATCGCGGAGATGGACATCCTCAAGTGTCTCTATCCGAGACGCGACCAGCGCAACTCCAAAGTGTCATTCGACTTCGGGCCTTGTACGCCTGACCACGCACCCTCGGTGAAATCTGTCGGTATCTTCGGTCAGCTTGCGGGTTCTCGCGCTGATGAAATAATCGCGGACGACATCGAGGTCCCGACCAACTCCATGACGCAGTTGATGCGCGACAAGCTCAGTGAGGCCGTGAAAGAGTTCGATGCGATCCTGAAGCCGAACGGTAGGATCACCTACCTCGGCACCCCGCAGACCGAGCAGTCGCTCTACAACGTCCTCCCGGAGCGTGGTTACCAGACACGCATCTGGCCCGCTCGTTTCCCACAAGCGAAACTCCAAGATGTATATGGCGAACATCTGGCACCGATGATCCGCGTCCCTCTCGACGCTGGAGAAGTCGAGGAACGCCAGCCCACCGACCCTGATCGCTTCAATGAAACCGACCTCCAGGAGCGTGAAGCCTCCTACGGACGCTCCGGTTTCGCCCTTCAGTTCATGCTTGATACACGCCTTGCTGACGCCGACCGCTACCCGCTCAAACTCTCTGATCTCGTTGTTATGGACCTGTCTTCCCACGAAGCCCCTGAGAAGGTTGTGTGGGGGCGCGGCCAGGAGAACGTGATCGAGGGTCTCGTGTGTGTTGGTCTGAACGGAGACCGCTACTACTCACCCATGTGGAAGTCCGACAACTGGGTGGAATACAAAGGCTCCATAATGGCTGTAGACCCTGCTGGCCGAGGCAAGGACGAGACGGCCTACGCTGTCGTCAAGATGCTCAATGGGCAGCTGTTCGTGACTGCTGCGGGTGGCCTTCAGGGTGGATACAGTGAAGACGTTCTGACCAAACTGGCAGAGATCGCCAGAGATCAGAAGATCAACCGGATGGTCGTCGAATCAAACTTCGGTGACGGTATGTTCACACAACTTCTCAAGCCCTATCTTGCTCGTATCTATCCCGTCACCATCGAAGAGGTGCGCCACAACATCCAGAAGGAGCAGCGCATCATCGACTGTCTGGAACCCGTCATGAACCAGCACAGGCTGATCGTGGACCGGAAGATCATCGAGCAAGACTACAAGTCCACCCTTCACCTCCCTCCCGAACAGGCGATGCGCTACCAGCTGTTCTACCAAATGAGCCGCATCACCAGGGACCGTGGCGCACTTACCCAGGATGACCGCCTCGACGCTCTCTCCATTGCCGTCAATTACTGGACCGACAGGATGGCCCAGGACGTGGACCGAGCAGTGAAGAGCCGCCAGGACGAGCTTCTCGACAAGGAGCTTGAGGTCTTCATGAACCACGCCACAGGGGAGACTCTCGACCTCTCGTGCATCAACGGTGTCGGCCCAGTGAACATCCCTTCGGGGAATGGCTCCTGGCTCGACCTCGACTTCTAACCTCTGTCCTCCAAGGAGTACGACAACATGGCAGAAGCATTCGCTCCTCTCACCACCCTCACCGTTTCTAAAAGTGGCGCAACCGCGACGCTCTCGCTGACCCGTAAGTCTGACGGTTCGGTCGAGTTCTCGGACGCCAACGGTAACAAAGTGATCGCTCATGGCAACGAGGAAATGCCTCGTCTTTTCAAGGCGTTAGACGCCCTCGTGTAAACTGAAGTGATCCAGGAAGCAGTCTCTCAAAATATCCTGGGATTACTGGCATTTAGAATTAAGACGCACTAGTAAGAAAGGGGAGGCCCTTCCCTCCCCTCCCAGGGTAAACACATAGATATACTATAGGTATACTGTAGATATCTGTAGTAATCTGTAGGGTCCCTGTAGAGAATGGTAGGATGAGAGGTAGGGAATGATAGGCTATCGCTCCCTATCCCTCCTCCTATCACTCTTTCCTCCTCCTTCTCCTCGTCTTATGAGTTCTCCTTCCTCCTCCTTACTCTCATTCTCCTTACTCTCATTCTCCTTACTCTCCTTTGGGTTAGCCTGGGAGACCTCTGTAGGGCCTCTGTAGGCTCCTGTATGTCTCCCAGGCGGTTTCTTATGGGCGAGGATAGGCAGGGTCGATCTCGCCGGAAACACCACAACGCATTCCCACAGGCTTCACCGATTCAATCACACCAGACGGCGAAGCGATCACGGTGATGCGACAAGTGTTCACCTTGCCCTGCTCTCCTCCGAACGTCATCACAGTACGCCCGTCGGAAAGAGTCGTTGCCTTCCTTGGGTTGCCCCAAGACAACAGAAGGGAGTCCGTGTTGTGTCCCTTCCAGCTGTTGAAGTATTCGAGTGTCTGTGTCTTGTTCCTCGTTCCTAGGCAACCTGAAAGGGCGAGAGAGGCAACCAGAAGACAAACAACAGTGACCATTTTGAGTTTCATGTCTACCTCCTTGGATGTGCGGTTGGTTTTCTTTAAGCGTTTCTGAGGTGGGTGACAAGGCCGGGATGTTTTACTTCACATATCTGAGCCGCTTATTGATATTGTATAAAGCGATCTTTCCCCCATAGGGTGCCCGATCCGCATATATAGCTGAAATCTTTGACTTTCCACACAATTCAACCTGACACCCTCTTACTAACCGGGGTGAGGGTACGGCAGCGATTGCGTCAAAGATTGGGACATCATCATATAAACACCTGAAATAACAATACACACAAGGGATACTATATCCCATTATTGCGACATTTAACCATATCAAGGTATCTTGATTTATTCATGCGCCTGTCATTCATCGGGTGCATTATAGGTTTTGTTCGTCAATCTTTTGACAGTCTCCCGACACTCTCCAGCACACCTACTGTCAATCTACTGACACCCAACAGGATATCCAACAGAACCACTACCCATTATCCTTATAAGGCAAGAATGGATACGACAAGCAAGCGGTCTGCATAATTTTTTTCGTTTATAAACTACCGTATTCTCACGTTTTATTAAAAAGTCCCAAAAAAATCTCCTGCGTGGGGTTGACTCACTTGGCAAGATTGCATAGCTTGTACTCACGGACGGCGGGGAAGGCCGACAGGCACCAACAGGACGTGACAGGCCACTCCGCGACGCTCTTTGAAAACCGAATAGGATACAGGCAAGGGCCTACCACCGAGGGCTGACAGCCGCTTCCGGGTTCGCCGTGGTACATGACACCACGCCGGGAGTTGAGCCAATGAACGCACAAGGACGGAGACTAGGAACGGTCGAGGTAGGAAGTAGCCAGAAAGACGAGACAACTAGGAACAAGTAGCTTTTGACAAGCCGGGAGCATGGAGGGTTCCCGGCTTCGATTAGAGCTAGTCACATGCAAAATTGCCAACCGATAGGAGGTCAGTTATGATTAGAATTTCCAAGGTATCCAAGCTCGACGGTATCAAGTCGTGGTCGCTCCCGGCGCGGGAAACTTGTCCCGGCGCGAAGGTGAACGGCGAACTCTGCCCAGTCTGTAAAGGCTGCTATGCATCTACGGGGAACTACCGTTTTCCCAACGTGAAGGCACCGAGGGAAGAAAACAAGCAGGATTGGAAGCGTGAGGGATGGGCCGACGATATGGTCAAGGCCCTTGCCAAGGCCGAGTATTTCCGTTGGCTCGACTCTGGCGACGTGTATTGCCGTGAACTGGCCGAGAAGATCAAGGAAGTGATCGAACGGACGCCACATGTAAAACATTGGCTCCCGACGAAAAGCTACCGCGTGGCCTCAATCCGTCCGGTACTGGACGAGATACGGGAACTGCCGAACGCTTGTGTCCGCTACTCCGCTCTAGACGTAGACGGGAGTTATGAAAGCGGGCTGCATGGCTCCACGGTAGTGCCTACCCACGACACCGAAGTGCCTGACGTGGTCCATATTTGCTCTGCATACGAGCGCGGCGGTAAATGCGCCGGATGCCGTGCGTGTTGGGACAAGGACGTGGAAGTCGTTGCCTACGTCGCCCACGGGCGCAGTATGGCAAAGGTCGTGCGGGAGCAGAATCAGGAAAAGTGCGCCTAGTCGAATGCAATCTTGCCAACCGACGGACGGGAGTAAACGCGCTCCCGTCCTTCGAGACCTCAATGGAGGAACGCTATGGAAAACGATCTTTATACCATTCACCACGTCGAAGCTGCTCAATGTATCTGGGAAGCCGTGCTTGACGATCTACGCGCCAACGGCGTGGCCGAGAGGGTGCGTAGGAGCGTCGGGACCGCCGAACTTCGGTACCAACTCCGCGACCATGAAATACTTGATGCGTGTGAAGCGGGTTGGGACCTGCTCGAACGCCTTGGAATGCAGGACAAAATAGGTCCTTACGACTGGGAATATGTGCCGTGGTTCGTCTGGAATTGTCTCGACTGGGACACCGACGGCGGCTTCGTCACCCTCAAGCCGAACTGGGACACTCTCATAGAACAACTCAAGGAGGACTAGGCATGAAATACACCGTGACACTGACTTACCACGTCGAGGCTGAAACACGCGACGAGGCACTTCAAGCAGGCTTGGAAGCGGCTTTCGAGATCGACGACAAGGGATTGAATGACAGCGACATCAGGGTTGAAACCCATGAAACCGAGAAGGAGGACCACTGTGGAAACGATTAACCACAAGGGCCTGATTATGCGTCGGGCCGACAGGGAAGAGTTCTACGACACCGTAGGACCTCTCGACGTTCACCCTCACATTACCAACCCTCACGACTATGACGAGGAGCGTGGATACACCAGTGAATGGAAAACACGCGCCGGGGCGGTTGTAGGGCTGTCTTACGGAACAAATTACTACCTCGTTGAAAAGGAGGCCGAATAACCATGACGCGCACGGAACTGTCTCGAAAGGTAGCAAGGGAACGCCAGAATGCCCGTGTGAAGAACACAAGGCGGCGGCAAGGACTTGAACCTTATGAACTCGCCAGAACGAAGCTAGAAGGGCTTCTGACGGCGCAGATCGGCAAGCCTGTGATCGTCGAGTTCGTCAAGAAGAACGGCGAAACGCGCAAAATGGTGGGCATATACAATCCCGACGGCAGCACAGCCGTACAGGAACGCTTGCCGTACCTGAATTTCGTGGACGTGGCCCTGACGGGGTACACCGGGAAACCACAGTACAGGAACGTAAACCTCGCGACCGTCAAACGGGTGTGCGTGGGACCGCGTGAATACAGGGTGATCTAGCTCATGCCCTATGACCTCCGAGAAGCCGTCAGGGACGCTCTGGCGGCTTCAACCGAGGCCATAATGCATACACCCTCAAACCAAAGGAGAACGCCATGTTTATGGAAAGCACCACATTTGTCTTTCTGTCCGATTGTCCAGAAGGGTACGACACGGTTCTCGGTTATCTCGCAAAACGTCATCCAGACCTTTTGGACTTGATCGACAAAGAACCGGAGGCAACCACGCGTGACGGCTTCTGGCTCATGCACAGATGCAAGGAGCGAGGCATTAAACGCTTGAGAGTCAAGGCTTGCCCCTTCTTGCAAGCGTTTGGAATCACCGAAGTATGGAGTTACCCTATAGGACTTCTTAAAGAACGCTTCTCATTATACAATTAAGGATATCGAAATGCGAATATACAAGAATATCGGAGGGCTACCTATTGGCATGTGACTCAACGGTCGAAAGGCCGTTGAAATACGAAAAAAGTTTATGGTAGCCCATTGACTCTCCAAGATTGCATATTAGATTGAACGAGCGTTTGATCTAAAAACAATCACGCTCACATTGAATAAAAAGGAGGAATACCAATGGGTTCTGATCTGACGCGGTATTTTTATTTCTCCCTACCTCTGCTCGGGAGTGTCTATCTTGAGGCAAATTCGGTTGTGAAAACGACCGATTTCTGTCAAATGGAATGGGAGGACGGTGAGCTGTTCCTCTCACTGGGACGTATGTATGTGATCTATACGCCGCCCAACTGGGTGGCAACCCAAAGGCACCTTATTGCCTTGAGGAAGGAGGACTTTGACAATGACGACGACGACTTCGACTATGCCTGAACTGTTCCAGATGTTAGACGAGTTTTATAAACTCGATCCAGTTCTCCCAATTCGTTTAGCCTTAACATTCTGCCTTGTTGCAAAGTCAGGAAAGGAAGGCGCAACAATGAAGGACGTGGCTGCATTATTAGACATGCCACAGTCCGGTGCAAGCCGTCAGGTTTCGGCTTTATCAGAGAAACACTGGAACAAGAACAAGAAGGGATACGGTTTAATAAAGTCCGTACCCGATCCTAACAACTGGAAACAGAAAAGACTGTTTCTATCAGAAAAGGGTGAACGCCTCGCCGCACGTTTGGAGGCAATACGATAACAGGAGGAAGCGATGGCATCAGAAAAACTCCCAAGGGGTATCAGGCGCAGAGGTAAGAAGTTCCTTGTGAGCGTGTACCATAATGGAGACCGTAAGTACGCAACTTGCGAGACCTTGGAAGAAGCCATCAAGCGTCAGGCAGAACTCAAGGAGGAAATGACCGGAGGGAACACTCCAGACACCCCTTCTCAAGTTCAATCTGAACGCGCTCCCGAAGACACATGGACCCTTCTGGAGGCCAAAGAACGTACTCTGGCCTCTTACTGGAAGGGAACGCGTGGAGAACAAGCTGCATTGAAGAACATCCAGTTTGCGCTTCGTTTCTTCGGGGAAGAACGTCCTATCCACACGATAACGACGGAGGATATTGATCGCTACACAGAGTATCTGGAAGGATTGGGGAACTCTAACTCCACGATTAACCGGAAGATGTCGGCACTCTCGAAGGTTATGACATGCGCGGTCGAGCGTGGAAAGATGGATGCGAAGCCTAAACTCACTCGAAAGCGTGAAGGACAAGGCCGCATTCGTTTCCTTACCCCGACGGAAGAAGTGAAGCTCCTTGCCACGATGCAGAAGATCGAGAAGCACGACCACTACGACGCAACTGTGGTTTTTCTTGACACAGGGATGCGTATGGGAGAATTGTGGCGTCTTGCTGGCCGGGACATCCACTGGGAAAACGACACCCTGACGATCTGGCAGACCAAAACAGGTCGTCCGCGCACACTCATCATGACGGATCGTGTGAAAGAAGTTATCGCACGACGTGTAAAAAAATACGGTGAGCAGCGTCTGTTTCCCTATGACAACGGCTGGTATCGGAACACATGGGACCGAGTCCGCTCCATGCTCGGTTACGCTGACGACCCTCAGTTCATCCCTTATGTGCTGCGACACACTTGTTGCTCACGAATGGTGCAGGGCAATATACACCTCAAGCATGTCATGGTGTGGATGGGACATACATGCATACAGACCACGTTGCGTTATTCCCATTTGGCACCGACAGACCTTGAAGCGTGTGTCGATGTTCTGGAAGACAGCGCGGCGCAGAAATGCGTAGCTGCTATCAACTGAGGAGATTCAAGGAATCGCGGAATCTTGTGTGAACGGAGGCTGAATGGGACAAATTGGTACTTGTCCCAATAGTCCCAAACCTGTCCCAAACGTGCGACGACAAGGGTGGATGCAGGAGATTAAGCCGGAGTGATGGAACTGGTAGACATATCGGACTTAAAATCCGAAGATCATTGATGATCGTGCGGGTTCGATTCCCGCCTCCGGTACCATCTCCTGCACCAAAAATGGGACAAAAAGTAAAGAATTGTCCCAAAAATGGGACTTAAAATCCCTCGGTGCTTGCACTGTGCGGGTTCAACTCCCGCTCCGGGTACCAAAGGATTCAAGCCCTTTTCTTGGCTGACGAGAAAAGGGCTTTTTTCGTTTTGTACAATTAAAGTGGTTTCTTAAAAGTGTCGGCTTACTGATCGACCCATAACTCACTGCCATAGAAGCATTCTGCAAAACCAATCACACCCGCCGACACTCAGCAGCCAGTGTGTTTTCATCGCCAAAAGCACTCTACTTATTTCAATATTCATTCGGTTATGATATGCGAGAAGCACCTGAATTGTTCAGGATAGAGGTAAGGAAGGCGTTCCCCTCTAACAATCGGAGATGTCATGGACAAGAATGTTACTCTTTACGCACTAAGCTCCTGCATCCATTGCAAGAACACCAAAGCATTTCTCGAAGAGTTGCTCGGTGCCGACGGCTTTGACTGCATTTATACGGATAGACTTTCGGGTGAGGAGCGAAACGACACGCTTCGCGACTTGCGCCGTATCAATCCTGAAGTGTCATTTCCCACAACGGTCGTCGGTGATGACCATGTCGTCGGGTTCAAGCAGGACAAGATTCGCGAACTGCTCGACGCGTCATAATTACAGATAAGATTTCACCATGGCGGGGGTCAGGTCTGTCGCAACCAGATTCGGACAACCGTCTTTGTGCGTCAGGATAGTACATCCGAGGTGCTCCGGCTTGAAATCGAACAGGGCGTTCAATGGATGCCCGGTCAGACGACACAGCAATGACCTGATGACACCGGCATGGGTGACGGCGAGTACATGTTGCGGACCGGGAAACAGCTTGACGAGGCAGGAGTACGCCCTTTCGGCAACGTCGACGAACGATTCCCCGCCTGGAACTCGGAACGTACCGAGAGCTCTGCCGCGTTGCGCATACGCTTCGGGGTGGCGCTTACGAATGGCATCGAAAGACAGACCATCCCAAATTCCCATGTCGATTTCATCCAGCGCAGGGAAGGCTTCCGTTTCCAGACCGAGTTTTTCCGCAAGGGGCAACAACGTCACCATCGCCCTTTGCGAGGGACTTGTACACAACCTGACGAAGCCGAGGTCACAAAGCTCATCGCCCAGCTGATTCGCCTCTTTCCTGCCTGCGGATGAGAGCGCCAGAGGCGCCCTGCCGATACACCTCCCCGCCCCTCCTTCGGTGCCCGCATGTCGCATGAGAACAATCATGCAAACGCCTCGCGGGCAATGGCCTCCGGAGAAGCGGTCATGGCTCTTTCGAACAGCTGATAAAGCTCTCTGGCCCTTCCCAGCCGCCCGCGTATGGCCTGCTCCGCGCCTTCCTCGTGGCGGTACATTTCCAGTTTTTCCAGATAGCGCTCTTCCAGCCTCACCGGTCCGTGGCAGCGAACCAGCTTATCGGCCAGAAAAACAATTTCCTTTTCGGTAATGGCCTCGACAGGGCCGGGCGGCAGATCAAAATGATCCTCGACGATCTCCGCGGCAGCGTGCAACCCTGCCTTGCGCAACATTTCGGCCCCCACCTTTTCATGCTGTCTTGTGCCCTTGCCGATATCATGGGTCAACGCCGCCCCTTTCACCAAAACCGGATTCAACGCAGCCTTTTCGTTCAACTCGTTAATGCGGCTGCACAGAGCTTCGGCAACCGTTGCCACGGCCCGACAGTGGCCTACAATATGATCGGAAACATTATACATGTCCCACAGTTGGCGACACTCCGATTCAATCGGACCGACCTTGTCAACCAGCCAGAGCGCGCGGGCATAATCCTCCGGCAGGTCCAGATCATGGACTGTCCCGACATCCGCCACATCCAACCATCTGCTCTTGGCACCGTACCGGTCCAGCACACTACGCAATCCTCCCGTGCCGTCGTGGCTCAGGATTTCGGGAATCAGTTCTCGTGATATTAACGGTGGATGCCCGGATTCACCCAAAAAACGCGGCAGGAGCACTGACGGCTCGGTCTTGGCGTACTCATCCAGCAGCCGGGAAACGGTTTCCGGGCGAACCAGCGGGATGTCCGCAGGCAGGATGAAGAAAGCCGAGGTGTCCTGCCTCAGTGCTCTTACCCCGGTGCGGATCGAAAGAAACATGTCCTCTTCATAGCGCTCGTTGTGCACCACCTCCGCCCCGCACCGCCGG
Source organism: Desulfovibrio oxyclinae DSM 11498 (assembly GCF_000375485.1). Lineage (NCBI taxonomy): Bacteria > Pseudomonadati > Thermodesulfobacteriota > Desulfovibrionia > Desulfovibrionales > Desulfovibrionaceae > Desulfovibrio > Desulfovibrio oxyclinae. The sequence continues at coordinate 252,994 of NZ_AQXE01000001.1, read as the reverse complement.
GCCTCTTCACTTATTTTCTCGCGATATTTTCCGGTTACCACGATGATACGGTCCACACTGCCCCGAAAGGATTCGATGCTGCACGACAGGACCGTGCCATCCCGCAAGGGAAGAAGCGACTTCACTTGCCCCATGCGGGAAGACAGGCCCGCCGCAGGGACTATGGCTGCCACCCCGGTCATGCGCCAGACTCCGAACGTACCTTGATGAGTTCGGCACAAATGCTCACGGCGATCTCCTCAGGAGTCTGCCCGCCAATGCCGATCCCGATGGGACAATGACAGCGGTCGATGTCCTGCTGACTACAGCCGTTCGAAAGCAACGCTTCGTAAATTTTGTCGCGCTTGCTCTTGCTGCCTATCATCCCGATGTACCGGGCATTCGTCTTCAAGGATTCTTCGAGGACCGTCCGATCGTGGAGGTGCCCTCTGGTCACGATGACAATGAACGCATCATCTCCGATCCCCAGAAGGTCGCAGCAGCCTTTGAACGCATCCAGAACAACAATCTCGTCGGCCTGCGGAAAACGGTCTTCATTCGCGTATTCCGCGCGGTCATCGACAACGACGGTACGAAAGCCCACCATTTGCCCCACCCTAGCGGTAAACAGGGAGACATGACCGGCGCCGATAATAAACAATGGTGCTGGAGGGATGAACGGCTCATCCAGAACAAAGACACCTTCGGAGCGGGAAAAAACCGGGCTGACAGAGACTTCAGGGGCGAGCACATCCGTCTCGGACAGGATTTCGTGACGCGTGGCCACAAGTGGATCGCCGTCCACAAGCGAGGTCCTTAAAAGTGACGGCTTTCCCGTTTTCATGCGTTGGTTCAGTTCCCGATACCGCGCAGCGCATTCACCGCCCGGAGGTACGACCTGCAAAAGAACGGTCAGCCCTCCCCCGCAAATCATGTCGGAATCCGCCGCCAGTTCCCGGGTCATGTCCACGTGGACCAGCCGGGCGTCACCGTCTTTTTGATCAAGCATGGCCAACCCTGCTCTGATCGCCTCGGCCTCCATCAGTCCACCGCCGACCGTGCCGAATATCGTCCCGTCGTTCCTGATTGCCATTTTTGCCCCGGATGAACGCGGGGTCGAGCCCGAACTTTCGACTACGGTCGCCAACGTGAGAGCCTCGTCTGCCTCCAGCGCCGTGCAGACGGACGCAACAAATTCTTTCATCTAACTGCTCCGATATTCGTGAAAACACCGCTTTCCCAGCCCGGGAACCGCCGGTGTCCTGTCGTCTTTCAAGTGAATTGCCAAGCCGATGGCCCCTCTTTTCAGGGCTTCGTTCACAACGGAAATCCCCTTCAACGCCTCGATGATGCGACACCGGACCCCAAATCGCTCGACGCACACGTGCAGATGGAGCAACCCCTCTTTGATTCCGGCGGTGAAATCATCCACTTCCGGCAGCCCGTAGAGTGCCTCATTAAGATCTTCAAGGCGGAGAAATCCCGTCCCGAAATCCAACCCGTCGCCCAGGCGTCGAATCTCCGGGTCGAGTCTGCGCATGGGACTCCCGCATCGGCACCGGCCGGGCATGATCCTTGCCATGTCACCGGTACGATACCGGATGAGCGGCATCCCTCTGCGCTGTAGCGTCGTCACGACAATTTCGCCGAACTCGCCGTCGGGCAGCAGGCAACCAGTACTCGGATCAACTATTTCGACCAGAACATCGGTCTCACGCAGGTGCAGACCGCTTCCGGGAGCACACTCCACAGCTCCCCCAAGGCCGGTTTCAACCATGCCCCAGTGTCGGAACACCCGGCTGCCCAAGGCTTGCGTGACATTTTCAACCACGGCTTGCGGCGTCACGTCCCAGCACAGCAGGACGGACCTGACTCTGTCACTTGGCAATCCGCGCCGCCGCCATTCACGGGCCACCATGTTCACGTGGGCCGACTGACCTATGAGACAGGTCGCCCCTTCGGCCAACAGATGGTCAACCGCAGCAGCGGAGTCCTGCATCTCCCCGTGAAGGACACACCGGGCGCCCAGCGATTCGATGGCATCGCTCAGCAGGTCCCCGACCCCGCCGGGGCGACCGCCGGGCATGAGCACCAATGCGCTCTCCCCCGGCCCAGTGAGATTCGACATCCCCCAAGCGAAATAATCTTTCGTTGCCGCAAGGTCCTCGCTGGTGCAGAACACCCGCTTCGGCGACCCCGTCGTGCCGGAGCTCTTAACCGTCACGATGCGTTCGATGTCGTCCTGTGAAACGCACAGGAGCTTTTGCGGACAGTCTCTCAGCATTTGGGTGGAGAGCATGGGCAGACGAGCATAATCCTCGAATGAATGGACAAAAGGTGTTCCTTCGCTTTTCAGGTGAGCCTCATAAAACGAACTATTCTCCCGTGCATGTCTGAGCAGCCGGTTCAGCTGATCAAGCTGCCAGCGCCGCAGTTCATCCGGCTTCGGCGGAGTCGCGAAGTCGGTCCAGCCCATTCGCCGAACAAGCCATTGGTCAAGGACAGGTACCGTCATGGCATTTCCCCCGGTAGAGGGTTTCACCGTGCATGGACGTGAGGTTGTATGCGCAAAAGGGAATCATCCGCCCGTCCGGGGCGACCACATGGATGCAGCACCCCTTGAGCCGTTCGAGATCCAGCGTCCAGCAATCCTGAAAGGCCATCGCGGACACTGCGAGAACTCTGGATGAACGCTCTATGAATCGATCCAGATCATCCTTGATCTCTTGAAGGACGGGCAAGGTCTTCCCGGCTCCGGACCACTGGCGATGGACAAACGCCTTGGCCTTGTCCGCCCCCTCGCTCGCAGGACGCGGGGAGCAGCCGCAGTCGCCGTCGGAAGCAAGCTTGTGCAGAGCTCCCCCGTCTTCGACACGGTAGTTGGCGTGAAAGGAACAATGGGACGGCTCGCAACCGGGCGGCAGAAAGTCGTCGGTCCTCACCGCGCCGCCACTCTGAACTTCCAGTTTGCGCATGATCTCGGGCAGCGTGATGCGATGCTCATCCGCCGGCGCTTCCGGGTATCTCCCGAAATAGCTGACAGGCTGAAAATGCACGCCGCGGACTCCCGGTGAATTGTCTACGGCGACCTGCAAAATATTTCCGAGCTCATGCGCATTGACCCCCGGCATGACCGTGGGCACAAGTACAACGCCTATTCCGGCGTCCGAAAGCGCCCGGATCGCCCGCATCTTCACGTCCAGCAGCGGTCTGCCCCGGAGCCGTTCATAGACGGCGTCCTCGGTTCCATCGAATTGCAGGAAAACCGAATCCAGACCTGCCTCGGCCAGTCTGGCGGCATACCCGCTTTCCGAGCCTATGCGGACTCCGTTCGTATTGAGCTGGATGAAGGGAAAGCCCTTGTCCTTGCCCAGCCGGATAAGCACCTCCAAATCGTCTCGCACGGTTGGTTCGCCGCCGGAAAGCTGAATGTTGCAAAAGCCAGAGGCTTCATGCACCTGATCGAAAAGACGGGATATTTCCTGCTCCGTGGGATCGGGCGCGGGCCTTGCCCCGGACGAGGCGAAACAGACCGGACATCCGAGATCGCACCGCCAGGTCACTTCCAGAACCGCGGTACACGTATGCTGGCGATGTCCGCTGCACAGACCGCAATCAAGAGGACATCCCCGCTCGGGCTGCACGCGAGGGTTCTTCGGGGATGACGGAATCTTGGGACGGTTCCAGCCGTGAAAACCGGGAGCCCCGCGCCAGATGACGGTCCGAAAACTGCCGTGCTCCGGGCATTCCTTCAGAAGCAGCACGTCATCGTCCTCCATCACGTGCGAGGCGGGAATCTGCCGAAGGCACACAGGGCATACGCTTCTTGCAACCGTGCTCATATCAGGTCACGCCCTTCGGACGGATCAAGCCCGTTATCACTCAAAAGAGTCCGCACCTGATCATACGCCTCGGCTACCAGCCCCCCGCATCTGACGGGATCAGGCTGACCACACTCGCCGCCGAGGATCTCTCGACAGGAGGGGCCACCGTATTCGGAAACCGCGCCGGAAAACCAGTCCTGCAACGATTCGAGCATGAGCGGAAAAGCCTCGTGGGACTCCTCCATATCCAGCCCCTTGCCTGCGAACAGGCCCACCAGAAGTGTCGCGCCGGTCAGGACGCCGCAGGTCCCCGAGCAGTCGCCGAGGCCGCTGCACAGTCCGCTGGCCGCACGAACGAGGTCCGGGTTCTCGCGGTCCATTTCCTCAAGGGCGAGAAGGACCAGTATCTGGCTGCAACAGTACCCCTTCCCGGCCAGTTCCATCATTCTCAAGTCGCTGTCGTTCATCGCCTAGTATCCTTTCACCGCTATCATGAGATAGTATCCAAGCCCCTTGCGGCCTGCACAGCCGCACTCCTTTTCACTCCCGCCACCGGCAAGCACCAGACGGGCGGCAAGGTCCTTCAGCAGGACGGTATGCTCTTCGACCCGCAGGATTTCATACCCGTTGCACTCCACCTGTTGCCGTATTGAGGCAAGCGGCATCGCCCGCCCGGCGCAGGAACCGGGTTCAGCAGGCGCGGCGCGATCCGCGAAAAGATCGGACAGGACGAGAAACCCGCCGGGCATTGTCACACGCTGAAACTCAGCCAACCCTGCCCCAGGATTCGGGAACAGGGACAGGGCGCATTCGCACAGCACCGCGTGGAAGCTGCCACCCGCAAACGGCAACGAATCCCCGGTTGCTTGCACCAGATTTGACGTGTCCGAAGCCTGCTCCAACTGACGAGTCGATTGCTCGACGCCATATGCCTCGACACCGTAGCGCGAGCGCAACCGATTCACCGACGCTCCCAGCCCGCTGCCCACGTCGAGAATTTTCCAGCCGGGGGCAAACCCGAGCAAGTCCGCCCCCCTGTCCGTGAGTTCGAACGAGCCGGGCCGTAACGTTTCGCCCGCCGTCTGCCGAAGCACGGGCTGTTCCCAGAGTGGGACCGACCCTACCGTCACTTGTCCTCCAGCAGTTGCTCGACCTGATGCATCTTGCCCAGCGCAAGCGCTTTGGGGATGAGCACCATGTTGCACTGCGGACAGACCGGAAGTTCCACGGTGAACTGTGAGTCGAGATACTCCAGCTCCACGGGCCTGCGAACCAGTTCTTCGCCGCATGCGGCACAGCTCCAGTCAACGGAATCGATTTCCGGGACCTTGATCACGCTCATGGCTGCCCTCCCTTGATGCGCATTCGATGGCTCCATGCGTCGTGCACGAGATACCCGCCTTCATGATTCTCGAACACCGCCCAGTACGTCACTATGGACGGACGGAACGAAGCAAGGAAGCGGCCGGTTTCCCTGTGGACGAACCATTTGCCCGAGTGGCGGGTCTGAAGGAGCACCTTCCGTATATCCGTCTTGAGGATTCGCCGCTCATCCATGGCCTCCAACGCTTCCTCGGTGAAGGAAACGTCAATGGCATCGGCGGGATCGGTTTCACCATCCATTTCTTTTCGCCAAAGTTCCCTGAGCAAACGTTCCCTGAGCCGGATACGGTTTTCCCGGCGGTCCGAATATCCCGGTGAAGGCCGGCAGGCGCACCGGCTCCGAGCGGGAAACAGCAAATCATAAAGATGCACGGCTCGCTTACCCACACGCGCCATCTGATCGCGACACATGACGCAGTAAGTGACGAAATCCTCATCGGCCGCCGCAGCCCTTCGCTGAGCAACACGCTTGGCAAGCTGCGGATTCGCCTCGGACAGCAATCCGCCATAGCCGCAGCATTCCGTGGTCTGGCCGGTAAGTTCCGGCTCCGTCACCGCAATTTCCATCTGGTCCAGCAGCGCGCGCACGTCCTCTCGCATCAACGGCTCATGTCGCGCGGCGCAGGGGTCATTGACGGCAAAGGCGCCGCCTCCGGCGATACCCTGCGGCAGACCAATCGCCCGCAACAAAGACCAGTGCGAAGTAATCTCCGCATCCGGCAACTGATGCCGCAACGTCTTGACGCAGGAAGGACAGGAAACGATCAGCTTGGGCCTGCCCAGCGCTTCCCACTTGTCGACAAGACTGGCTGCCGTTTCCGCTTCCAGATCTTCACGGCCCGCCCAATGCGCCGGAGCGCCGCAGCAGTGAAGCAGCAGTCCAACATTTCCAATTCGGCCACGCAGATCAGCATAGGCTTTCTCTACGCCGTCCGGGTCCGAGGCCGTCAGTTGGCAGCCCGAGAAAAACGCATATTCGCTCGCGTCGGCTCCCGGCTCATGCTCGGCGACAACACACTGTTCACCATTGGCAAAGGCCATGTCACGCAAGGCAAACTCATGGGCCGACGGCGGCATTTTCCCTTTTTCGACCATGGTGCGCCGTGCCTGAAGACAGACTTCGGCCATGTCGAAGTCCTCGGGACATACCGTTTCACAAAGACCGCACAGCATGCAGGAATTGATCATCGTGTTGGCCTGCCGCGTTCCCATCACGATGGACTCGTTGTTGTAAATCTGCCTGACGTAAACCTTCGGGTAGGACTTGTAATGACGCAGGTACTCGCAAACCTTGACGCACTCCAGACACTCGCACTGAAGACACCGCCGAGCCTCGTCGCGCGCAGTCAGCTCGGAATCGCTCTCAACGGCAACCGGGGCGACCGACTCGACTTTTTCCAGACTCGTGAACAGCCGGGTGGCATATGCGCCCTCCCGCTCACGGCCGGAGACCATGGAGACGCCCTGCGTGAATCGTTCAATGGAATTGGCCGCCCGCCTCCCCGCGGCAGCCTGAAGCACAGGAGAAGCTTCTCCCTTTGGTGCGACGAACAGCCCCAGACGGGGAACGCCCAGCGTTATTTCGTCCGGGACCTCGGCAGGAAGCAGATCTGAAGAAATCGCATCGCTGTCGAGGAACACCGCATCGGCCTCCTCAAGTAGCGAATCGAGTACCGACGGCGACACCTTCATCTCCGTGTCGAAACGCACTCCCAGCGNCACGAGGCTGGCAAGCTCACGCTCAAGCACCCCATCCGGCAACCTTTCGCCCAGAGCCTCACGCAAGTGGCGGCCCGGCTCGGAGCTATACAGCGTCACATCAAAGCCGCGGCGGGCCATTTCCCACGCTCCGCTCAGGCCGCTCATGCCGTCACCGACCACGGCAACGCGCTTCCCTCTGGACGGGAGCGGCTTCGGCGGCGGCACGGGTTTGGCGTTTTCCGCGCAATACCGCTCCAACTCACCGAGCTCGACAGCTCCCCCGGCGTCCTTTCTGACGCAGGCCGATTCGCAAGGGGCATCGCAAAGCCGGGCCAGCACGCCGGGGAGCGGCATGGTTTTGGCCAGCACCTGCCACGCCTTGTCCCAACGCCGCTGCCCCATCAGCGAGCAGAAGAGTTTGGCATCAACATGGATGGGACAGGCGGCGACGCACCGGGGCGTCTCCTCCTGAATGCATTGCCGTTCCCATTGTCTCAAATCTGCCTGTTCCATGGTACTCCGCAAAACTGGTAAACAGCGGACCGCATTTAATGCGGCCCGCTGTGTTGGATGTGCTGTTATCAGCCCTTCAGTCCGGCGAGGACCTTTTCGGGCAGGGCGGGCAGTTCACGGATGCGAACGCCGCAGGCATTGTAGATGGCATTGATGATGGCCGGATGCGGCACGCACACCGGGATTTCGCCGGTGCCGGATGCGCCGTGGGAACCATCGGGACGCGGGGACTCGACATACATGAGCTCGATGTCGTCCGGGATCTGCTTGATGTACGGGAAGCCTGCTCCCTTCAGGGTGGAGTGCTTCTTGATGTCCTCGAAGTTCTCGGAGAGCGCCAGCCCGATGGACTGGGCGATGCCGCCGTAGAGCTGTCCGTCCACCACGAGGAAGTTGTTGACCTTGCCGACGTCGGCCACAAAGGTAACCTTTTCCACGGTGGTTGCGCCGGTGGCGATATCAACGGCCACCTCGGCCATGCACACGCCGTACATGTAGTTGGAGAACGGGCTGCCCTGACCGTTTTCGTCGCAGTCGTTGGCAGGAGCGCTCCACTTGCCGTGGTAGGTAAGCTCAAGGTTCTCATCGACCATTTCCTGATAGGTGCGGAACGAACCGTCATCCTTACGCATGGCGTTCATCAGCTGCTCGGCGCCGTTGATGATGGCGTTGCCGATGACGACCTGAGAGCGAGAACCGCCTGCGGGACCGCCGTTGGGGCAGACGCGGGTGTCGTTGAGCACCAGCTTGATCTGATCCGGAGACAGACCGAGGGGCAGCAACGCCTCATGCGCCGTGCCCAGCACGCCCATGTCGGCGCCCTGTCCGTGGTCGTGCCAGCAGGTCAGGACGGTGACCGTGCCGTCCGCGTTCAGGACGAAGTCCACTTCTGCGGTGTCCGGTCCGTCCAGACCGGCACCGTAGACGCCGACGGCGACGCCTACTCCGCGCTTGACCGCATCGGTCGAGTTTGCGGCGGCATTCTTCTTGGCTTCTTCATACTTGGGACGAATCATGTCGCACATCTCGGGCAGGGAATACACTTCGGGATCCTGACCGGTGGGCGTGGTAGAGCCTTCGCGATAGAGGTTCTTGTAGCGCAGTTCCAGCGGGTCCATGCCGAGCTTTTCCGCCAGCTCGTCCATCAGGACTTCGGACGGGAATTCGGCCTCGGGACCGCCGTAGCCGCGGAATGCCGCGCCCCATGCGTGGTTGGTGCAGACGGTGCGCCCGTTGCCCCGGATGTTGTCGATGTTGTAACCGGCACCGATGAACTGCGCGCCGCGAAGGGTCAGCAGGTCACCGAACTCGGAGTAAGGGCCGTGGTCCACGGTCCAGTCGGTTTCCATGGCAAGCAGCTTGCCGTCTTTGCTTGCGGCCAAGCGCACGCTGGTGTTCTGCGGGGACCGTTTACCGGTGTAGGTCTGCTGCTGATAATAGTCATACAGCAGGAAGACAGGCTTTCCGGTAGCCAGACAGGCAGCGCCTATGAGGGCTTCCATGGTCGGGGAGAACTTGTAGCCGAAGGTACCGCCGGCCGGGTTCTGAACCATGACCACGTTTTCGGGATCCACGCCAAGGCCCGGAGCGATCATGAACAGGTGCAGGTGAAGGCCAATGGACTTGGAGTGGATGCACAACTTGCCGTCGTCATCGAGATAGGCAAAGCCCACATCCGGCTCGATGGGCATGTGCGGCTGACGGGTGGTGAAGTAATCGCCTTCCACGACCACGTCGGCGGAATCGAAGATGGGAGCGGTCTCGGCTCCCTTGGCGATTTTCTGTTCATAGTAGACGTTGGGCGTGCCGGGATGAATCTCGATGGCGTCATCGGCCATGGCGGCCTGGGCGCTCATGTATTCGGGCAGGCGTTCCAGCTCGACCTTCACCTTGGCAGCGGCGGCCTTGGCGTTCTTGTCGGTGTCGGCGCAGACGATGGCGATGGCGTCGCCGTACTGGAAGACCTTCTCGTCGCACAGGATGGGACGGTCCCAACCGTCACCCTTGTTGGAGGGGAAGGTGATCAGGCCGGTGATGCGGTTCTTGCCCTTGATGTCCTTGTGGGTGACGACCTTTTCCACGCCCGGCATGGCCTCGGCTTCGGAAGTGTCGATGGACAGGATTTTCGCGTGGGACACTTCGGCCTGAACCAGAGCCAGCTTCAGGGTGCCCTGAGGCATCTTGATGCCGAGGTCCGCGCCGTAGTCCAACGTTCCGGTAACCTTTGCCACCGAGGTCGGACGGGGATACTTCGTTCCCCAGATGCGACCGTCGTCGGGAATCTTGAAGGCGAGATCATCCATGGTCTTTTCACCACGCATGACGGCTGCGGCATCCATGACGGCGTCCACCAGCGGCTTGTACCCGGTGCAGCGGCAGGCGTTGCGGTACTTCTGGAACCAGTCGCGGACATCTTCGCGGGTCGGAGAAGGATTGGCCTTCAAAAGCGCGTAGGTGGAGACAATGAAACCGGGAGTGCAGAAGCCGCACTGCGCGCCGCCGTGGGCGATCCATGCCATCTGGATGGGATGCAGGTTTCCGGGATTGCCGATGCCCTCGGTGGTGATGATGTTCGCCCCGTTGCTGACCCGGCCCATCTTCATGGAGCAGGAGCGCACCAGCTTGTCATCGACGATGATGGAGCAGCTGCCGCATTGCCCGGTTCCGCAGCCGACCTTCACACTGGTGATCCCGAGATTCTCACGCAGGACATTGGCGAGCGATTCGTCCTTTTCGCAGACAACCTGCTTGGGGGCGCCGTTCACCTGAAGATTCAGTTTGATCATGACAGTATTCCTCCTTACTGAATGTAACTGTCGAACGTCCGCACCTGATTTTCAGGTACCGTTGGTTTATTTTCCGAAAGGACAAACCGGATAACGACACACTTCGCATGTCGCGCAAAAACCGCCATGTCCCATTGCCACAATGTCTTCACGGGTGACTGTTTCCCCGGCCAGCAGGCGGGGCACCACGAGATCGAAGATGGAAGCCCGGTAGTACATGACGCAACCGGGGAGCCCGAGAATGGGCACGCCATCGAGTTCGGCGATCATGAACATGACGCCGGGAAAAGTGGGAGAACCGTAGGTGACGACCTCGGCGCCCGTGGCCCGAATGGCCGTCGGCGTCTGGTCATCGGGATCCACGGACATTCCCCCCGTGACGACGACCATCCCGGCCCCCCCAGCAATGGAGGCCAGGATGGCGTCACGGATCATGGATGGATCATCCGAAGCATATTTCTGGTCAATGACCGTTGAGCCGAGATTCTGAAATTTCCGGCGGATAACCGGACCGAACTTGTCCGTGATCCGGCCGTGATAGACTTCGCTGCCGGTCGTCACGATGCCGACATCGTGATGCCTGAACTGACGCACCCCCACCACATAGGGGTATTCGGCACAGATGGCCTCGACGAGCTCGATCTTCTTTTCGTCAATGACAAGGGGCACGACCCGTGTACCGGCTACGGCCTTGGGCTCGGTTATCTGCTGGCCGCTGTGCATGGTGGCCAGCACAACCTCTTCAATGGAGTTGATCCGATTCAGCGCCTCGACGTTCACATCGAGCAGTCCCGGCGCCGCCAGAAAGTTTATTCGCCCCTCCGAGATATCGGAAAGCGTGATTCCGGGGCCGACGGCGGCTCTGGCTATACGCGCTGCGGCTTCATTCTCATGGATGCGGCCATTGGCCAGTTCCAGTACATAGATCTGCTCCTTGCCAATCTCCAGCAGTGTCGAAATATCGTCTTCACAAACCACATGGCCTTTTTTAAACGCCGGTCCCTTGCTTTCGCCCGGGACAATTCTCGTCATGTCATGACAAAGAACCATGCCGACTGCATCATGTACTGAAACGGTTTTCATGCTGTTCGAACTCCATGTGTTATCGAGAAAGCAGGCATTATGTCTTTACGGGCATAATTCCTGACGCGACTCTTCCAACATCACAAGCCGCGCTTCAGCCCTTTTGTATAATTATGTCCTTAAGGACATAATTCTCGACGCAAATGCTCATAACAAGCAGCGCGAGGGATAAACGATCCTCACCTTTAAAACTATGTCTAATTGGACATAATGCTTACGTCTGTCGCACCTTTACTGTCAACAGTGCTCCCAGCCGCAAATGTCACACCAATGTAAATACCCAATACAGAAAATACATTAAAACACTTTTATCTCAGTCAATTACCACTTTCAAAAACAGACTTTACTCACTTACAATATTTAAAAAATGTTTCCGGCAAATCATACAGTCACTTTTCTTCAAGTATACTCAGAAACATGAAGCCTTTCTTTGGCACCTGTTCCGGCTCTCGGCGGGGCGATGGCACATCGCCAAAGGGACACTGGCAGCGACTAGAATGACGATTGAACGATCTCGCCACAGCGCACGTCCGGACGATTTCGAACGCCCGTTGATACAGTCAGTCGCGAGCCATCGAATTTCCATGAATCAACAACACCGCTCTCAGCCATGAGTTCAAGAGCCTTGTCCAGCAGTCTTGCAAAAATGTAGCGGGATCGATTGCTCGCTCCGCACAACTGATGCAACTCGGTTATATCGGCCTTGAAGCCGTCATTAAAAAAGGTGACCGCGCCGTGAAGCCACTTGGCCAGCCCGCACCGTTTGAAAGCACCACGAGTTTCGATATCCATGCCGCGGTGCCGCTCGCAGCGCAGGGACTTCACGAAGCCCCTGTTCACCTCGACCACACAACGCCCACGGCTCTGGTCCAGAAGGACGCGGTCTACAAGGCGAATCATATGGCGTTGATCGTTTTCGTCCACGGTCAGGGCACCGGTATGGAGCCGGAAAAGGCTTGCATATACCCGCTCCCTGTTTTGATCATAGTTGCGAAGGCGCAGGTCGCAAAGCAGCTTGCCGGCATCCACCTGTATTTCACCGATGCCTCCGGGTTGATCAATGCTCCGCAAGGCGCAATGAAGCAGCACATCCAGATCCCATTGATCAAGCCGTTCACCAGTAAAGAAAATGCGCTTGTTCTTCGCCAGACAGACGAGCCGCCTATCGCGCGCGAATTTAGCCTTGCCCATGTAACCTGCACCAAAAAGGTTCGACAGCAGATAGACCGACAACTCCTGACGACAAGGCTCCGTTCGGGACCTCGGCGTTTCACAGGAGCCGAGCCCGCCGACTACACATGGATTGAGCGGAGTACTCGCGCCGTTGGCATTGCCTGTATGCGAGGAGTCAAACATCATATCCTCCGGATGATCCTTTACGGGTCTTTTAGCAGCCTTCCATCTCCAGCAGTCTGAGCTGGACGGTGCCCGGTGACGGCGGCAGAGAGCCAGCCAGATCCATCGGGGTCCTCAGCCTCTCATTGTTGACGATCACCTCATTCAGCCGCGAAAAAAATGACTTCGGCCTGCGCTCTATCAATGTCCTGAACCGTTCCATGGGGAACCGAAGCCCATGCCGAAGGAAATCCCGCGCCAGATCTCTGGACAAAAGGTTGAACAGCTTGACCGTCACCAGGCAGGGCCTCCCTTCTTCCTCGGTATCGTTATCTGCTTCGCCCTCATGACTGATCGAATGTCTCATCTTGGCGAAAAATCCCTGCTTGCGCATGGCGGCCCCGACCAGGCCCGGCATGGCCGCCGACAGTGCCAGAATGTCGTTCTCCCGCAGTGTCGCCGTATCAACATCGTCCACCGACTTGCCGTTGAGAAAAATGGTTTGAATATTCTTTTCCGTGTAATCGCCGCACAGTTCCAACTGGAGGCACAGAAACTCCCTGATGCTGCAATTGTCCACACAGGAAACCTGAAAGCCCTCCTGCAAAACAAACTCGAACATTTCTGGCGTTTCGGTCCTGAACTCCACTGTTGTCACTTCCTCATTGGCTCCCTGCCGTTGTTCCTGCATCTCAGCCGCCTTCTTCATTGTTTCATTCTGGGAGCGTTCCCTGTCCCGGATGGCAAGCATCCGGGACAGGGAGGGTCAGAGGTTGTCAGAAGGCGTAAACACTATCCAGCTCCTCGGCAGGAACGTCGAAAACCACACCGTGGGGCTTCAGGGGTTCCCGCGAGAAGTAAGAAGGCAATCTGTCATGCTCTTTGGTGAAACCGGCGGCTGCATTGAATTCGCGCTCCATGGTAAGCACTGCCTTGCCCAGCTCGACGACGCTTTCGCCGGTGAGCTCGGTTCCGAGCATGCCGTTGATGGTCTCCACCATGGCATCAAAGGTCTCCTGCTGGTCCAGAATCGCAAAGGCCACAAAGAGGCAGAAGCCCGTGGAATCCAGTGCGGCCGTTGCGATTTGCAGATTGCGCGAGATATCGGCCTGCCCCTCGTGGGAAAGCGGATCAATGTCACCGCCGACCTTCAGAATGTTGGGAGCAACGGCATAACCGGCGGTATGGTCAGCGCCCTGCGTGGAGGTGGCATACGTGACGCCGATGCCCTTGACCGCACGGGGGTCGTACGCGGGCATGGCCTGTCCCTTGACGACAGGCGCACGTTCAATGCCGAAGCAGCGGGCCGCAGTGGCGGCACCGGCGCCGATGATCCGCCCCAGAGGCGTACCTTTTCCAGCCTCTTCGACCAACCGGACGGCGGCCTCGGCATCGCCGAATTCGATGACCCCGGCATCCATTGCCACGCCGATTGTGACTCCCATTTCGATCGTGTCGAACCCGTAGTTGTCATCCATGAAATCAAGCTTGGCGACCACGTCGAGGTCCCGGATTCCGCAGTTTCCACCATGCGCCCAGACGGTTTCGTATTCGGGCTGCTTGGTCACGAAGTTGCCGTCCTTGTCGTAGAACGTGCCGGAACACTGAATGCCACAGCCGCGATGGCACCCGTGTGTGGAAGAACCGGCGCCGCCGCGCTCGTCCTCAAGTGTGGCCTGCGTTTCGCCGCTGAGGTCCGCAGCTCCTTCGTAGCGGCCCTCTTTGAAGTTGTAGGTAGGATACCCGCCCGCTTCATTGAGCACGTTGGTCAAAACGTTGGTGCCGTAAGTCGGCAGGCCCTGCCCGGTAACGCCGTGCTGCTTGAGCCCTTCGACGAAAGTACGGTTGGCGGCCTTGAACTTTTCCGGATTGACGGGCTTGCGAATCTTGGTTCCACCCGGATCGACGATGATGGCCTTGACGCCCTTGGAGCCCATGACCGCGCCGACGCCGCCGCGACCCGCGTGACGGGTGGGGCGAAATTCGGGATCAGTGACCGCGATGGTGGAGTTGGACATCTTCATCTCACCCGCCGGACCGATGGAGATAACGGCAACGCCGTCGCCATGGACATCCTTGAGTTTTTCGCACAGGTCGTAGTTGGGGAGCATGGCGAGGCTGTTGTCCGTCTCCACCTTCACGCCATCGGTGTTGATGGTGATCTTGTACAGATCGGAGCCAGAATGCTCTCCTTCGATGACAATGGCGGCAATGCCGAGACGGCCGAGATACTGCGCGGCCTGTCCACCGGCATTGGCCTCCTTGATGCCGCCGGTGAGCGGGCTCTTGCAGCCCACCGACAGTCGGCCGGACGTACTGGCCGCCGAGCCGGACACCAGACCGGGAGCGATGACGAGCTTGTTCTCCGGTCCGAGGGGGTGACAGGTCGGCGGCACTTCGCCGCAGACAACTGCCGAGGTGAGAGCCCGACCGCCGAAGCCCGCGTACTTCCCGAGCGTCTCCTCCGTGACCGTGGGACCGCCGTCAGCCCCCACATTGATTCTGATCACTTTGTCCATCTGATCCTCCTGATAGGTTATCGAGTGCCGGTTGCCGCACCATGCTCCGCCGTACAAATTTGCTGGATATACGACGGGGCGCGCCAACCGCCCTTACGACACTTACGTCTTCATTTTCGCGCTCATCTTGCTGAGGTCCCGGAGATGTTTGCGTTCTTCCTCGTAACACTGCTGAACGACGTACTTCTCCGAAGCAGGCACCAGCTCCATCATTTCCATGAAGAAAAGCATGGTGTCCTTTTCGAAACTCATGGCCATCTTCAGGACATCCATTTCGCTGTCGGCCCGCTCCATGAACTTCCGGCCAAGCTCACCAAACAGCATGTGCGATTCAATGAGCGCCTCAAGGTACTGCATATATTCTTCATGGGAAGCCCAGGCGGGCATTTCGACATCGCCGAGGCGATCCAACATGCTGCGAAAAACCTGCTCGTGTTTGGTTTCTTCGTCGGCAAGGTAGGTAAATATGTCCTTGATCTCGCTGCTCTTGGCCTTCTGTGCGGCCAGCAGGTAGAATTCGCGACCTTTCTTCTCGATCTCTATGGCGACGTTAGCTATTTCATTCGCCCTGAAAAAATGAGCCATTTCATACTCCGTTATGATGAGCTAAACTGTTGCCGGTTCAGCGGGAGCAGCCTTCAAGTCGGACCGCTCCGCACTTCGCCTGTTCCTACAGTTCGTTGGGCAGCGCCTTCAGCTGCTCGTAGGTGTAGACCGGACCGTCCACGCAGACGTAACTGCCGCCGATGTTGCAGCGACCACAGATGCCAACGCCGCACTTCATCCTTTTTTCCAGAGTGGTGATGATCTGGTCGTCCTTGAAGCCGAGCTTCTGCAACGCCTGAAGAGTGAACTTGATCATGATGGGAGGACCGCAGGTGATGGCGACCGTATTTTTGGGAGAAGGCTCCATCTCCAAAAGCACGTTGGGGATGAGCCCCACCGAGTGCTCCCACCCTTCCGCCGCTGCGTCGATGGTCAGCACGGTGTTCATGTCGCTTCTCTCCAGCCACTCGGGAAGCTCGTACTGAAACGCCATGTCCTGCGGGGATCTGGCACCGTAGAGGACTGAGATCTCACCGTAATCACTGCGGTTATCGAGCATGTAGAGCAACAGGGTTCTCAGAGGAGCCATGCCGATGCCGCCCCCAACGAAAACGATGTCCTTGCCCTTGAGCTCCTCGTACGGGAACCAGTTGCCCAACGGAGCCCGGACGCCCACCTGGTCGCCAGCCGACAGGGAATGCAGTTTGGCCGTAACTTCACCTGCCCGCATGACGCTGAACTGAAGGTAGTCCATACGGGTCGGCGGCGAATTGATGACGAATGTGGACTCGCCCGTTCCGAAAACGGAAAGCTGTCCCACCTGTCCGGGATGGAAGGTGAAATTCTTCATCGCCTCTTCACTGTTGAGGACCACGCGGAACGTCTTGATGGTGGGCGTCTCCTGAATGGTCTCGGTGATGGTGCCTACAGCGGGGAGATATGGATTCGGCGCTTTTGTCATTGTCATTCCCTGTGAATGTTAGCCCTCCGGTTGCGAAACCGGGGTGGCGATGGCGTTCAGCACGATTGCCCTGATATCCACTGAAGCAGGACAGCTCTTGATGCAGCGACCGCAGCCGCAGCAGGCGATGTTGCCGCCATGCAGTGACGGGTAATAACTGAACTTGTGCCCGACTCTGTTCTTGAGGCGATGCGCCTTAGTCGGCCGGGGGTTGTGCCCGCTGGCCTCCATCGTGAACAGGCTGGACATGCAGTTGTCCCACGTCCGCAGCCTCACGCCCTCATGCCCGAACTGTTCATCGGTAATGTTGAAGCAGTAGCAGGTCGGACAAAGATACGTGCAGGTGCCGCAGCTGATGCATTTACCGGACTGGTCTTCCCAGAACTCGGCATCGTCGAAATGCGCAAGCAGTTGCTCCTGTGCGGCGGACAGGTCGGGAGCCTTGTCCATGGCTTCCTCCGCGGCACTCTTGACCGATTGCGCCTGTTTCGTCCGGGCATCGGAAGCATCGGAGAGCCCTTTCAGCAGCTTGCCGCCACTGTCGGTCAGGGATTCAAGCACGTAGCCGCCGTCAACAGGGATCATAAGGGCATCCGAACCGTTGGCGGATGCAGGCCCGCCGCCGACCCAGTTGCAAAAGCACGTTGTTGCGGGCTTTTCGCAGACCAGACTCACAAACAGCGTCTGTTCGCGGCGATGAAGGTAGTTGAGATCCTTGACCCGTTCGGAGTCGTACACCCGGTCAAAGGTGAAAAAGCCGGAGGCGTCGCAGGGACGTCCGCCAACCACGACCGTGGGTGCGCCCCCCATCTTCTCGGTCACCGCGACTTCCACGCGTCCTGGGGTTTCGGGATTTTTGTTGTAAGCAAAGGTGAGCAGCGCCTCACACTGAGGAAAGACGGCTTCCTTGGGAGATTTGGTCGGACGGGCATCAAGCTCCACGGGCCGGGACTCTTCGAAGGGCTGGAAGACGACGGCATCGCCTTCGCGCCTCGGCACGAGGGTGCGGTACTGATCCGACAACGCTGCCAGCCAGGAACCGAGTTCGTTTGTAGCGACGAATTTGTCTGCCATTACCAGCCTCTCTCATTGATATTCTCTTCTTCAACCTTGAAGGACATCAGCGGCGGCTTTCCGTCGATGAGGGTTCCGGCCTTGTAGTCGAAGAGTTCGTTGATTTCCTTGTTCATCTTGCGACGCAGAAGCAGCAGCGGGATGGAAACAGGGCAGGAGCGCTCGCATTCGCCGCACTCCGTACAGCGTCCGGCGAGGTGCATGGTGTGGATCATCTGGAACAGCCACTTGTTCTGCACGGAATCTTCCTGCGTCATCCAGTGGGGGTCGCGACTCTGAGCCACACAGTGATCCCGACAGACGCACATGGGGCAGGCGTTGCGACAGGCGTAACAGCGCACACAGCGATCCATGACATCAAGCCAGTGGTTCATCTTGTCCTCTTCGGACTGCTCCTCGAACGCCTTCACATCGGCGTAATCATCTTCGGCCTGCTCGGTCAGCGGCTCACCGACGAAAGCATCCGAAAGCAGCGCGCTATGATACTGGCAGCGCCCGCACTTGTCGGCCGCCACGTCCGCCAGTCCGAAGGCGTGTTTCTGCCCGTTGCTGGTCACGGTGATGGAATCTTCGGACAGTTCGACATCCTCCACGTAGTCGAGAGAACCGAGCTGCCGATTTATCTTCCTGATGGAAACCACGCCGGTGCACGGCAGGCCGAACACGGTGACGTCATCGCGGCTGATGAGTTTCTCCTGAAGCAACTGGATAACGGAACGGCTGTCACATCCCTTGACCACCACACCGACCTTTTTGCCTTTGAGGCCGGTCAGATAGGTCGCAAGGTTGTGCACACACAACGGGTTCCAGATCAGCCGGCCCACGTCTTCCGGCTTGCGCATGAACAGCGGCGTGGCCCGCAGTGGGTCAAAGCCCTGCTCCCAGCCGACAACCACATCCAGCTCCGGCAGCTTGTCCTTGATCTGCTGTTTCAATTCTTCCAAATGCTGCATTGATTCACTCCGTAACGAACCGGTTACACGGCCCTTGCGGCCAGAGCCTTGGCCTGAGCCACCATGCTTTCGTTGATCTTGGGGGCGGGGCCGAGCTCGTGGATGCGTTCCGTGAATTTCGACACCACGGTCTTCCATTTCTGCCCTTCCGAGGCCGAGACCCAGGTGTATTCGAAACGACGCTCGTCGATGCCGAGGATGGGCAGGAATCGTTTCAGAACCTCCAACCGCCGGCGGGCGTAGAAGTTGCCTTCGCTGTAGTGACAGTCACGCGGATGGCAACCGGAGACCAGCACGCCGTCGGCGCCGTTGATCAGACTCTTGACCACGAAAAGCGGATCAATGCGCCCGGAACAGGGAACCCTGATGATGCGCAGGTCCGTGGGCTGCTGGAAACGTCCGACACCGGCCGTGTCCGCGCCGCCGTAGGAGCACCAGTTACAGAGAAAGCCGACTATTCGTAATTCTGCTGCATCGACTGCTGACATAAGGCGTTGACCTCCGCGAGGATCTGATTGTCGGTGAAATGCTGCAACTGGATGGCGCCCTGCGGGCAGGTGGAGGTGCAGATGCCGCACCCCTGGCAAATGGTTTCGATGACATTCGCCTTGGGCTGCCCGCGGAAATCGATTTCCTCGATGGCGCCGAAGGGGCAGGTCTCGATGCACTTGCCGCATCCGATGCACCGCTTGATGTCCACTTCCGATATCTGGGGGTCGCTTTCCAGCTGATCCTTGGAGAAGAGCGACAGCACCTTTGCCGCCGCGGCACTGCCCTGTCCCACCGAGGACGGAATGTCCTTGGGTCCCTGACACGCTCCGGCCAGATAGACGCCGGCAGTGTTGGTTTCCACGGGACGAAGCTTGGGATGGCTTTCCATGTAGAAGCCGAAGGAGTCGTAGGAGATGCGGAGCTTCTCGGCCAGCTGGGGAGCCCCCTGGGCTGCTTCCGCACCCACTGCAAGGACCACAAGGTCCGCTTCGATCTCGACGGCGCTGCCCATGAGGGTGTCCGCACCGCGGACCACATAGCGGTCGCCCTTGGGGTAGATCATGGAGACGCGACCGCGGACGTACTTGGTCTCGTATTCCTCCATGGCGCGACGGGTGAACTCGTCGTACTGCTTACCCGGAGCCCGGATATCCATGTAGAAGACGTAGGATTGCGATTCCGGGAGGTGGTCCTTGGTAAGGATCGCCTGTTTTGCCGTGTACATGCAGCAGAACCCCGAGCAGTACGGACGTCCGACGCTCTTGTCTCTGGAACCTACGCACTGGATAAAGACGATGTTTTGAGGTTCCTTGCCGTCAGAAGGACGTTTGATGTGGCCACCGGTGGGACCTGACGCCGAGAGCAACCGTTCGTATTGAAGTGAGGTTATTACGTCGGTATATCGGCCGCCCCCGTACTCCCCGTAGCGAGTATAGTCGAACAGATCGTAACCGGTGGCCACAACAACTGCGCCCACGGATTCGACTACCGTCTCATCCGTTTGCTCAAACCGAATGGCCTGAGTGGGACAAATTTTTTCGCAGACGCCGCACTTGCCCTTGGTGAGTTTGATGCAGGAGTCCGCATTGATCGACGCCTTTTTCGGGATCGCCTGCGGAAACGGGATGTTGATCGCCGTGGTGGTTCCAACGCCTTCGTTGAAGGTGTCGTGCGTCTTCTTGCTGGGACATTTCTCCATGCACAGGCCGCAACCGGTGCAGGCCTCCCAGTCCACGTAGGAAGTCTTCCTGTTCAAATCCACGGTGAAGTTGCCCACATACCCGGTGACGCCGATCACTTCCGTACTGGCGTACAAGGTGATGTTCGGATGCTGGGAGATATCGACCATCTTGGGACCCAGAATGCAGCTGGAACAGTCGATGGTTGGGAATGTCTTGTCCAGCTTGGACATCTTGCCGCCGATGGACGACGTCTTTTCCACGAGAACCACTTCCAGCCCGCCATCGGCACAGTCGAGGGCCGCCTGAATTCCGGCGACGCCACCGCCAATGATCATGACCCGCTTGTTGATGTCGAACTTCTTGGGGGTGAGGCTCTTGTTGCGGCTCAGCTTGGCTGCGGCCATGGAAACAAGATCAATGGCTTTGCGAGTGTTGGCTTCCGTATCCTTCCCGATCCAGGAAACGTGCTCCCGGATATTGGCCATCTCGAACATGTACCGATTGAGACCGGCCCGCTCCACAGCCTTGCGGAAGGTGGGTTCATGCATCCTGGGCGTGCATGAGGCCACGACCACGCCATCCAGCCCGTGCTCTTTGATGGCTTCAATGATGCCCTCCTGTCCCGGCTCGGAACAGGCGTACATGGTGTCGCTGGCAAAGGCCACGTCGGGCATCTTCTGCGCTTCGGCGGCCACTGTCGCGACATCCACGGTACCGGCGATATTGCTGCCGCAATGGCAGACGAAAACACCTATTTTCATGCTACTGCTGCTCCTTGAGGTTCGGCCCGTCAGGATGCCGACCGGCGCACTTCATCCATTTTCCGAAATGCCACGGACGGGGGAACGATCAGCTTATCCAACATCAGGCTCTCCTCTCCCATTCCCAGAGCCTTGCCGATGAGCTGGGTGTAGTAGAACACCGGCATCCGATGCTTGGCTTTGTGGGCCGAGTTGATCTGCTTCTGTCTGAGATCGAGGTTCATCTGGCACAGGGGGCAGGCAGTGACCATCGCGTGGGCACTGACATCCTCGGCGAGATCAAGGAGTCTCCCTGAAAGCTTCATGACCATGTCCTTGCGGGCCACACCGAATGAGGCTCCGCAGCACTCGACCTTGAGGGGAAAGGGCGCGACGTCGGCCCCAAGCGCCGTCATCAGCTCGTCCATGGCGACCGGGTTTTCACAGTCGTCGAAGTCCATGATTTCGGGCGGACGATTCATGATGCAACCGTAGTACGGAGCAAGGCGCAGTCCGGTGAGAGGCTCGGTCACTTTCTCCGCAATGGCGGCCGGACCGATTGTTTCTGAAAGGACCTGAAGGACCGACATGATTGGAAGTCGATTCTCCACAGGGCCGTCCAGCAGCCTCTCGACCCTGGCCTTGAACGCCTCGTTCCGCATGCGGTGACTGGCCGTCTTGAGGTTGGTCAGACAACTGGGGCACGGCGTGATGATGCCGTCCACGTCCAGACTTTCGGCCTGAAAGATGTTTCGCGCGGATAAGGCGCAGGACAGCGTGTGGTCCACGGTATGGGCCGGAGTGGATCCGCAGCAGCTCCAGTCCGGGATATCCACGAGCTCAATGCCCAGCTCCCTGCAGATGGCGCGCGTGGAGAGGTCGTACTCCACAGAGGTGCCCAGCCCGGAGCAGCCGGGGTAATATGCGTAGGTGCCACTCACGACTCACGCTCCTCATTGTAGCGTTTGAAAATCTTCGCGACGCTCTCCTTGCCGACGATGGGGTGCGGCTTGAAGCTCAGCTTTCCCTTGGGGAGCATGTCCACCCCCAGATCCGCATCGGTAAGGACTCGGCCCGTCTTGGCGATATACCTCGCAACCAGTCCCATTTCGAAGACGCGGCCATGCTTTTCGACGGAATCGAGAAAACTGTCCCAGAACGTCTTGACTGCACGCTCGGGGGCATACCCGGCCCTGCGGGCCATGTGGCGCAGCACATCCATGATGCGAGCCACATCGATTTCGTTGGGGCAACGGGTGGTGCAGGATTCGCAGGTGGCGCACAGCCACAGCGAGTGGCTGGAGAGTATGGTTTCCTTCTGTCCGGCCTGCAGGAGGCGCATGATCTGGCTGACGGGATAGTCATAAAAGGAAGAATACGGGCAGCCTGCCGTACAGTTCCCGCATTGATAACAGGTGTTTACCTTCTGCTCGCTTTCCTGCTCCACTTCGGCGATGAAAGCATCGTCGCAGGAGTCTTTGAGAGATACTGTGTTCATAGAACTTCCGCATCGTTTGGAGTGAACATCCCTGTCATGGAGCACACAGGGGACCTGCGCCCTCCTGCCGGGCCGGTTGACAGAGCCCGGGGAAGGGTGAGGCTTCCCCGGGCTTGTTTTCAGACTTACAGAGCTGCGGTGTAGATGGCGGTCACGTCTTCGTCGGTGGGACAACGCGGGTTGGTGAAGCCACACGCGTCCTTCTGGGCGTTGGCAGTCATGATCGCGATGTCTTCGGCCTTGACGTCCTTGCCGTAACGCTTGCCGAGTTCGATCAGGCCGGAGGGGATGCCCACGTCGCAGGACAGTTGCTTGATGGCATCGAGAGCCAGTTCGGCACCGGCACGCGGGGAGAGACCTTCGACGTTTTCGCCCATGATCTCGGCCATCTTGACGAAGCGGTCCACCTTGGCGATGAGGTTGAACTTCTCGACGTGGGGCAGGAGAATGGCGTTGCATTCGCCGTGCGGGAGGTCGTAGAAGCCACCCAGCTGGTGAGCCATGGCGTGGACATGCCCCAGGGAGGCGTTGTTGAATGCCATGCCTGCGAGATACTGGGCGAAGCACATGCCTTCACGGGCTTCGATGTCCTGACCGTTCGCTACAGCGGCGCGCAGATGCTTGAAGATAAGCTCGATGGCCTTTTCGGCACAGGCGTCGGTCATGGGGGTGGCGATGGTGGAAACGTAGGCTTCCACGGCGTGGGTCAGGGCGTCCATGCCGGTGGCGGCGGTCAGCGCCGGGGGCATGCCGACCATCAGCAGCGGGTCGTCAAGGGCGATGCCGGGGGTGACGCGCCAGTCCACGATGGCCATCTTAACCTTGCGGGAAAGATCGGTGATGATGCAGAAACGGGTCATTTCGGAAGCGGTACCGGCAGTGGTGTTCACTGCAACGTAAGGCGGCATGGGGTTCGAGGACTTGTCCACGCCTTCGTAGTCGTGAATGGTGCCGCCGTTGGAAACGACGAGGCCGATGCCCTTGCCGCAGTCGTGAGAGGAACCGCCACCCAGAGTGATCAGACTGTCGCACTTGCCCTTCTTGTAGACTTCCACGCCTTCGGCCACGTTTGCGTCAGTCGGGTTGGGAATGGTCTTGTCGTAGACTTCGTACTTGACCTTGGCGCCGTCAAGAATGTCGGTGATCTGCTTCAGGATGCCGGTGGCGACAATACCGGGGTCGGTAACGATCAGGGGCTTCTTGCCGCCGAGGGCCTGAATCTTCTCGGGGATCTCCTTGGAAGCGCCGATGCCGATGAGGGTCACACTGGGAATGAAAAATCCGTTCACCTGTTCACGTACTGCCATTGCACGACTCCTTAAGCTTTCTCGGTTAAGATTTACTATTGGAATGGACGTAACTACCCTCTCTATAGGCAATCGCCGTGCCAATGGATTAAATTCAATCATTTCATCATATTTTAAAAAAACAGGAGACTTCTTAAACAAAAAGCACGCCCCCTCGTGAGCCCGAGGGACACACTTTGCTTCCGCCCCTCCCCGGTCTTTCCAATAACTATATACATTTCAACAACTTAAACCGTGTATCATTTTGACCCACAAATAGAAGGGACTGTGTCACTTTCGCCGCTCTCACTCTGGGCGAATTGCATGCTCACACACATTTCTCCTGTTCATGGGAGAAGTACTTTCCCAAAATAAAAAAAGCGCCGCCTTGAGTGGCGACGCTGATCATATACAAGCGATATCTATCCGATTAGTAAATAACGAATGGGATCATCCTTCCAGGCCGTATTTCTCGATCTTGCGATAAAGCGTTTTCCGCCCGATGCCGAGGACCTCGGCGGCTTTCTGCTTATTACCTTCATAGATGGAAAGCACACGAGCTATATGCTCCAATTCCACGGCCTCCAGTGACATCGGGCGAGCATCGCTACAGCTGTAACCGTTTGTAAGCAACTCCTTGGGGAGGCAGTTTTCGGTAATGGCCCCGCCATCCGAAAGAATAAGCGCTCTTTCTAGGACATTACGCAGCTCGCGCACGTTTCCCGGCCAGTCGTAGCTCAGCAGGCGTTGCAAGGTCTTTTCCGGCAAGGACGCGGGCGTCTGGCCCTTGGTCAGCAGCGAAAGGAAATGCTCGACGAGCAGTGGCAGGTCCTCCTTTCGCTCCTTGAGTTCCGGGATGTGGATCTTGAATACATTGATGCGATGGAACAGTGCCTCGTTGAACGAGCCGTCTTCGACGGCCTTGGCAAGGTCGCGGTTGGTGGCGAACAGGAACCTGACGTCGGCCCTGCGTTCTTTGTTCTCCCCCATGCGGCGATAGGTCTTCGTCTCCAGCAGACGCAGCAGGGATGCCTGAACGTCCTCAGGCAGGTCGCCTATTTCATCAAGAAACAGCGTTCCTTTGTGAGCGACCGAGATCAAACCCTCATGGCCTTCGGATGCTCCGGTAAAAGCCCCCTTCTTGTGCCCGAACAGCTCGGAGCGGACCATTTCCCGATGAAGCATGGCGCAGTTCTTCACGATGAGCGGTTGCGCCGAGCGGCGACACCGACTGTGAATCGCCCGCGCGACCACGTCCTTTCCTGCCCCGCTTTCCCCCGTGATGAGGACCGGAACCTCGGAGTTGGTGAGCTTGTCTATAAGAAACTTGATTTCCTGAATGGGCGCCGACCGGCCGATGAGGTTGTACCAACCCACCTTCGCATCCTGCGTATGCCGCAGGCCCCTGTTCTCCCGTTGCAGACACACACGCTGGTAAGCGCGTTCGATGACGACCTCCAGCCGGTCCAGCTTGAAGGGCTTGGTGATGTAATCGCCGACCCCCATCCGCATGGCTTCTACCGCGTTATCAATATCGCCGTGCCCGGTGATGAGGATGATCTCGACATCCTGAATGGCTACCTTGAATTCCGAAAAGAGGTCGAGTCCGTTGGCGTCTGGCAGTCGGATATCAAGAATGATGACATCATATTGCTGTTTTTTTATAAGCTGCCGGGCGGTCCGGGCATCTTCTGCCGTATGAACCACCCGCTCGGGGGTACCGAGTTCGTTTTCCAGAAGCTTTCGTATGCTTTGCTCATCGTCCACGACGAGCACATAATATGGAGCCTGCATTCGGTTCCCTATTTTTCCTGTTGGATGGGGAGGGTCACCGTAAAGCAGGAGCCTTCACCCTCGGCGCTCCTGACATTTATCTCCCCGTTGTGGTCCTTGACTATTCCATAACAGGTGGACAGGCCGATGCCTATTCCCTTGCCCACGGACTTGGTCGTGAAGAACGGATCGAAAAGCCTGTTCCGGATGTCCGGCGGGATGCCTATCCCTTGATCCTCCACCTCTATCACGATGAAGTCGTTTTCCTTGATAAATGATCTGATGGTGATGGCTCCCTTTTTCCCATCCATGGCGTCAGCCGCATTGGTCAGGAGATTGAGCACCACCTGATTGAGCCGGGGTTCATCCGCATAGATGAGAGGCAGATCCTCGCTCAACTCCAGTTCGATGGCGAGCTTTCGGGACTTCTTCAGATGATAGCCCAGAATCGTCAGGGTTTCCTTGATGACACTGTTCAGATTGACAAAGCCGAAGACCGACGTTTCGGGATGCCCGAAATTCAACAGGCTTCGGACAATCTTCTGGCACCTTGAACACTCCTTGAGGATGGTCTCGGTATACTCGGCGAACTCCCGGGCAACCTCCTCGGGCATGGCTTCGGCATGTTTTCTGAGCCTTCGCTGGATTCCTTCGGCATAACCGGAAATCGCCATGAGCGGATTGTTGACCTCATGGGCGATGCCTGTTGACAGCGTGCCCACCGTCGCCATCTTTTCAGCCTGATAATACTTGGCCTGAAACTCTTTTTCCGTGGTCACGTCCCGCTTGAAGATCAGCACCCGGTTCGCGCCGCCGCCCGGCGTCTTCAAGGGTGAGGCGATCATCTCGAACTGCCGGTTGCACCCGTCGATCTTGAAGACTGCCGTTTCCTTGCAAACGGAGTTGGTCGAAAGGGACTGAAAGGCTGGGCATTCCGGACAGGCGTCCATGGTATCGCGGAACAGCTCATGGCAGTGCTTTCCGATGGGATTGCCTTCTGGGAACAGGTTATGGAACTCATTGTTGACCGAGATAATCTCCAGATCCTCGGACAGGACCATCATCACGTCCGTAATGCCGTCAATGATGGCCGCAATCTCACGACGCTGGCTTTCCAGTTCGCTGTTGGACTGCTGAAGCTCCACGACTGTCTGCTGGAGTTCCTGAAAAAAACCGAGTTTCGAGTGCTCTATGCCTATCAGGTCACTCAGGGTCGTCGTCGGAGTCATCACCACGCCTCCTCGCACACGGACATGAGATCCTCGGCCGAAGCGGGCCGCGGATTCGTCAGATGACACGCATCATGCGTCGCCATATTGCAGACATGCATCAGATCTTCCCTGTTCGGCACCAGCTTTTGCAGTTTGGTATTGAGTTGCAGTTTCTCGAACCACTGCTCAAGCTTTTCAATCCCCATCATGGCGGCATCCCGGTCCGATCCGGTATTCGAGCCCGTGACCAGTCGCCCTATCTCTCCCATCTTCGCCATGCATGAAGGCAGGTTGTAACGCATAACGGAAGGCAGCAACGTGGGATGCACCCAGCCGTGCAGGACATCGCACAGGCCGCCCAGCGCGTGAGCAAGAGCATGAAGATCGCCGAGTCCCGCGTTGCTGAAAGACATTCCGGCAGAAGTGCTGGCGATGGAGAGCTGTTCAAGCGCCTCGATGTCCTTCTCTTCGGCAGCACGCTCCAGATTCGCTATGATCAGCTGGATCGCATTCCGGGCATGGAGGTCCGTAAACGGGGAAGCGAGCTTGGATACGTAGGACTCAATGGCGTGCGCAAGGGCATCGACACCCGCCGCCAGAATGAGGCTTCTGTCCTGGGTCACGAGCAGCTGGGGATCAACTATGGAGATACTGGGAACGAGCGACCGGCTGATTATGGACATCTTCACCCGCCGTTCCATATCGGTAATGATGCAGAACTGGGAAATATCGGAGCTGCTTCCTGCCGTGCTCGGGATGAAGATCATGGGCGGCAGCGGACGCATGATCCTGTTGGCGCCTTCGTAGTCCTTGATCTCCCCGCCGTTGCCCACGATGGTGGCAATGCCTTTGGCCGCATCCATCGGGCTTCCGCCACCAAGCGCAATGACCACATCACACTTCCCCTCGCGGTAGATTTCAACGCCTTCCTGAACCTGCTTGTCCCGCGGGTTGGAGTTCACGTCATTGAAATACACGCACTCAAGGTCGTTGGCCCGAAGCATTCCCTTGACCAAACCGACCCAGCCGGAATCCTCCACTCCCTGATCGCTGACGAAAAAGACTCTCTCAGCCCCGACCCGCTTGGCACATTGCGCCAGATGAGTAATGGCCCCACGGCCAAAGATAACGTCAGGAATGGCAAATTTGGTGCTGAGCATAAATCACCCCCTCAAAGTGTTTTCCGCCCAATCAGTGATCCCGCACGGAGCATGAATAGCATTGCCCTATATCAGCAGAAAAGTCATCAACCTCATGTTTTCATTCACCCGAAGCAACAGTTCATGAGCTGGTGGACATCCGAAAAAACACTTCATGAACCATCACGATTGAAAACACGGCATTGAATAAACCTCTTTTGCATAAGGTGAAAACGGAAAGTCAACGCCCGAATGGTTAACGAGTCAATACCCGCCACACACGGCTACCCGCATCCAGGCAGATCAATAGAATTTACCTATCATGCCCGGGAGAGTTCCACTCTTGCACCACCCTGTCAACGTCGCTCCCGGACCAACATTTCACAAAATTGAAATACCATGGCGCTGATCAGCCCGTAATGTACTTGAATCAACAGAACAATACCGTAAAGGAATACAAACCATACCTCGACAAAAATCCACACACAAAGCCTTACGCATGGTCTGTCACTTCCCGTCAGTGAAAACCATACATCCGGCCTCTGCACGTGATTCACGCCGGTGGGCATTCAGCAGTCCCTGTAGGGCCCAAGAATAATTGTGTCAGGACAGGTGGATAAAGGAATCGCCCCGAGTTCAGCCGGTATTCAATACTACTGAAAGAGCCTTGAACCAGAACTGCGCTTCGGTTCCGGTAGCAAGATCCATAGCCCCTGCGCTTTCCGCAGAAATGAGCGCGCACACGTCGGTTCCGTCCGGTAGCCGCGCCAGCACTTCGGTGAGCACCGGGGAATCCGTCACGCGTACGACCTTGGCGCACAGGCGGTTGCACGCGCTCCCGCCAGGATGTTCATCGCAGGACAGCACGTTCACCAACGGCGCCTTGACCGTCGCTTCCAACGGAGAGCCGACCCGCAAATCCAGATTCTCCAGACTGTCCACGGTGATGACGGCACACAGGCGCAGACCGGACCGGGTCTCCAGTACGACCTGTGCCATGACCGCGTCGGTTCGGATATCCACCACATGCCCGGTAAAAGCGTTGCGCGCGCTGGTTCTTCCGCGAAGGCTTTTTTGCATGATGGACGCCGCGTCCTGCGGCGTGAACCGTTGGAACGGCGCCGTCAGGTCAAGCGAGGACTGGCCGAGCATCTCCTTGACCACGGTAATGGGCACGCCGCTGCGAAGCATCTCCACCGCACGGGTATTGCGCAGAACGGTCGGTCCGACCATATCGCGGCTCAGGCCGCATTCACGGCCTCTGGCATAACAGATGCGACGAAAGTAACCGGGATCGACATGAAAGAAATCGCCTCGCAAACCGCACCCCGCAGGACTTTCAAGGGTCCGGACGACCTCTGCGTAAACCGCGTCGGACAGGGGGACTTCACGACTGCGCTCCCCGTCGCCCAGCCGAACGGTATTCGCAACCGACGAAAAAGCTGCACGGTCATCCAACGCAAGCACTTCGCCCAGTCTCGCCCCGGAATGCCTCAGGAGCATGAAGATGAGCCACAAGCGCAGCCTTGCGCGCACGCTGTCCGCCCGCTTCGCCGCATCCCGCCATTGAATGAACGCCTGCTCCAGCGCTTCAAGCTGCGCGGACTCAAGGTACTTCACATTTTCGGAAACACTGAAAAACTGGCGTGGACACATTCTCCCCGCCCGCTCGGGATTCTTCATGCTTGCTCCTGTCCGTATCAGACCGATATCTAAGCTGAAATCATCACACATTTCCCGCATTAACCATAGGCCAATAGTGCAGTTCACACAACACGCATGATGAATGTTGCAATTGCAATGCCCGACTTCGATCAAGACGCGAACAGAAGGCCGCTTTAATACGCACTTGGCGTTCAGTCATCCGCGTGAATACGCCAACCGTTGGAATATACGTTGAAGGAATCCCTTCTCAACCTCCCTACTAGCGTGAGGTTGTTTCGGTCGGCATAACTGATGCCAGAGCTTGTGGCCGCGGAGAATCCGCACAGGATGGGGATATTGGCCGTGGTTGCCTTGACCGCAAGCTCAAAGGCCAGTCGCGAAGACAACATGGCGATGGTCACGCGTTCCAGCGTTCCTTCCAAAAGTGCGCGACCTACGGCTTTGTCAAAGGCGTTGTGCCGCCCAACGTCCTCACCGAAGGACACCATTTCGCCATCTGCGGCAAAGAGCGCGGCCGCATGGGTCGAACCTGTATTGCGATAAAGATTCTGTCGATGCTCGAACCGCTCCTTGAAGCTGAAAAGAGCCTGCGGGTTGATTCTGACCGGACGGGGTGACGGGAAGATGCGTCGTATGCCGGTGCCGCCGCCAAGGGCAACCTCGGCGCGCGCCACGCCGCGATAGCTGAAACGTACGTCGAGGATATCGCCGGGTTCACGGACCCTGGAACGTGCAAAGAGATGACCCGCCACAAGATTCATGTCATCTCCGGGCGTGCGCGACAGCAGGGCTTCCTCCCGGCCGTCCACCACAACCCGCATATCCTCTTCCACGGCAATGGAAGCATCGCGCAAGGCGAAACGTCCGTTCTCGTAACGCTGCAAAGTCGCCGGACACGTGACCTGTGCCGGGGCCAGCCCGTGCGAGGATTCGACTCGTGCCCGGCCTTCGGCCTCAATGGGTCTCAGTTGCGGTATCGCCATTCCCCGTTACTCCGCATTATTCCACAGCGTCGGCGTCAGCGGGCTCAGGCTGTTGCTGCGAGCGTGCAGATCAAGGTGGATGAGTCCCATCTGGACCGCATCGAGGTGCGGATGCGGCTCGTACTCCCGCATGTCGATATTCAGACAATACCTGCCGCATTTCCGACACGCTTCAACGCGCTCGTAGCGCACGTTGTCCACGTGAAAGAATTCGCGTGACTCGGTTTCGTCGTTGCCGCAGGACGGACATGCGTTGCGCTTGAATCGCCAGTCATGCCCGCACAGGGAACAGTGAAGATACTTTCTGCCGCCACCGCCCACGAGCTGATCAAGATCCGTGACCTCTTTGGGGGAAAGCTGAGAAATGGAAGGCGTAGCCCCGCACACGGGACAGTGACCCTGCTCCCAGCCAAACGATGAAAGGGACTCGCCCACGGAGTCGGCCACAGCGCGAAGCACCGACGAACAAATGGTTTCTGCAACAAACATCAGCATGTCCGAGGGGAGGTCATGCTGGGCGGAGGTGTCTTTGAAACGCTCTTCGTCGCCCTCCATGCGCGCCCGGGCGAGTCCCAAAATCATATCGGTATCCGAAAATGCCTTTTGCATCGCTTCGACAATATCCTGTTCAAGACGAAGCACTTCACAGACCGGGGCAACCAGTCTTTTTGCCGCGAGCGCAAACTCGTCACGCCATTGCTCAAGATCGTTGCCAACAAGCACGGGCACGCCGGACGCAAACCTCACGGTGTCGATTGCCGGTGCCGCGATGCCTTTCTCAACAAGCTCCGCGCTCAACTCTTCGCTGGCGATGAAGAGCGGCCCGAACCGTGTCGTGAGCTCGTCGTATGCCGGAGTCCGCCTGCGGATGGTCTCAAGGGTCCTTTCCACTTTTTCGCGGTCGAATGAAGATGTCATGCAGTACTCCAGTTCCGGGCCCGGACCGGACAGCCCAGCAGCCGTCCGGTCCGTTTCCGGGATTCGTTTTGTTACACTCAGGCCTTCATGGCCCTGAAGGGACGCGTCAGCGTGGCAAAGAACTGCTTCTTCGACATGGGACCCGCGGTGTTCGCGGCAACTGAGCGCTCGTGATAGTTCTCGGGGGTGTCGATGAGCAGGTAGATCACGTTCACGTCATAGGGATCCGCCAGCATGGCTTCGGGCCAGTCCTTTTTCAGCGATTCGAGCCGGGCCTCGGCCAGCTTGAGCATGTCCTCGCGTTCGCCGAACTGCATGGTGCCGGTGGGACACACCTTGACGCACGCGGGCTGCAGTCCGCTATGGATACGCTCGTTGCACATGGTGCATTTGCTCATGAGTCCCGAGTTCTCATTGCGCCGGGGAATGTCATAGGGGCACGCCATACGCACCTCCTCGAAGTCCGCCTCGCTGAGTTTCACGGACGCTTCGGTGAAGAGCACCGCACCGGTCTTGTCGTCGCGGACAACGGCGCCTTCGACGATCATGTCCGCCATGTCCTTGCAGGGCGGCTCCACACAGTGCCGGCACTGGTCCGGGAAGAAGTTCCAGCGGATCACGTCACCGTCGAGGTGCTCGCTGAAACGCACGAGTTTATAGTTGTTCGCATTCAGGTCCTGCGGATTCTGATGGCTCCCCCACCCGTACTGGGTAGTCTTGTTGGCCGGCAGCTCGTGCCATTCCTTGCAGGCTATCTGACAGCCGCGGCACGCCGTGCAGCGGGATGTGTCGATGAGAAACGACTTGGGCATGACGACCTCCTTTTAGGTTGCAAGCTCGGTGAGCCTGTCGGCCTTGCGGACATTCACGCAGCAGGCCTTGTATTCGGGAATGGTGGTGTTCGGGTCGCCGACCGAAGGCGTGAGCCTGTTGGTGGCGTCGCCGGTTCCCGGGGTCGTCCAGCCGAAGCAGAACGGCATGCCTATCTCGTGGATGATTCGGCCGTGCACCCGCAACGGGCGCATGCGGACCGTGACCATGGCGATGGCCTCAACGCGCCCTCGCGCGCTCTCCACGATCACGCCGTCGCCGTTGGCGATGCCCTTCTCCCCTGCCAGTTCGGGACTCATCTCGACATAGAGCTGCGGTTCCGCTTCGAGCAGGTTCGGGATGTTGCGGGTTTCTCCGCCGCCGCACCAGTGTTCCGTGAGGCTGTAGGTCGTCAGCACGATGGGGAAGTTCGGATCCGCGGGCGCGGAGAGCTTGTCCATCTCGCTGGAAACGAACTTGTACACGGGGCTGTTGAGCTGCTGCGAGAACATGTTGCGCGCAACAGGGGTCTCAACCGGCTCGTAGTGCTCCGAGAACGGACCATCCTGACGGCCCGGCCCGTAGATCTGGCCGAATCCGTGCTTGGACATGATGAACGGATACCGCCCCTTGCCGGTGGCCATGGGCGGCCAGCCGCCGTCGGGGACGTCGCCGACCCACTTGCCGTTCTTCCATTCGATGACCGCCTTCTCCGGATTGTAGGGCTTGCCGTTCAGGTCCACGGAGGCGCGATTGTAGAGGATGCGACGGTTCACGGGCCAGCACCATGCCCAATTGGGGAACAGACCGATGTTCTTCTGCATCGGGGTCTGCTTGGTGCTGCGCCGCTTGGCCTTATTGCCGCCCTCTTCGGTATAACTACCTGCATAGAGCCAGTTCAGGCTGCTGGTGGAACCGTCGTCCGTCAACGCGGTAAAGGACGGAACCAGCTGACCTTTGCGGTATGTCTTGCCCTTGACCACGGTATCTCTGGTGAACCGGCCGTTGATCAGCGCNCAGAGCGACTCGGGATCATAGGTCTCGGGGTAATCCAGTTTGAGCACGGGCTCGGGCAGCGTGCCGCCTTCCTCGCGATAGAGTTCGCGCACCCGCGTCATGAAACCGGTGAACATATCGCCGAACGAGCGGGCTTCAAACGCGGGTTCGATAGCCTTGTAGTGCCAGAGCAGCCAGCGTCCGGAGTTGGTGACGGAGCCTTCCTTTTCCAGCCGGTGTGCGGAGGGAAGCAGGAAGACCTCGGTCTTCACGCTCTTGGGGTCCACGCCGGGACGCTGCCAGTTGTCCGTGGTCTCGGAATGATGGAGCTCGGAGGTCACCAGCCAGTCCAGATTGTCCAGCGCCTTACGCACCTTGTTGGAGTTGGGCACGCTGTTCATGGGGTTGAGGCCGATGATTATGCCGCCGCGGATCTTTTTCTCGTACATGCGGTCGAAAAGGTACATGTAGGAGTAATCCTCTCCCTTTTCGATCTTGGGCAGGTATTCGTAGCAGAAGCCGTTCTCCGGCGTGGCGTTTTCGCCGAACCATGCCTTAAGCAGGCTGGCGAAATATTTGGGCTTGTTCTTCCACCAGTTGGCGGACATGGGGTCGTTGCTCACCGGCGTGTTGGCCTTCACGTAGTCGTCGTAAGTCTGCCATTCGTTGTTCGGCATGGCCATGTAACCGGGTATGATGTGATACAGCAGCGTGTGGTCGGTGGAGCCCTGTACGTTGGGTTCGCCGCGCAGGGCATTGATGCCGCCGCCCGCAACGCCGATGTTGCCGAGAAGAAGCTGGATGATGCCCGCTGAGCGGATGTTCTGGACGCCGACGGTATGCTGGGTCCAGCCGAGGGCGTACATGATGGTCCCGGCCTTGTCCCGCTTTCCGGTGGCCGTGAAGGTCTTGTAGACCTTGAGCAGGTTCTCGGCGGAAACCCCCGTGGTGGCGGAAACCGCGTCGATGCCATAGCGGGAGTAGTGCTTCTTCATGAGCTGATGCACGCAGCGCGGATGCTGAAGTGACTTGTCGCGCTTCGGCACGCCGTTTCCATCCAGCTCGAATCCCCAGCGGCTCTTGTCGTAGGAACGCGTCTTGGGGTCGTACCCGGTAAACAGGCCGTCCTTGAAACCGTAACCTTCGCCCACAATGAGTGAGGCGTTGGTGTACTCGGTGACGTACTCCTTGAAAAAGAGTTCGTTGTCGAGAATGTACTTGATCATGCCCCCGAGGAAGGCGATGTCCGTTCCGGACCGCAGGGGGACGTGAAAGTCCGATCTGGCGGAGGTGCGGGAGAACTTGGGGTCAACGTGCATCACGGTGGCGCCCTTGTCCTTGGCTTGCAGCACCCATTTGAAAGAGATCGGGTGGTGTTCGGCAGCATTGCTGCCCATTATGAGGATGGAATCGGCATTCTTGATGTCGATCCAGTGGTTGGTCATCGCACCGCGTCCGAACGACTCTCCCAGAGCCGCAACTGTGGCGCTGTGTCAGATACGCGCCTGGTGGTCCATGTGGACGACACCCAGGCCGCGCATCGCCTGATGCGCGATGGCACATTCCTCGTTGCCCGCGTGGGAAGTGCCCAGCAGGAACATGGATTCGAGGCGGTTGACGGTCTCGCCCCTGTCATTCTTGAGAATGATGTCCTTGTCGCGGGTATCCTTGATGCGCCGCGCGATGCGGTCGAGCATCCAGTCCCAGCTCTTCTCTTCCCATTTGTCACTGTAAGGTGCGCGATAAAGCGGCTTCTGCAGCCGGTGGTGGCTTGTGGTCATGCTGAACATGGCCGCACCCTTGGCGCACAGGGAGCCTTCGTTGATGGGATAGTCCGGGTCGCCCTCGGTGTTGACGAGCTTGCCTTCCTTGACATGGCCGATGACGTGACAGCTGACGGAACAGAACGGACAGACCGTCACGACCTCTCTGGCACCGGAAATCTTGATTTCCGCCGCGTAGGCCCTGACCGGAGTCAGGCTGACTCCGAGCTGCCCGAGGCTGAGACACGCCGCTGACGAGCCTGCGAGCTTCATGAAGCTTCGGCGGTCGAGTTTCATAACCCTTGGCCTCCTTGGTATGTGCCTCGCTGCTATTGCGCGGCAGTGATTGAACCCGGACCCGAATGTCCGAGCACTGCCACCTTAACACTAAATTCAACTATTTCAATATGTTATATTTAGCACATTGGAAGTCAAAAAAAGGCCTCAGGTGTACTTTTCCAAAGAAAATGGCAGGTATTCCCGCCCGGTGGACAGAGCGAAGTCTTCCACTTCGCGGAACCAGTCGTCGAAACGTTTGGCCAGAGCCGTTCCGAAAGATGTAAGATGGTAGCCGGACCGTCGGCTCGCGGCCCGTTCGATAAGCTTTTCACCAAAGAGTTCTTCCGTGGTCTTTATTTTGCCCCATGCTCCACGGTAGGACATACCCAGCGCTTCAGCCGCTGCCTTGAGCGACCCGCGCCGTTCCACCTCACGAAGCAACTGCAACCGGCCAAGGCCGAAGAGCACCCCCCCGCCCGTTTCGAGCCAGAGATGCAGGCGCATGGTAGGGCCAGTCCCGGCACCGCTGCCGGAAGCCGTAATTTGAAGGCTGCGCATTGAGTCCTCCGGAATGAAATATCGGGCTTCGGCATCTCTTCAACCATGGTTGAAGCACCTTCACCACGCCATTATGTCAGAATCGACATAATGATCACTATTGACTCACCCTCTTCCGAACAACAATCTTCGACTTACTCAAGATTTGACACCAATTCGTGCAATAAAGTTCATCAATACAGCTACCTGCAAATAATGCGGACAAGCAGTCAGCATTTGCTCACTCTCGCTTCAAATTCAATTTATCTCTAAAAACTGGTTGGTTGGAAAAGAAGTGAATAATCACACCCTGTGAGCTTTCGAAGTGCAAGACCTTACGAAAGATCTCAGTATCCAGAAACCGGAGCGAGCAGGAAGAAACTCTGAAATTTATAAAATTTCAGCCAGTTACTCACGCGAAAGAGGCGTGGAAGGTGTCGTTACTTCAAATGCTCGGCATTCAGGAATGAAGAGGTTTGCCCCTCCTGAAGGGCGCAGAGCAGCACACGGTTATTATCCGTGTTTTTGGAGGCGACCACCGTACGCATGGAAAAGGCACGGATTCCGTCCTTGACCGAGAGTGTGCCTACGGCCGAGTCCTTGCGACCGCCGAACGGAAGCGTGTCCGGCCCGCGCTGGCACTGGCTGTTCAGGTTCACCCGACAGACCTGTGCGGACATGGCGTCCACAAGCCGTCCGAGCCTGTCAGGATTCTGCCCGAAGAGGCTTACCTGCTGGCCGAAATCGGACTGCGCCTGATACTCCACGGGAGTACGGTCGTCATCGAACGGAACCACAGGCACCACAGGGCCGAACTGCTCTTCATGATATACGCGCATGGATGAATCCACGGGATACAGGATGGCAGGATGAACAAGGCTTCCGAGCACGGAACCACCATCCGCGTTGATGACCCGTGCCCCTTTCGAAACCGCATCGTCCACCAGATCGCGAAGATACTCGGCTCTCCCCGGTTCCGGCATCGGCGTGATATCCACGTCCGGATCAAACGGCATACCGATCTTGAGCTTTCCGACACCCGCTTTCAATCGCTCCAGCAGTTCATCCGCTCTGCTTTGGTGCACGAAAACGGTCTTGATGGCAGTGCAGCGCTGACCGCTGAAGGACAGGCTGCCCGAAAGGATCTCGGGAGCGGCAACATCCATGTCCGCATCCTGAAGCACCACGGCCTGATTCTTGGCATCCAACCCGAACACGCAGCGCAGGCGGCCCGGTCTCGGATGCAGCTCCCGCAGGGCGCTGGCGGCACCGCTTGATCCGATGAACGCGAACACGTCCACGCAGCCGGATTTCAGGATGGGATGCACCAACTCAGTATTTCCCGTGATGACATTGACGACACCGCGAGGGAAGCAGTCGCGCAACGCTTCGAGGATCGGCGAAAAAAGAAGGCGCCCGATCTTCGGCAGCTTGACCACTGCGGTGTTGCCCATGAGCAACGCCGGAATCAGCGTGGCGAAGGTTTCATTGAACGGAAAATTGTACGGTCCCATGCAGAGTACGGGGCCAAGCGGCGCACGCCGGACCCGCGCAAGGATGTCGTCGCCTTCGAACCGGCGGGAATCCTCACCGTCCATCTCCCTGAGGGCGTCGATGGTGTCGCGTACATACTGCACCGTGCGGTCGAATTCGCCACGCGCCTGCCGGACAGGCTTGCAGATTTCCAGCGTCATGAGCCGGACGATCTCGTCCCCCTCGGCGACCATGCGCTCGAGAAAACACTCCAGATGCCGGATGCGTTCGCCCTGCGTCATGGCGGGCCATTCGCCCAGCCCGCGCCCATAGGCATCCACAGCCGCCTTTGCCGCGCGCATGGCGGCGTTCTCGTCCAGAACGGGACAGCTACCGAGATGCAAGGGCGCCAACAGGCCGTTCTCGCTGGCCATCATCGCGGAATGGACAGGTTCGGTTTTGCCCTGCCAGCGCAGCAGTTCACCGTCCACGAGATAGAACGGGCAGTCCTTGGGAAGGCCCGACAGATACTCGGCGGGGATTTCCCCGAGGGACGGATAGGTGGAATGCAGGTTCTGTTCGATACGCATGAACGGCTCCGAATCGGTGCAGGTGGAATCTTCGGACGGGTTTCGCTTCCGGAGAAGCCCAAAGGGATAGGTCCATCGGGCGCTCATGTCAATTCGTGAGACCTTCCACGGTTCGGTCACGGATATACCCGTTCGCGTGACCGGCTTGCGAATTAATCCTCCGAGCCATAGGGATTAAGACCGAGACTTCAAAAAGCGTCCTCGCATGGCAGGGACGAAACCAAGAAAACTGACTGGCTGACACATGGATTTCATCTGGATAGACCTGACCTCCCCGGCATTTATCACACCTTTTCTGCTTACCCTCAAAGTGTCGGGACTGGCTGTGGTCTTTTCGCTGGTCCTCGGCGTGGCGGCCGCTTTCCTGCTGACGCGCAGGCCTTTCCCGGGCCGCGACCTGCTTGACGCCCTGTGCACGCTGCCACTCGTCATGCCGCCCACGGTGCTCGGCTATTACATTCTGGTGCTGGTGGGCCGTCGAGGTTTCATCGGCCAGTGGCTTCAGGACAGCTTCGGTATCAGCCTGATGTTCACATGGCAGGGAGCAACCATTGCTGCCACCGTCGTGGCTTTCCCGCTGGTCTTCAAATCAGCCCGCGCCGCACTGGAAGGTGTCGGCTCCCGATACGAAGACGCGGCCCGAACTCTCGGCCAGAACGAACTTTCGGTCTTTCTCCGGGTTTCCCTGCCGCTGGCCTTCCGGGGAATCATCTCCGGCGGGATGCTCGCCTTTGCACGCGCCATGGGCGAGTTCGGTGCCACGCTCATGATCGCCGGCAACCTCCCCGGTCGAACGCAAACCCTCTCACTCGCGGTCTACTCCGCGGTTCAGGCGGGCAATGACGCGCTCGCCAATACGCTCGTGCTCATCATCAGCATCGTGTGCGTGGTCATTCTGGTGATCACCGGCAAGCTGCTGCAACCGAAGTTCAGACAATAAAAAGGAGATCAAACCATGAAACGCACCGCCCTCGCCACATTGCTTGTCGCGCTTGTCCTGTGGACCTCGGCCCCCGGCACCGCTCAGGCCCGTGAACTGATCGTTTCCGCCGCAGCCAGCCTCACCGATGCCTTCAGCGACATGGAACCGGCCTTCGAGAAAGCGCACCCCGAGGTGGATGTCATCATGAACTTTGCCTCGTCCGGCGCGCTCTACAGACAGATCGAGCAAGGTGCTCCGGCTGATGTTTATGCCTCGGCCAACCCGAAATGGATGAACAAGGCCGTGCAGAACCGCTTTGTCGCGGAAGACGATGTAGCGGTGTTCGCACGAAACGCCCTCGTTCTTGCCGTGCCCTCGGACAACCCCGCGTCAGTCTCATCGCTCGATGACCTCACGAAACGGAGCGTCAAAAGCATCGGCATCGGCACACCGGAAACCGTCCCCGCCGGGCAGTACGCCAAGGGCGCTCTTGTCGGAGCAGACCTCTATGATCACCTCTCGCCCAAGATGATCTTCGGCGAGTCCGTGAGACAGGTGCTGGACTATCTCGTGCGCGGGGAGATCGACTGCGGTTTCGTCTACCGCACGGACGCGGTCAAGGCGGGCAAGGACGTCAGCATCGTTGCCGAAGTGCCGCTGGAGAATCCCGTGACCTACCCCGTAGCCGTGGTCCTTGATTCGGCATCCGATGAAGCGGCACGAAAATTCGTTGCCTTCGTGCTTGGCGGTGAAGGCCGCGCATTGCTGGAAGCCCGGGGTTTCAAGGCTCCGTAAGGCAGGTAGCCATGCAGTTCGACATTGATATAACCAAACGCCTGCGTTGCGGGGGTGACGAGTTCACCCTCCGCTCGCGGTTTTCCACCGAAGCGCGCTCACTGGTGCTCTTCGGTCCTTCCGGTTCGGGAAAGACCCTTACCCTCAAGGCCATCGCCGGAATTCTCAGCCCCGATGAAGGTCATATCCGCTGCAACGGCAGGACGCTTTTCAATTCCAAGCGCGGGACCAACATTCCCGCAAGGAAACGACATCTGGGCTATGTTTTTCAGGATTACGCCCTGTTCCCGCACCTGACCGTACGTGAGAACATCGGCTTCGGACTGGCACCTCTGTTCAGACGCCCAACCCGCCAGCAGCAAAACCGCATTTCGGAACTGGTGGAGGCCTTCGGCCTGGAAAACGTGGCTGGACAGAAGCCTTCCGCGCTTTCGGGCGGTCAACAGCAACGCGCCGCCCTGGCCCGCGCACTGGCCACCTCGCCGGGGCTGCTGCTCCTTGACGAACCCTTCTCCGCTCTTGACCAGCCGCTTCGCCTGCGTATGCGCAAGGAACTCTGCCGAGTTCTCGATGCATTCGACACCCCCATGGTCATGGTCACCCACGACTGCGAGGACGTGGAATCTTTCGCAGAATCCATTGCCCTCTATCGAAACGGCAGCGTCCGCGAGGTCATCTCGGCCCAAACCTATGCCAACAAGGATGTCGATCTCGGG
Source organism: Desulfovibrio oxyclinae DSM 11498 (assembly GCF_000375485.1). NCBI lineage: Bacteria > Pseudomonadati > Thermodesulfobacteriota > Desulfovibrionia > Desulfovibrionales > Desulfovibrionaceae > Desulfovibrio > Desulfovibrio oxyclinae. Next base: position 212,570 of record NZ_AQXE01000001.1, on the reverse strand, counting down.
GAAATGCTCAGGCAACGCGCGCAGGAGGCGTACGAATAGGCAGACGCTATTAATCTTGAGTACCGTTCTTGACAGAGGCGGGAGCCATATCCTGCTTGTTGCCGAACCAGATTCCGTCCTGCTTCGGGATTCTGGTCTTCAGGCTCCAATATTCGGACAATTTCGTGAAAAGGTAGTTCTCATACGTCTCCATGGACATGGGCTGATCCGGCACTTGCCTCGCCCCTTCCTCGAATAGTTCCAGATCAAAAAATGCGGGCCGCTGCCCATATCCGGCCACATGCTCTACCAGTGAAGCGAAAAGTCCCCGTCGCGCCGCACTGAGTTGAGCGATGGAACCGTGCGCATACTCCTTGTAGAATTCGGCAAATTCGGAAAGGCTCATAACTTTCACTCCGTCATCCTGCGCACAGCTCAGGCTGAACTCGCCGTGAGCCGCGACCACCACGCTATGAATCGGAATATAGAAGTCGGTGAGATTTCTGACAGTTTCGGCCAGAATGGTGCGTGCTCGATTGGCCTGCTCCACCGGGCTTCTCATCGTTAGATCGCCATCCCCATCACGCGTCCAGCAGGAACTGCACACCCGTCCCTGCTCGTCATACTCACTCAGCACTTTCCAGACGCCGCGAAGGTTCTTCACCTCCACATGAAGCAGCCCATGAGGGGCGACTATAAGAATATCAACCTCGCATTTCCTACCGCGATTGCTCAGGCCAAGCCCCCAGTAAACGATGCCCCCGCCCGCTTGCATTACTTTGGATAAGACCAATGCTTCCCCGTAATCTCCTGCGCGTTCCTTCGGGGCCTCGCTGAGTTTTCCTTCCAGAGCCGCTTCATAGCTTTCGGCAAAAACAGTAGAGGCCACAAGTTTCGGTTTCGGTGATTCCATGCCGCCGTCTTCAACGGTGACAGATTCATAAGGCGCGACCTCTTCAACCTGATTCGATTCAGGTTCACTTTCATGGTCCTGCAAGGTCGAAAGCTGTTCCTTTTTCCTGCAAAGAAATAAAACGGCTGCGAAAAACACGACAACAAAACCACCAATACCTAACCATTCTAAACGGTTGGCATACGAACCGGGAAAAAGTCGAGCGGTCATAGCATCCACAAATATCGTCGTGTGATATCGCATCAAGGTAATGCCTTCGGACACGCCAAAGCCGGTTCGAGCAGGAGTCCAGCCGTCATCCCGTGTGCATTCTCCGGCAAAAAAGTACTCCCCGTCCGCGCCAAGAACCAAGAAGCCAGTCTTTTGCGCCTTGGGGCATTCATCCTGAAGAATAATGCCTATCATCTTGTAAAAGGCATCCAGAGCGTGATCGCCCAAGACGCTTCCAGGCCTCATTCTGGCGATTGTAGAAATGTTCGAGTCACACCAGTTCTTGCCGTGGTCCATGACATAAACGTCGGCTCCATACGTTTTGGAGTAGGCGATTTTCTCCGGCGGTGTCCCATACGCAAACGAGACAAGAAAAAACGCCGCCGCCCCCAGTACCATCAATGACCACCGCATGTTTCCCCCACAATGAAAGGGGCGCTCCTCCCGAAAGAGAAGCGCCCCATGTCATCAATATATGGTCTGCGTTTCGACCTTGGTTTTTTTCAGATACAGCTCGTCGGTCAGAATAAGCGTGGTGACAACACCCCGCATCGACTGATGTATCTGCGCTTCCAAGGCAGAAACAGGACGGCTGATATTCTTGCCGGAAGGCATTTTCGAGCGGTCATCCGTAATCCGTTCGCCCCAATTGAAGACTAGAACGCCGCCCTTGACCATTCGCAGGTCAGGCTCGCCGAACTTTTTGATGAGCCCATCGACTATGGCTTCCTTTTCCTCTTTGGTCGCAGTCTGGCGCAGCATGGCTTGTTTGAGGGAATAGACCGGCCCACCAAGGCCCATCAAGGACTCGCCGGTCTTCACGAAACGACCTTTGAAGTAACGCCTTCCCGGCGGGAGGGCGTCTCCAAAGGAGTTATATTCAGAAAGGGAGATTGGCGAGGTGGACTCCAACAGCTTGGTCTGTTCGTCGAATTCCGCCTTGATGCCGAAGCGCTCTTCCAGAACATCCTCCACTTCTTCGAGTTCCATGCCGCCATGTAGCCCGGCGAGGTCAAGCTGCCTCGCAGTTCGCCGATCCCTTTTCTGGATGTACGGTTTTTTTGGCTCTTCGGCCTTTACTTCCCATTGACAATACTCTTTAGCGCTGGACCGTCTTAATTTGGCTTCGTACTTGGCCGAATCGACATGCAGAACAAGGGTCTTTCCACCTTTCCACGGATCATCTCCGTACCCGACGGAACTCAGAAGAAGTCTTGCCTTGGCTTTATACAACGCATTTGCCCCCATCTTTGTGAAGGCATTTGGGTATTCTTTCAGCAACGCCCTCAAATCGGACTGAATGGCTTCAGGAACACTCTTTTCCCTGAATTCACGCCAGTTCTGAATCTTGAGCTTGATCCTTTCATCCCCTTCATCCGATGTGACCACATAGGCGATTTCTTTATCCCTGAGCAGTTCCGGGATAAGCCCGTCACCGAAAATGACGGTTTCACCCATGTATTCCGACTCGGAAGCAATTAGCAGAGGTCGCCGGGTATCCACTCCGTTAACCATGTAAGAATCATTCTTTCCGGAGCGAAGTTTATCGTAATGAGCCTTCACCACATCCCAACTGGCCGCAATCGGCTCAACGCCACGTTCAATACGTTCCTGTCTCGCGGCCTCTTCAGCTTCTTTACGACGCCGTTCCGTCTCAAGTCGCTTCTGACGCTCCCGCTGTGCACGGCGCTTCTCTTCACGGAGTTTGGCGACCTTGGCCCCGACCCAAGAGGCCGGGTACTCGTAAACCACCTTTTTGCCGCCGTTTTCCAGAACTTTGAGAGAATGCAACTGGGTTCGATATTTCGGCAGGGAAGTCCCGGGGTAGGTGTCATGGCTAACGACTTTGACCACGGCAACGATATCCACTCTTCGGTATCTAAGTCGCTTCAGAAGCTTCTCAGCCCTGCTTTCGGCCATGCCCATACGGCTTATGGCTTCTCCACCAAAAACATTTATTCCGATTTTCTTGGGGAAAGCTTCCCCCATGCGATGATTCCACCACTTGCTGGGCCGATCCAGCACGTATCCTGCATCCTTGTTGATGGGAGAGAATTCGAATGCCTCTTTTTTGACGTCGTACTTGCCAAGTTTTCCGTCAATCCTGAGTTCAATATATTCTGGCGCCGCAGCATGATAGAATTCCCGGGCTTCCTCCCGATACTTATCCATCATTTTGGCGATTCCGATTTCATTTTTGCGTATCCTGCGAAACTCTTGGTAATGCTCCATTACGATATAATCTTTCACGAAGTCATCACTATCCACAGTAGAGGCAGAACCTTGCAAAACGCCGGAAACCAGCCCCAGGTACGTGGCCTTCACCGGCCCTTTGGGTAAGGCGGAGTCCTTCCGAACAGTTTTGGAAAATTTCTCGCTCGACGCGGATGCGATAACGGGCGCACCTCCCTTCACCACTTTCCAGTTGGATGAAGATTCAGCTACGTAATTCCCGAGGGAAGCTTCGCCGTCCGCGTCCACAACGGAGAAGTCGGCTTTTGCCGCTTCGGGACAATCGTTTCGAATAACGGTGAGCACTTTTCCCAAAAAAGTTTTGACACCTCCGCTACGTAGCGGACTGCCGGAATCCAGCTTAACCTTGCTCTTGACGGNTTTGGCGCACCAATCGCTTCCATCCGGGCCCACAAAGACGTCGGCCCCCATTTTCTTGGAATATGCCAAACGATGCCACGATGCCGCCTCTGCCGTGTCCACCGAAGACATCAGCAGGCACAGCAGGATGGGGAGTATTGTCCGGACAGGGCGCATGGCTAGATGATCTCCCATGCGCCGTCTGTTCCCTTACTCGCCACGACCGTGGTCTCTTCCTGCCCCTTGGGAGAGGAAACCTTCATCTTGAGAGTGCGGGCGGGCGCTTCCACTTCGACCTGTTCCGCCACATAGTCGTCGGTTTCCGGCGTGTCGGGGTAACTGGCGACCATGGTGTCGAGGTTCACGGCCTTGCGCAAGGTCCGGGAAGACTGCATATCTTCAGGCATCGCGTCGAGATCGTACGCAGGCTGCATGACCTTCTGCGCATCCGCAGTCTGCGTCTCGGCTTTGGCGTCATCATTTTCCGCCGTAGACTTGGCGGCAGCCTTGCGCTTGGCCAGGGTGCCTTCCTTGCCTACGAGGGATGCGTGAATGTATCCGATGGCGTGACGGTTCTTGTTGATGAGAATCCAGTTCTTGCCATTGACCTTGCCAACGGCGAGGACCTTGTCGCCTTCGGGCAACACTTCGGCCACATCACTATCCATGGAAGGGCCGAAGCGCACGTTTGATGCGGTCAGTATTTCATACGGTTCTCCGATCAACTCCAGCTTACCGGGCTTTTGCACCTTTTTGTGCCGGACGATGGGTATTTCCCGTTCAACCGTTTCAGTCTTTTCAACCGTGATTTCGGCCTTGGCTTTGGTGTCAGGGTTTTCCCAGGTGGTGGTTTCCCCGTCTTTGGCGCGTGAAAGAGCCTTGGTGGATTCTCGCTCAACGGCCAGACGGTCCTGTTCGTCGAGATACCCGCCAATCTGATTGCCGATAAAACCACCTGCGAGTACGCCTATCCCCACTGCAAGTGCCTTCCCTGCGCCTTTTCCGATGAAGCTGCCAGCCACCGCGCCGACAAGAGCTCCCACGGCCATGCCGGTATTCTGTTTGCTGGCCTGACAACCGCCTACAAGAATGCTGCACACAAGCAGGATAACGATCGAACGTGCACTAATTGATTTTTGATGAGCGCCAAACACGATTCTCTCCCCGAAATGTAGTCGAATAGAAAAGTGAACAAAATGAAGTTCAACAACAAATCCATAAAAAAAGGTTTCGGCGACGAATATCGCAACTGAAACCTCTTTCAAAGGAAGCACTATAAAAATGTGCCTTTATAGCATATTCAAGCATGCAAACGAAGTCAACACACCGGCGATATTGAAACATTGATTATCCGAACAACGCCTGCCTTATCCTAGCAGCACTTCGCAAACGCTTCCTTAAACAAAAGGTCAGCACTGCCCTCAAACCCGTCACCATAAATCAATTTTCCGTCGCAATTAGTCATAACAAGATTCTTTTCCCCGCTTAGTGTCGGACGGCCTTCGGGCGCAAGTCATTCTGAAACTAGGATAAAGAAAGGATCTTTCCATGAATACAACACCGATCATAACCTGCGCGATCACCGGTGCCGGGGATACCGCGGACAAGAATCCGGCGGTGCCCGTCACGCCCAAAGAGATCGCCGAGTCGGCCATTGCCGCCCGAAAAGCCGGGGCTGCCGTGGCACATATCCATGTGAGGGACCCGGAAACCGGCAAGCCCTCGCGGGCTCCCGAGCTTTATAGGGAAGTGGTTGAACACATCCGCGAGAGCGGTTCCGACGTCATCATCAACCTTACCGCGGGCATGGGCGGCGATTTCGTCCCGGACGAAAATGAGCCGAACACCGGCGGGGCAGGCTCCGATATGGCCGGGGCCGAGGAACGCATCGCCCACATCCGGGAACTCAAGCCGGAAATATGCACCCTCGACTGTGGCTCCATGAATTATGCTGACGCAGCATATATCACCACGCCCGACCAGCTTCGCACCATGGCGGCAGGCATTGCCGAATCCGGTGTGAAGCCCGAGATCGAAGTCTTCGAGATGGGGCATGTCTGGATGGCCAAACAGCTCATTCAGGAAAAGCTCATCGCCGCCCCGCCGCTGTTTCAGCTGTGCATGGGCATCCCGTTCTGCGCCCCGGCCACGCCGGAAGCCATGCTGACCCTGCGCAACCAGCTGCCAGAAGACGCAGTCTGGGCCGGGTTCGGCATTGGTCGCAACCAGTTCCCTTTTGCGGCTCAGGCTCTGCTCATGGGCGGTCACATGCGCGTGGGACTGGAAGACAACCTCTATCTCAAAAAAGGCGTCGCGGCGGACAACGTCATGCTCGTGCAAAAAGCCGTACAGCTCGCGGACACGCTTGGGGCGACTCCCGCCACTCCGGATCATGCTCGCGAGATTCTCGGACTCAACCAATAGCCAAGAAGAATCATGATAGACATCAAGGACATAAAGACGGTAGGCATCCTCGGCGCAGGCGTTATCGGCGGCGGCTGGGCACTGCATTTTCTGCGCAACGGCTTCGACGTGGTCGCTTTCGATCCCGGTCCCGGCGCAAAGGAGAAACTGCTCCGCATGGTGGATGAAAACTGGCCCACTCTGGAGAAGCTCGGCCTGTCCGATGGCGCTTCCAAGGATCGCCTCAGATTTGCCGACTCCCTTAAGGAGATGGTGGAGCAGGTTCAATTCATTCAGGAGTCCGCTCCCGAGAATCTTGAATCCAAGCAGGAGCTCTACAAGACCCTTGGCGAGCTTGCTTCTCCGGACACCATTCTTTGCTCCAGCACCTCCGGGTTCGCTATGAGCGACATCCAGAAGAAATGCGACACGCCGGAACGCACCGTGGTCGGCCATCCCTTCAACCCGCCGTACCTCGTGCCGTTCATGGAAGTCGTGGGCGGCGACGACAGCGATCCGCGGCTCGTGGACAAGACCGCGGAGTTCTTCGAGAGCACCGGCAAAAAGGTCATTCGCATGAACCGGGAACTTCCCGGATTCATCGCCAACCGGTTGCAGGAAGCCCTGTGGCGCGAGGCCCTGCACATGGTGGCAGAAGGCGAGGCCACCGTGGACGAGATCGACGCGTCCATCGCTTATGGCCCCGGTCTGCGCTGGGCGATCATGGGGCCGTGCCTCACGTTCCACATGGCAGGCGGCGAAGGCGGCATGGCCCACATGCTGGACCACTTCGGCCCGGCCCTTGAAGAGCCATGGACCCGCCTCAAGGCGCCCGAACTCACCTCCACCCTGCGCGACCGCATGGTGGATGGCTGCGAAAAGGCCGCCAAGGGACGCAGCTGCGACGATCTGGTGCGCGAACGCGACGAATGCCTCATCCGCATCATGAACGCGCTGGACGAATACCGCAGCGCAGTCGGGGAGGACTGCCGATGAGCGAAATCATACACGAGACCACAGTTCCCGGGGACTGGATCGACTACAACGGGCATCTGACCGAGGCCGGGTACGTGCTGGTCTTCGGTCACGCCACCGACGGTGTTCTGGACCGCATCGGCATGGATGACGCGTTCCGCACCAGCCGCAAGGTCTCCGCCTACACGGTGGAGGGGCACATCAACTATTACAGGGAATCCCGAGAAGGTGACGCCCTGAGGGTTCGCACCTTCGTGGTCGGCACAGACGCCAAGCGCATGCACCTGCTGCACCGGATGTACCGAGTCCGGGACGGACGCGAAGTACATCTGGCCTCATCGGAGGTACTTCTGCTGCACGTGGATACTTCTGAATCGCCGCGCACCGCGCCATTTGCTCCGGAGGTGGCGCAGGAGCTTGACCGGCTCAGACAGGCGCATGTCGGCAAATGGGATGAAACGGAGATAAGCCGCCGCATTGCGTTGGGCGGATGATCAGGACGCGGCCCGCTCGTTGCGCGGCGGAGTGCCGAAGCGGCTCCGATAGGCCCGAGAAAAGTGCGCCTGACCGGAGAAGCCACAGGCCACGGCGATGTCGGTGATCCGCATGTCGGTCTGCCGAAGCAGGCGGCGGGCGCGGTCCAGACGAAGGTCGAGATAATAGCGGGAAGGCGTTTCCCCGACCTTTTCACTGAAAAGCCGCTGCACCTGACGGACGGAGAGTCCGCATTCGGCGGCAAGACCGTCCATGTCCAGCGGTGGAGCCACCTCCATGGAGGCGGCGCGTTCCATACGTTCAACCGCCCTGCTCAGGGCCGGAGTGGGGGCCGCCAGACGATGGGCCGGAGCGGTCCTCTGGCTCTCCATGGGATCGCGGATGCGGTCCATGACAAACTGCTCGGATATGGCCCGCGAGAGCTCATGACCGTGGGTGCGCCCCATGAGGCCGAGCATCATGTCGAGCGAGGCGGTGGCTCCTGAACAGGTCACGCGGTCGCGGTCAATCTCGTAGATATTCTCCGTGGCGCGCACTCCGAGAAAGTCCTCGCGGAACGCCGAGAGATTCTCCCAGTGCACCGTGGCCCGGTATCCGCGCAACAGTCCGCAGCGGGCCAAAACGACGCTGCCGGTGTCTATGCCCCCGAGGGTGGCGCCGGTGGCCGCGGCGGCCGAGAGCCATGAGCACAGGGTGGAAGAGAGCACCCGCTCCGGCTCGAAGCCCGCGCACACGAAAACGCTTTTCACTCCGTAACGTCTGAAAGGCGGCTCGGGGAAGGGCACGGTCATGATGGCCATGCCGTTGCTGGCCTCCACCGGACCACCGCTTTCGGAAATGAATTCCCAGCGGAACAGGCCGGGCCGGATCTGGTTGGCAACGCGCAGCGGCTCCACGGCGGCCAGCAGGCCGAGCATGGAGAACCCTTTTCCGGGCAGGAACCAGACGGGCTCGCCGGTATGCGAGGCCCCGCCGCCAGCGGAGTCGAATTGATTCAAAGGCATCGGGCGATTCTGTCCCTTCAATGGCCTTGAGGCAAGCGCTTTGAGGGCCGGACATCACCCTTCATGGTCGGGAATCGGGCAACCGGACCGATCCGACCGAACAGAAACAAAGGAGTTTGCATGAAAGTCGTCAGGAACCTTTTCATTTCCCTGCTGATGGTAACATTTTTCGCTGCCGGGGCCTCCGCCGCCCCCACCGTCAAGTTCGGCGTGCCTTCCTGGCCCGGCGTGACGGTCAAGAGCGAGGTGGCCTGCCGCATCCTGCAGGCCATGGGTTACGAAACCGAACAGATCGTGGCCTCCCCTTCCATCATCCTCAAGTCCATGGAAATCGCCGAGCTGGACGCCTACCTCGGCGGCTGGACCCCGGTGGAAGACCCCATGCTCGACCCGCTGATCGAAAAGGGTGTGATTGAAAAGGTCGTGGCGAACATCGAGGAAGCCGCGGTGGGCCTCGTGGTCCCGCAGGATCTCTACGAAAAGGGAATCCGCACCGCCGAGGACCTTGATGCCAACAAGGAGCGCTTCGGCGGCAAGATTTACGGCATCGGCGCCGGTTCCGGCATCAACGATGAGATCGAAAAGGCCATCAAGACCGACGCGGCAGGACTCGGCGACTGGGAACTGGTGGCGTCCTCCACCTCCGCCATGCTCGCACAGGCCGGAAACATGATGGAAAAAGGCGACTGGGTCGTGTTCGTGGGCTGGCAGCCGCACTGGATGAACATCGCCCACGATCTTGAATACCTCGATTCCGAAACCGAGGGCACTTCGGAAATAGCGGGCAAGACTTCCATCGTCTACACCGTGACCACCGACGAGTTCAACACCGACTACCCGCAGGCTTACGCCTTCCTGAAGCAGTTCGTGGTCCCCTCGCAGATCCAGTCCGACTGGATTTTCAGCAACAAGCGTGACGGCCTCTCTCCGGAGAAGACCGCCGAAGAATGGCTCGCCGCCAACCATGATCAGGTCGCCAAGTGGCTCGACGGCATCAAGGCCATCGACGGCACTCCGGCCATTGACGCCGTTTACGGCAACTAGCGACTACCTATTGCGCAGATAATCAGGGCCGCCCGGATGCATCCGGGCGGCCCTTTTTGCATCACGCCATTCGGGTAGCCATAATTATACCCAAATCATGCCGAAAAAGTCCCCTGCCATCTGGCCTTCTTCCGGATACATTGTATATAATGAAAAAAGCCCCCTTACCATGACTGCGTTTTGCCAAAGGAGGAACTGCATATGTCTTCGGTCATGATCAAACGCATCGTCATCGCGGGATTTCTGATTCTCGCGGGGATGTGGAGCCTCGCCTCGGCACCGAGGGTGGACGCGTACGCCGACCCGGGCCTGCTGGCCGGCCCAAAGTGGCTGCAGCAGCACAAGGATGATCCCGGCGTCGCCGTGGTCGACGTGCGCGAGGACAAGTATTTCGACGGCAAGGTCATCCCCGGCGCAGTGCGGATGCCATGGCGCTCGTTCCGCAAGAACGACCTGCTCTATGGCCTTGGCGGCGTATTCGTGGGACTCGACGAGGCCCAGTCCATTCTGGGCGAGCACGGCATTGCCCGTTCGGATACCGTGGTACTTTACGACTCCGTGGAGCGCGACGGCGGTGCCACGGCATCATACGTTTTCTGGGTACTGGACCTGCTCGGGCATGATGACGTGAAGATTCTCGAACGAGGCATCGACGGTTGGCGGGAAGCCGGATACGAGCTATCCGACAATCCTGCCAAGCAAGAGCCGGTGCTCTATCAGGCCCCGGTGGATGAAGTGCAGGTTCAGCGGCGCATCAGCGGCGAAAAGATCTACCAGCGACTGAACGATCCCCACTACCAGATCATCGACGTGCGCTCGCGCTCCGAATATCTGGGCGAACGGCCCAACACCGGGCTGGACGGAACCGTTCTCAAGCTGGGGCACATCCCCACCGCCTACAACGTGAACTACACCCACAACTGGACCTCCGAGGAGACAAAGGACATCAAGCCCGCAGCCGAGCTGGCCCAGATGTACGCGGGCATGGACCGCTCCAAGGGAACGGTGGTCTATTGTCATTCGGGCCGGCGCGGTTCGTTCGGATACTTCATCCTTCGCCTCATGGGGTTTCAGGACGTGAGACTCTACGAGAACTCGTGGTTTGAATGGGGCTCGCATGAGAACTTCTTCCCGGTGGAGACCAAGGAAAACCTGCCGCCGTCCGGTGCGCCGATTTCAATGACTCCCATGAAGAAAACCTCGTCATCCGGCAAGACGGGATCGCGGGGAGGCTCCGGTAGTTCCGGCGGCTCCAGCGGCTCCGGTGACGGATACGTTTCCTGCGGAGGCTGACCATGAAACCGACCAACACCGATCCCAAACGCTGGCCGGTCGTCCCGGCGGCTGTGGCGCTTGCAGGAATCATCGTCTTCATCTTCGCCACATACGGCCCGCCCGCATCGTCGAGCGGTTTCGTGACCACGCTCAAGGGCTTCTTTCTTGAAGTGGCACCGAAGTACGCCGAAACCAATCCGCACTACTCCGCCCTTCCCGGACCGGGCTCATGGCTCATGGGCTTCGTCATCGGCATGGCGGCCGGTGGATTCGCCGCGGGCATCACCGGCGGCAGAAAGGTCCGCGATGTGCCCGAAATCTGGGTGCGCCGCTTCGGCAAAAGCCGCATCAAGCGTTACGCAACCACCTTCGCAGGCGGGTTCCTGATTCTGTTCGGAGCACGTCTGGCAGGCGGCTGTACGCTGGGACTGTTCATGTCCGGCAGCATCCAGATGGCCCTGAGCGGCCTGCTCTTCGGCGCGGTGATTTTCGCAACAGCCATGCTCTCGGCACGAATCGTCTACGGAAAGACCAACGGGAGGAAACAATGACCGACGTTCTTCTCGGCATCCTGTCCGGCGCGGCCTTCGGATTCGTGATCCAGCGCGTCGGCGCGACTGATCCTGAAGAGATGGCGCTTGGCCATCTCATGCAAGACCCCCGGATTCCGCAATTCATGCTTCTGGCGGTGCTGTTCTCGGCCATCGGCCTGTTCAGCCTTCAGGCCGCCGGCGGCGGGAACACCCTGATACTACCACTTACCTTTGGCGCAATTCTGGTGGGCGGCGTGCTATTCGGCATTGGCTGGGGCATGGCGGGCTACTGTCCGGGAACCTGCTGGGCCGCGGTCGGCGAAGGCCGCATGGACGCGGTGTTCGCCCTCATCGGCGGACTGGCCGGGACCGCCGCCTTCGCGCACCTTCATGCCTGGCTTATCCCCGCCATACACGCCCCTACCAACGTGGGACAGCTTACGCTGGCCGACCTGTTCGGAACGCCGCTGGTGGGACTGATCGTCGAAGCCATTTTCCTGCTCGCAGCAGTCTGGCTCATTGGCAAACTCTGGCGGCACGGCGAAAGCGGAGCCATGTGACCATGCGCGCTCTGCACAAACTGCCCCTTGCCGCCGCGCTGCTGACACTCTTCGTTTTAGGCGGTTGCGGCGAAGCCCCCTCAAACGGCGCTTCCGCTCCGGACGTACCGCACGGCTACCAGTCCACCCTGCGCGTCATGCAAAACGGCACGGCGGCCACCTTTGGTCCGTTCATGGGCTACTACTTCCGCCCGGAAGATCCTTCCGACCTGAGCAGGCTGCGTTTCGTGTGCTTCAACGAGGACGGCTTCTATTCCTCGGATGCGCCTGTGAACGCCAAGCTTTTCGAGGGAACGGCAGTCCTGACCCGGCTTCCCGGCAATCGAAACGACCAGCCGCAGGGGCAGGAGCGAATTCTCCCGGTCTTCTTTGACGAGGCCCCAAAGGAATGGCTTGAAACAAGGCCCGAGCCGCAGGACGAGTTTCTGCACTTTCACTCCATGCACGACGGGCGTGGTGCCCGCATGGACGGCTACTGGGTCCGTCATGAGGCGGTTGCCGATTTCACCTACGACATGGGCGGGCGCGTCGAGGACGGCAGTCCGCTCTATCACCGCGTCACCAAAGGACCCGACTCCGACTTTGCGCGCATCGTGGAGTTCGACAAAGGCCCGCAGTAACGCGGATTCTTAGCTCGTATCTTCTTCCAAAACGAACGCCCCCCGGTAGGAGTGGCCGGGGGGCGTTTTGAGGGAGTGTGTTCCCTTTCGGTTGAGAAGGAACGGGGGGCTGTGTTCCTTCTCGGAGGCGAGGGTATGGCTGCAGGTTCTAGGTCCTGCTCAACCTGCTCCAACGGCGCGTGGTAACGTTCGCGCCGCTTTTACCGACGATGAGGCAGTCGCTTCCCGGCTGCGCATCCACAAAGTGGACGCCGTCTTTTGGGGGCATGACGAAAGCCGAGGTGGAGAGAGCGTCGGCCTGCATGACGGTTGGAGCGGTAACGGACACGCTGACGCTCTGGGTGGGAGAGTGAGCGGTCCTGGGGTTGATGACGTGATGATGCGTGCGGTTCGCATCGTAGTACACTTCGTAGCCGCCGGAGGTGGCGACGGCTGCGTCGCGCAGATGGATGACGGAGGGGTATCCGCCCTTGCCCGCGGGATCTTCGATGGCGATCTTCCACGCCTTTCCGGGAGCGCGTTCGCCCCGGGCGCGGATGTCGCCGCCCGCGTTCACGAGGTGATCGACAACGCCGTTGGCGGCCAGCACGTCGGAGGCGCGGTCCACGATGTAGCCCTTGCCGATGCCGTCGAGCGTCACGCCCATGCCCTGCTTGTCGAAACGGATTCCGTTGTCGGAGATACGCACGGCTTCTGTATCGACGAGGCCCAGCGCGTCCTTCATGTCCTTTTCGGACAGGTTGATCCTGCCGTCGGCATCAGCGTGGCCCTTGAGCATCTCCACCAGCGGAAGAACAGTGGAGTCAAAGGCACCGCCGGAACGACGGTTGAAGATCACGGCCTTTTCCATGACTGACCGCAGCTCGGGAGCGACGTCGGACAGGCGGCCGGTGGCGTTCAGCACAGAGACCGGGGTGTCGCCCTTGTGGCGGTCGAAGATGGCGGAAAGCCGTTCGATCTCGCCAAAGGCGCGGGCCGTGGCTTCCTTGGCGGCGTCGCGGGACTCGTGAAGAGCCGTGATCGCCACGAAGGTACCCATGAGGAAGCGAGTTTCGCAGACCTCGAAGCGGTTGTCGGACAGCTTGCGGGAGTCTGTCATGCGAACGGCTGCCGCGACGGGTGCGGGAGTGAGGGCCGCACCAAGCCCGACGATGCCGAGCGAACGCATGAAGGCTCTTCTTGTGAATCGCTTGTTCTGCATGATCTTACTCCTTGCCCGATTCGCTGAATTTCTTGACGTCGGGGTCACCGGCGTATTCGGCACCGGCCTCCGAGTCGTAGCAGGTCAGGCCGCAGCGCAGGCAGCGGCTGCTTTCCTTGCGGGCCGCGTCGAATCCGATGGAACCCTTGACCTCTTCCTTGAATGTGGACTTCCGCTCCTCGATTCCGATTTCGGGCACTTCGATGCGCGGGATGGTGTAAGTCACATCCATGTTCTTGAGGATGGTTTCCGGGATGACGCGAAGCTGCGGGTTCTTCGGCTCGGGGATTTCCCCTTCCGTAATATAGTAGTGGATGCCGCGAGCGGCACGACGTCCGTCGGCAACCGCCTGAATCAGGATGTTGCGGCCGGTGTGGGCCTCGCCGCCCGCGAACACGTGCGGAAGACTGGTTTGCAGAGTGGTCTTGTCGGCCTTGATGCCGCCGGTCTTCTTGTCCATATCGAAGAGCGGCTCGCCGCTTTCGGTCTTGAGCGGACCGGCGTCCACCACGCGGTCGGTGGCGACCACGACCATGTCGGCCTGCACCGTTGCCTCGGTGCCCTCGACGGGCTTGGGCTTGCCGGTGGCCTTCTTGGGATCGTCGTACTGCAGTTCCTGATATTCCACGCCGGTTACCTTGCCGTCCTCTGCCAGCACGCGCACAGGGGCGGTGAGGAACTTGAGGTCGGTACCCAGCTCGGCGGCACGCTTTACTTCGTTCTTGTTGGCGGACATCTTGCGCTGAATGCAGGACACGAGGCCGGTGACATCGGCGCCAAGGCGCGCCGCGCTGCGGGCAACGTCCATGGCGGTGTTGGTGTCGCCAACCACCACGATCCGACGGCCCTGCATGTCGCCGTAAGTGCCTCCGATGCCGTCGAGGAAGGACACTGCGTCCACCACGCCTTCGGCATCGTCGTTTTCCACACCCAGTCCCGGCACCTTCCAGGCACCGGTTGCCATGAACACGGCTTCGAATCCTTCCTGCTCAAGGCTCTCAAGGGTCACGTCCTTGCCGAATTCAAGGCCGGTGCGCAGGTCCACGCCGAGGTCGAGGATGGACTGGATTTCCCAGTCAACGACCTTGGAGGGAAGACGGTATTCGGGAATGACGCCCTTCATCATGCCGCCAAGCTCTTCGCGCTTTTCGAAGATCACCGGCTCGTGGCCGATGCGGCGCAGGAAGTACGCGCAGGACAGACCGGCGGGGCCGCCGCCGATGATGGCGACGCGATGCCCGCTGCGGGGGTTGCAGTCCAGTTGCACGCGGGAACCGGCGTTCATCTCCCAATCCGCCACGAAGCGGTGCAGGGTGTGAATGGCCACGCCCTCGTCCGCGATGTTGCGGCGGCAGATGGTCTCGCACGGTGCGGGGCACAGGCGGCCGACGGCCAGCGGAAGCGGGTTGCGCTCCTTCATGGTAGTCAGCGCGCCGCGCATGTCGCCCATCTTCATCTGCTGCACGTAGGTGCGGACGTCGATCTGCGCCGGGCACTTCTGCATGCAGGGTGCGAGGCAGTCGTCGGTCTTGTTGAGGTGCAGCAGGTCCATGGTCAGGCCGGAAACGCGGATGGCTCCGGTGGGACAGACTTCGGCGCATTTGCCGCAGGAGCGGCAGGCGTTCATGTCCACCACGGGCAGACCGTCGTCGTTCAGGCGGATGGCGTCGAAGCCGCAAACCTTCACGCAGGAGGCCATGCCGATGCAGCCAAGGCCGCAGGACTTCTCGCCGCCGTAAAGCAGTGCCTCGGCCCGGCAGTCCTCGACTCCCTCGTAATCGAAAAGGAGCTCGGCGCGGGAACCGCCTGTGCAGATGTTCTGGGCGACCTTGGGCTCCTTGAAGCCGACCTCGGTGCCCATGATGGCTGCAATGTTTTCAGCAATCTCGGGGCCGCCCGCCACGCAGATTTCAGGCCCGGCCTCGCCCTTGACGATGGCCGCGGCAGCAGCCGAACAACCGGGGTATCCGCAACCGCCGCAGTTGGCGCCGGGGAAGCAGTTGTCAACCTGGGCGATGCGCGGGTCCTCTTTTACGTGGAGCACGCGGGATGCCACGGCGAGGACGGCTGCGGCTGTCAGGCCCAGTAGAAACAGAACCAGAATGGATGATGTTACCATATCGTAAGTGTCTCCTTGACTTGCGCGGTTAGGCCGCCATTCCCTGGAACGCGAAGAAGATCATGGACATGACGCCTGCCATGATCAGGGCGATGGGAACGCCACGGAACACGGCGGGCACCGGAGAGATGTCCAGCCGTTCGCGGATGGCGGAAATGATGACCAGTGCGATCAGGAAGCCGATTCCGGACGCAAGTCCGTACATCATGGACTTGAAGAAGGAGTATCCGTTGCGCTGCACCATGATGGCCACGCCCATGACGGCGCAGTTGGTGGTGATCAGCGGCAGGAACAGGCCCAGCGATTTGTAAAGCGGCGGAATGACCTTTTTCAGGAACATTTCCACGAACTGCACCAGCGACGCGATGACCAGAATGAATGCGATGGTCTGCAGATACTCGATGCCGAAGGGAATGAGTATGTACTGGTGAATGGGCCAGGTGATGGCGGTGGCCATCAGGGTGACGAAGATGACCGCGCCACCCATGCCCAGTGCCACGTCCGTGGACTTGGAGGTGCCCATGAAGGGGCACGCGCCGAGGTACTGGACCAGGACGATGTTGTTGATGAATATCGCGGATATGAAAAGCAGGAAGTATTCCATGGTTTACTGGCCCTCCCCTACTTGCAGGAGTTGCACGCCCCGCAGGAGGCGCAGGTGGAGTTCTGGGAAACCGGCTCGCTCTCGCCCTTCTTGCGGCTGAGGTAGCGGTTCAAGACGTTCATGCCCGCCAGAATCATGCCCAGCCCGACAAACGCGCCGGGCGCCTTGACCATGAAGGACGCGGGCTCGAAGCTCTCCCACATGACGGGAACGCCGAACACCGTGCCGTTGCCGAGCACCTCGCGCAGTGCGCCGAGGAAGGTCAGCGAGGCCATGAACCCGATGCCCATGCCGAGCGCGTCCGCGATGGACGGCAGCACGGGATTCTTGGAGGCGAACGCTTCCGCCCGTCCAAGAATCAGACAGTTCACGACGATCAGCGGCACGAAGATGCCGAGCTTCTGATACAGCGGGTAGGCATACGCCTGCATGAGCAGCTCTACCGTGACAACCAGCGAGGCGGTGACGACGATGAAGCAGGCGATGCGGACCTTGCCCGGAATGATCTTCCTGATGCTGGAGATGATCAGGTTGGACATGACCAGCACGAAGATGACCGCCATGCCCATGCCGAAGCCGTTCTCCGCGGTGGCGGTGACAGCCAGCACGGGGCACAGTCCGAGGAGCACCCGGAACGGCGGCAGCTCGGCCCACAGGCCCTTGACGAATTCCTTGGTTATATTGCTCATGGTGCTCCCTCCTAGGAAGTCTGCCAGATCTTGAGGATTTCGGGCTTGATGCCTTCATAGACCTCGATGGCCTTGCGCACCGCATCCACCGTACCGGCAGCGGAATAGGTGGCACCGGAGATGCCGTCGATGTCGCCGTCCTTGGAGGCAAGCTCCATGCTCTCAAGGCCGTGGCCCTGGAACTGCTTGGTGAAGGAAGGCTTCATGATGCGGGTTCCGAGGCCGGGCGTTTCGGTCTGGGTGGTGATGCCGATGCCGAGCAGTTCGTCCTGTTCCACGCTGAAGCCGACCATGACGCCGATATCTCCGGAGTAGCCGGGAGCGAAGGCTTCAAGGGCCACACCCACGAGCTTGCCGTCCTTCTTGGCCGGGAACACGGTCACGTCGCCCACGTTCTTGCGGTCGGCGATGGGGTCGTTGTCGCGGTCGTCGAGCACGGACAGGAGCGCGGGGCCCTGCACGTAGGTCAGCACCTGCTGTTCGATCTGGGGCTTGGTCGCCTTCTTCAGGTTCACCAGAACCGCGCCGGACGTGGCGCAGATCAGGGACAGGACGACGAGCATATGAAGTATTTCACGCATGTCTTATCTGCCTCCGAAAGGTTTGGGGCGAACCCTGTCCAGCAGCGGGCTGAGCAAGTTGGCGATCATGACCGCGAACGGGACACCGTCCGGGTAGATGCCGTAAACGCGGATGACGATGACCATGGCTCCGGCGATGAGGCCGAAGAGAATCTGCGGCATCCTGCCCACCGGGCTGGAAGAGACGTCCGGTGCGAGGAAGAATGCGCCGAGCATGGTACTTCCGGTCAGCAGATGGAACAGCGGGTCGGCGTAGACTTCGGGGTTGATCATCCAGAAGACGCCGGCGGTGGCGGCCACGCCCACGAGGAATGCAACGGGAATGAACAGTCGAATCCATCCGGCGGCGATAAGGTAGATGCCGCCGGCCAGAAGCGCCACGACCTGCGAGGCTCCCAGTCCGCCGAGCTGCTTGCCGAGGAACAGATTCATGTAATCGAACTGCCAGAGGCTCTCCACACCGAAGTGCATGAGCTGGTCGGGCGCATAGTTGATCAGGAAGTGGGACAGGTTCAGGTCGATGTCCATGGCTGCGGGCCAGGACAGTCTACAGAACGCCCAGGCCACCAGTGGCGCACAGATCGGGTTGGAGCCGAAGCCGCCGAAAACGGTGCGGCCAAGCACGATGGTGATGGCGGAACCGAGTACCACCAGCCACCAGGGCGCGGTGGCGGGCAACAGAAACGCGAACAGTACGCCTGCGTACAGTGCGGAGAAGTTGTCCACGTCGATGTCGCGGTTCTGGAGCTTGAGGCACAGGGCCTCGGTGCCCACGGCCACGGAACCGGCCAGCCCTATTGCGGCGGCGGCCTGCAGGCCGAACATGTACACGGACATGACCATTGCCGGAACGAGCGCCAGCAGATGCGCCTGCATCATGCCCTGGATGGTGCGCCCGCTGCGCCAGTGCGGCGGCGGGGAGACCGTAAGCCGCACGGCGATGTCGGACATTGCCTTTATAACGGGAGGAGTCATATTCAGTAGTCCTTCGCTCTCGATATTTGTCTAAATTGCCGGAAGACCCGGGACTCTAGCCCTGCTCGCTCTGGCGGCTCGCCTTGAGCTGCGCCTTGGCGAAGCGGATGTACTGCAGCAGCGGTCTGCGGGAGATGCAGTTGAAGCCGCACAGTCCGCACTCGAAGCAGTTGTTCAAGCCGTGCTTTTCGGCCATTTCGAACATCTCGTACTCCGCATAGCG
Source organism: Desulfovibrio oxyclinae DSM 11498 (assembly GCF_000375485.1). Lineage (NCBI taxonomy): Bacteria > Pseudomonadati > Thermodesulfobacteriota > Desulfovibrionia > Desulfovibrionales > Desulfovibrionaceae > Desulfovibrio > Desulfovibrio oxyclinae. The sequence goes on along the minus strand of NZ_AQXE01000001.1, from coordinate 193,575 downwards.
ACTGATCAGGTGGGCCTGAATCCGTGCCGGACATTTGAGGACGCACTCACCGCAGTTGATGCAGGCTGCGTCCTGAATGGCCGGGAACGTGGACGATGCGATGGAGAACAAGCCGTGGTCGCCCTTTTTCACGCCTTCGTCGAGGCTGTACACCGCGTCGCCGCGGAACGGACCGCCCAGCACGACAGTGTCGCCGGTGGTCACGTTCATGTTCAGCGAATCCATCAGATGACGGATGGGCGTCCCAAGGGGCACGCGGTAGTTGCGTCCGGCCACGGTCATGACGGTGTGAGTCAGCGGCATCCCGGTGCGCACCACGGTGCCGATCTCGTACAGGTCCATCACGCTGAGCACCTTGGTGTCGGAAGGCAGTTCCTTGCCGGTGACGGACTTGACCACGAGGGCGTCAAGACAGTTGGGGTACTTCGGCTTGACGGTATGGACCGACGATCCGGACAGCTCGTAGGAGGCACCGGCGGCAACGGCCAGCACCGTCTTTTCCGGAGTCATGAAACGGCGAACCATTTCGAGTCCGGCTTCGACGGTTTCCTTTTCATCCTTGAGAAGCTGTTCGGTCACGGAGATGCCGGGCTCCGGGTTGAGTCCGTTGATCACCAGCGTTTTGACCGGTGCCAGCGCGGACACGCCAATTCCCAGATCCTGCAAAGCACGAAGCAGATCCTTGCCGGGCTCCATGGAGCTCACGTCAACGGGCTCGACCGCGTCTTCTCCGCCGTCACACTTGATGGTCATATGGTAGTAGTTGACCTTCATGACCTTGCCGGATGCGGCCGCGTGATAGGCGCCGCCGAACTTGGACGGGTGCTCGGCGATCATTTCGCCGCGGGCCACCTGCTTGCCTTTCTTGGTCTTCAGCACGAGGTTGCGCACCTGGATGTTGAGCTCCGAGGGCGCTTCGATGTCGGAAATGCCGTGCTGAAGTTCCGATTCGAGTGAGTAGTGAATCTTAAGCATCGGGGCTACCTCGCATGACAGTCGTAACAGGTGTCGTCGCCGTAGGGCCCCGCACCCATGTCTTCATGACAGTTCATGCACTGGGCGTGGAAAGCGTCAGCACGGGTGGGGATGAATTCGGTATCGGGACGATTGTCTTCCGCGAGCTCTTCCTGCGGCGTATCGTAGTGACAGCGCAGGCAGGCATCTTCGCTTTCGAAATTATTCTGGTGCTCGGCGCGGAAGGTTTCATCGAATGCAGCGGGGTGACAGCTGCCACAGGAAATGAACTTCTCCTGACCGATGCCGTCGTGGTGACAGTCGACACAGGCGAAGCCGTAGTCCTCGGTATGAGCCGCATGGGTGAAGATCACCCTGCCGCCCGCATTGTCCAGAATCACACGAGGCGGCACTTCCTGCTCGCCTGAAGGCGTCAGGTAGCCGACCAGCGCGGTGGCACAAAGAACGGCGACGATTATTGTTATCGGGATATATCTGTTCTTCAACGGATCAAAACCTCTTCTGAAGTAATTTCCTCATACTGCGAGTCGTTATCGACTCAGAAAAAACCGGTGTTGGAACTGTGTCCTGAGTTCTCCTGCTGCCCTCGCCCTCCTTGGTGCATACTTCATGGTTTACAAATGAGAGCCCCGTCGCCTATGGCCCCGCGACGGTGGCCCCCCGGCCTGTTCGGTTTCGATTTCCAGTGCGCCGCAGCGCACCGGCAGAAATATGGCGACCCTTTCGGCCGCACCTTGATTGATCAATCAAACCAATCCTCGTTTAGCACGGAACGTGCCATAGGAAGCGTTCTCTAATGCAAAAATTTCACTGATAATTCAGAGTTCCACGATGCCGGGGATATGCGTGGATTCATTCATCCTCTGATACAAGGAAGGCGGCATGTGAAATATCGCGCAAGCAAAAGTCATCCCCGCGACGATTTGCAGAAGAGTCCGAAAAACAAGACACCCAACAAGGGCCCCGTTTTCAAACAAAGACCCTTAATGACAGGAAATCACTCCATACGGCATCCCGGACCGCCATGTCCGTTTTTCCGGACACGCTCTCAATCAGTCCAAAATAGTGAACATGTGACGCCTCAAACCCGCTTGGCCTCGTGAACTGCAACAACACAGAGCAATGCCTGAGCGGATATTGGAGAAGGGATCAACAATCTCAATCAAATCGCAAAGCACTGTATTTACAGCGCATTCTTCAGCAACAGTAAGACAGTAAGTCATATCGGGAAGTGGAACGATTCTTTCCGGTTTGCATATGAATCAGGGGGAAAAGTCCGATTTTTCACATACACCTTCTGCCGAGTCCGGTTTCCACAATATCGAGCGGGCAATGGCTTTAGAGGAAACCGCACTGCAAAGTGCAGGCGAGCACGCGGAGTCGAGGCTACATGGATTCGTGCTGGGGCGGGTAGGTGTTATGCAAGACTGGCGGGCATGGGGGCGCCGAGAGTGCACTGGCTGGAGCACATAAAAAAGGCGGGAACCTTTCGGTTCCCGCCTTGATATCCACTTGAATGCGTCGAAGAACTAGACGCAGCCGGTGGGCTTGGGCAGACCAGCCATCTTACAGGCTCCCTTGCCCGGTCCGGAGGGGAACAGTTCGTAGATCTGCTTCAGCTTGAAGCCGGTGACCTTGGAAAGGATGCGGACCATCGGAGCGATGCCGTTCTTCTTGTAGTAGTCCTGCAGGAAGTCGATGACCTTCTGGTGGTCTTCGGTGAGTTCCTTGATGCCTTCAGTGTCTTTGACGTAGTCCACCCATTCAGGGGTCCAGTCTTCAAAACGCTGCAGGAAGCCGTCTTCATCAACTTCGAAAGTCTTACCCTGGAATTCGACAACAGCCATGGTTTCCTCCTAGTAAGGATGATTTGCTTACATGTTTCCGGATTTTGTTCCGGAGCCTATCATTATCAATAAACAGCGATCCGCTGTTCGGTGACTCGTTGCGTGTGTCGCGAAGTCTGACAAAGTCTATAATGTCAGAACTCGTCTTTTGTCAACCATGTCGCCGTGTTTTCCCCTGTCTCTCAGCGAAGAAATTTATCCTTGCGAGGCAAGGAGTTCCTCGTGATGGGGACGCGCCCATTCAAGCCCCGGGTTCATGGAAAGCGCCACGTCGAGATAGTCCAGCGCTTCCGATGCGTTGCCCATGAACTTATGACAAAGGCCAAGGTTCGCGAGATCTTCGGGATTGCCGGAGTCGATATCCAACGAGGCCTGAAAATCCTCGGATGCGGAATTATATTCTCCCATGCGGAACCGGCACACGCCGCGCAGGTTGAAGAACTCCTTCACGTCCGCATCGTAGCCGATGGCCCTGTCCAGATGCGGCACGGCATCGGCCCAGTCCTCGGCCAGCGTCAGGGCGTACGCCTGGTAGAAGGCGCAAAGCGCGGCCTCTTCCCTTGCGGGCTGTAGCGGTTCGGCATCGGCAAAGCGGTCGGCGGCGTACATGATGTCATCCATGCGCAGGGCCAGCATACCCTGGAAGAACGGAACAAAGTGGGCGTCGGGATACACCTGAGCCAGAACGTCAAGCCCTTCGAGCGCCTCGTCGAACGGTGCATCTTCGGCCAGTGCCCGGCCCACGAACATGCCGAGGCTGGCATGGGGCGTGCGCTCGCGGAACAGGAATCCTGGAACGAAGTTGTAGTTGGCGGTCACGCCGAGTTCCGGGTGCGTGGTGTCCACAGAATACAGGGTGTACCCCATGTCGCGCAGCCCGTCGGCAAGGGAAGCCAGCTCGGTGCGGATGTTCTCGTCCTCGACCTCAGGCAGCGCATCCAGCCTGCAGACCGGTCCGGCCTGAAGCCACTCGGTCTGTTCTGGGTCGGTATACTTCGGCAGCCCGGAGGCCTCGTAAACGCGGCTGGTCTCAAAGTCGCCAGCGAGCTGGGCGATCTCGGTCACGGCGCGCACTGCTGCCTTTTCCGGCGTGGCCGAAGTTCCGGCAGTATAGACGATCTCGCTCAAGCCGGGGAAAGTGGAAGGGTCCCATGCAAGGGCACCCACCGTGGGCACCGGGAATCCCAGCGTGAAATCCTTGAGGATCAGCTTCACGCCGTTGTCGGCGAAGCACCTGCAAAGCCGCTCCAGAACCGGATCGTCGGACGTTGCCGGATCGATGGTTGGCAGCTCCGGAGAGGTTCGGTCCACCACGGCGCAGACATGGCGCTCCACCAGCTCGCACGCTCCCTGAAGGATGGATTCCTCGAACGTATTTCCGGCGGAAGAGCCGTTGAATTCATTGAGCTTTTTAAACCAGTCGAGGGGGACATGCACGTCCTTGCCTGAGGCCACGTCATGTGCTGGATGAAAACGCCAGCTGATGAGGTCGAGAATCCGCACAGCGTCCTCTTCGCTCATGCCCTCTTCGCCGACGGACTGAAGCACTTCGGAAACCGGCATGATGCTTTCCGGCCACTTTGCGGCGGCTTCGGACCATGTCAGCTTTTCGAAATTCTCTTCGTTGCTCCAAAAGGTAAAATAGCTGAACCGCTCCACCAGCTCCATGAGCGCGGAAGCTTCGGCCTGCTCTGGCGAGGCACCCTTTCCCATTTGCTTGCGGGTGGGCATGACTTCGGCAGCCTTGGGGCCGCATTTGCTGACGAAAACCGGAATGCCGAGGCGACCAGTGTCCACACGATCCGTCTCTGCCAGAACGCCTTCACAGGTCTCGGCCAGACAGGCTCTGACGCGGCTGACGGTTTCCTGAGGGGAAGCGGCCTTGTCCTGATCCTTGGTATATGTCTTGAAACAATCCTTGAGCCGAATCATCAGGAAGTCCTCCTCAACCGGTAGAGCACAGAAGCCCTCTCCTGCCCGGTTTCTTCATCCTTATAAGGGAACTCCTGCTTCATCATGCGGTAGCGGCCCTCGGCGCGCTTGAAAAAGCCCTGTCCCTTGCGGACGCTGTCGAGCGCAATGACGATCTCCGCTTCCGGAGTTTCCGCCAGATGACGTTCAAAAAATGCGTGCAACGGCTCGTAAACATGGTCCTGATACAGGATTTCACAGCCGATAATCATGTCAAAGCGGTTAGGCAGTTCGGCCTTGGTAAAGTCGCAGTCCACGACCTCAACATTCGCTTCCAACCCGTTCTTGAGCACGCCGATGCGGCTGAACAGCAAGGCGTCCGGTTCGACGTCGGAAACCGTGACCTTCAGGCCTCGGCTGGCGGCCACCAGTCCGGAAACGCCAACGCCTGCGCCGACCTCAAGCACGCGAGCCCCTTCCGGGAGAGGACAGCGGGCCATGAACATGCCAAGCATCAGGCAGGACGGCCACATCTTGGCCCAAAGCGGCAGCTCTACCGAATCGCCGGGGCGGGTCTTGCCCACCAGACGATCAAGATACCGGGGCATGTCCTTTATCTGCGGGATCTGCAATGTCACGCCCGCAATGCTCACCTCTTCATATACGATGCCGCCGAAACGTCGTTCGGCCTCGGCAACCAACGCCTCAAGGGGCTGGTTCAGCTCAAAATCCTTGGCGGACAATTATATACCCTCCGGGTATGCTTTTTAAGCGGTAAAAAAGGGCCTAGTGATCGACCCTGTCCATCTTCTCCAGCGTCCACAGGGCGTCAGTATCGCCCTCGGTACGGGAGAATTCCCAGACGCCACGATAATTGTATGGCGTCTCGCCTGATGCCCCGCGTCGCAGGGTGGCGTCGAAAAGCACGGAGACCACGGTTTTGCCGTCCTCGGTCCTGCGGTCGGCGAGTCGCGCTTCGACCAGCATCACCTCGGTGCGGGCGGTGTCGCCGCCAGCGGCTTCCTGCTTGAGTTCTTCATATAAGGAAGGGGCCAGAAAATCGCGAAGCTCGTCCAGCGTTCCGGCGTCTCGCGCCTGCTGAAGGCGAGTAAAGAAGAGCTTAGCCCCTTCGATGAACTCGGCGGGTTCGAAGTCCGTTCCCGAAGTGTTTGCCTTCGGCCGTGCCGGTTGCTGCGGCTGTTCGGAGTCCGAAGAGAGCATGTCCCACGTGGCTCTGGCCACGTCATAGCGGTCGCGCGGTGCGGAGGCATCCTTCTCCTGCTCCGAATTGCTCTCAGGAGGATTTCCGTCCTGAGGTCCGCGGCGCTGATCCTGACCGCCGCCGAAACGACGCTTGAAGACGCGAATCAGGAGAAAAACGAGAAAGCCGAGAAGGATCAGGTCCACCACGTGCATACCGGCAAAACCGGGAACAGCCGCCGCGGCGGGTGTGGGAAGAGCCAGCACCGCGGCTGCGGCTGCAAGTATTCTTTTCAGGGACATGAGTAATCCTTACTTTATTATTTCCAGATCCCTCAGCACGGAGAGGAGCGAATCTATCTCCACCGGCTTGGGGATGTAGGCGGCCGCGCCGCCCTGATAGTAGGCCTTGACCACCGTAACAGGGTCGTTGATGGCCGTTACCATGATGACCTTCACTTCGCTCTGGGCCCGAACGCCGTGCCTTGCCTCGACGTCGCGTATGGCCTTCAGCGCTTCGTGTCCGTCCATGACGGGCATCATGATATCCAGACACACAAGCCCATAAGGGTTCCCTTCGGCAAGGGCCTTCTCGAAGGCTTCCACTCCACTCTTGCCGTCGGAAGCAGTGTCGCACTTCCCGTAATCCGAGAGAAGCGAGGTCAGAAGCTTGCGGCTCGTGTATTCGTCTTCCACAATGAGTATGCGCATAAACCTCTCCAAAATGGATTGCGCTCTCATACACGATAAGATCAAGCGCGGCAATCTTCAACCCCCTGTGGATTCCGTAATCCATCCCCTTGCACGATCATCGCGGAAGAAGTAAGCATTCTCCCAACCGACCAGCACTTTTCAGGGAGAACCGAATCATGCCCGACCACCTGCTTTTTCTGACCGGCCTTCAGGAGTTCTTCAGCAACCCCGAATGGCGCCTGTGGCCCTTTGGCCCCGGCTACGGACAGACGCTGCTTCCCAATCTGGCCAGGCTGGCCTTCGTCATCGCGCTCATGGGCCTGATCCTGCTCTTCGTGCGCGTCCTGTTCGGTCCCAAGGGAATCTTTCGCGACCACGAGCTGGACCGCGAGGCCGAAGAGGAGACACGCAGGGAAATCGAGGAACTGGACCGCCAGTACGAAGCCGGAGAAATCAACGAGGCCGAATACAAAATCAAAATGCGCTCGCTCAAATGACAACAATCCGGTTGCGGGAGCACCTGTCCCGCTTCAATGCCTTCACCGCCCCTTTCTTAAGGGAAGGGGATGAAAACGTGATCCTCAAGCACGATCACACCATGCGTGTGGTCGAAAATGCCCGAAAAATCACGGATGCCGAGGACATTCCCTCCCCCATGCGTGAAGCCGCGCTCCTCGCGGCGGTCTATCACGACGCCGGACGATTCATCCAATACCGCGACTACGGCACGTTCCGCGATGCGGAATCCGCAAACCACGCCCGGCTGAGCATCAGGGCCATCAAGAACCACGGGCTACTCGACGGCGTTCCCGAGCCTATCCGGCGGCTGACGGTCGGCGCAGTGGCCCTGCACAACGTCCGGGCCATTCCCGAAAAGACCACTCCCGCCATCCGCACGGCACTTTCGGTGGTTCGCGACGCAGACAAGCTGGATATCCTGCCAGTGATCCTCGACCACTGCGATCAGGGCGGCGACAATCCAGTCGTGATGCACGGAGCCACCCCCGATCCGTACAGGTTCACCCCGGAACTGTTCGAGCAGATTCTCTCCGGCAGGCTGGGCGACTACGAACTCATCCGTTGGACCAACGACTTTCTCATCCTTCTCGCTGGCTGGATTTACGACCTGAACCACCCCTACTCCTGCGGCCGGGTTCTGGACGACGGACTGCTGGACCGCATCTTTGCCCATCTGCCGGAAACGACCGAATTCAAAACGCTTCGCGACTCCGTAACGAGCCACGCCATGAGGAAAAGAAGGGCCTAACCTCCTTGCGATTAGCGACGCTTCCGTCTATTCTGGTATTTGGTTAGCCTCAACCAATTCCAAAGGCGCACGAATGAACAAACTCGGCAGCAAGGCATACAAGGCTTTCCGGCACGTCGTCGTGGTGACGGACGTGGAGGTACACGCACGGCGCGACACGGAAACCATCAAGAATTTCGCTCCCGAATACGTCAAGACGTTTTCCTCTGGCACAGAGGCCGTGGACTACATCGCCCAGAACGGCGTGGACCTCATCCTGTGCGACTCCACCCTGACCGACATGCAGGGCGTGAAGTTCTGTCAGATCGTCCGTAAGAATACGCACAACCCGCCCCCGGTGATCATGGTAACGCTGGAAAACCGCAAGGACCACGTGCTCGACGCCATTGCCGCGGGCTGCACAGGGTACGTCTTGCGCCCCTACTCCATCGCCACCATGGAACGCTATCTCGTGCTTGCCAGACAGCTCGACGACTACCCGGAAATCGAGGAACTGGAGCTGCAGGAAGCCAAGGAGATGGTCAGCCGGGGCGAATTCGACGAAGCCATCGAAGCCTTCGAGGAGCTCATATCCTATCAGGACGAGGCCCAGCGGTACTACGACATGGGCTGCAACTTCCTTGTGCAGCACAAGTACGGCAAGGCCATCGTCTCCTTCAAGAAGGCGGTCAAGATCAACGACCTCTTCGGCGAGGCCTACAAGGGGCTGGCCGATGCCTACAAGGGCAAGGGCGACGACGAGGCCACCAAGCACTATCTGCAAAAGGCCGCCGACGTTTACGCCCAGTTCGACAAGCTGGAAGAGACAAAGGCCATCTTCATCGAGATTCTCAAATACGACTCGGAAACCCCGAACCCGTATAACAGCCTCGGCGTACGCCTGCGCCGGCAGGGCGATTATCCCGGTGCCCTGCATGCCTACAAGCAGGCACTGGAGCTGACGCCGAACGACGAAAACATCTACTTCAACATGGCCAAGGCCTATTACTTCATGGGGCACAAGGAGGACGCGGGCAAGAATGTCGCCATCGCCCTCAAGATGTGCAACGACTTCCCGGAAGCGGCCAAGCTTTTCCAAAGGGTTTACGGCAAGCCGTGGACGCCGGTCATCGGCCAGCTCGGGGATCCCCGCGGCATCTCCAACTCCGCAAAGGACGTCTAGGGGGCCACATGGGCACCGAGGCACTGCTCCGGTCCGGATCATTCCTCGCCGTCCTGCTCGTTATGCTGGCGGCGGAAACCATCTGGCCCCGGCGCGCGCCCCGCAAGCCGAAATTTGCCACCTTCGCCAACAACATCGGCATATCGGTCCTGTCCGCCGGGCTGGTGCGCCTGCTGTTCCCGGTCCTTCCGGCCACCACCGCCATCGTTGCCGCCGATCGCGGCTGGGGGCTGCTGAATCAGCTTCAGCCACCATACTGGATATCCTTCGCAGTTTCGTTGATTGTGCTGGATCTCGCCATCTACTGGCAGCACGTGGCCTTTCACCGCATCCGGCCGCTCTGGCGCATACACCGAATGCACCACGCGGACCTCGACATTGATACGAGCACCGGCGTGCGGTTCCATCCCATCGAGATTGCCGCTTCAATGCTTCTGAAATGCGCGCTGGTGGCGATGCTCGGAGCCCCTTTCGCCGCTGTGGTGGCCTTTGAGGTCATTCTCAACGCCTGTTCGCTCTTCAATCACGCCAACCTCAGGCTGCCGCTGCGGCTGGACGCTGTCTTGCGCACGCTTCTGGTGACGCCCGACATGCACCGTGTGCACCACTCCACGGACATGCGCGAAGCAAACCGCAACTACGGTTTCTGCGTGCCGTGGTGGGACTATCTCTTCGCCACCTACAAGGCCCAGCCCGACGATGGCCACGACGGCATGACCATCGGACTGAACATTCTGCGCAACGTCCGCTACTCCCGTCTTCCGGGTATGCTTTCCGTTCCTTTCGTCACAAAGGGCTGACCTGTCACCTGTTGCCAAAAATGGGCGAAGTGGTAGACTGCTGAGCGTTCCCGACAACACAAAAGGAGTAGCACATGAGCGAACTCGCCAGACAATACGACGTGGTCATTCTCGGTTCCGGTCCCGGAGGGATCCAGGCCGCAATCCACGCATCCCGCAAGAAAGCATCCACCCTGCTGCTGGGCCGCATCGCCGACAGCAGCCTTTTCTGGGCACACGTGGAAAACTACTGCTGCATGTTCAAGGTCTCGGGCGAGGAAATTCTGCGCACCGGACGCGAACAGGCTCAGGCCTTCGGCGCTGAGTTCTTCGACGAAGACGTCCTGAAAGTCGAAAAGAACGGCGACCTGATCGTCATGGAAACCGAAAGCGGCGAGATCATCGAGGCCAAATCGCTGATCATCGCCACCGGCACCACGCGCAACAAGCTTGGGGTTCCGGGCGAAAAGGAACTGCTCGGAAAGGGCGTGAGCTACTGCGCGGACTGCGACGCAGGCTTTTTCAAGAACGAAGTCGTAGTGGTGGCCGGCTGCCGCAGCGCCGCGGCCGGCGGGGCCGTGACCCTCAGCCATCACGCATCGGAGACCCATCTGATCTGCAACGAGCTTGACGTGAGCGACAAACTGCGGCTGCGGCTCGTGGATGCCGGCGTCATCATGCACGAGGGCCGTTCCATCGAAAAGATCGAAGGCGAACATGCCGTTACGGGCGTGACCCTCGACGATGGCGAAAAGCTCGATTGCGCCGGGGTGTTCATCGAGCTTGGCGCCAAGGGCGTACTCGAACTGGCGGCAAGCCTCGGCCTGACCATGGACGAATCCATGCGTTACGTGGACGTGGACCGCAAGCAGCGCACGAACGTCAAGGGCATCTTCGCTGCCGGGGACATCACCGGTCCCCCGCTGCAGATGGCCAAGGCCGTTGGTGAAGGCTGTGTGGCGGGTGTCTCTGCCGCAGCCCACGCAAAGCAGTTCAAATAGGATTGAGGGCGCCTGCCTGGCGCTGATACTCGATATACTCGGCGACGGCCCGGCGGAAGTCCTCTGCCGGGTCGTCGAACGTCAGGACGGCATGGGGCACGTCCTCCTTTACAAAGCGCCGGTAGACACTGCACGACACTTCGTACTCGTCCCCGGCACCGAAGACCCGGAAGCGAAGCACGGCATGAGCGCCCACTTCGGGAATCTCTTCATCAGGATTCAGGCGCATACGTGCCGCCGAGGTGCTCATATCCACGAGAAACCCGGCGTGCGCGTCCTTTCCGTTCGTCAGCGTGGCCGGGAAAGAGCACATGGCCCTCGGTTCACTGCGGACGTCCATGTCTTCAGGATATCCTTTGGGTAGAAGGCGCACCGTTGTTCCGGAACCGTAGTGCGACTCTTCTACACGGGCCCGAAAGCCCAACAGGCGTCCCTCACGTGCAAAAAGGACAATGACGGGGGCATTGGCGAGAATTCTTCCGGCAGCATAGACAGGCGTCGAAACATAGGCCACGATCCCGCTTTCCGGGTCGCTTTCGGTTACCACACCCACGAACCTGTCGCCCAAGGGCGGAAATTCGAACAGGGCCCTGTCTCCGACGGCCAACTGCATACCTACCCCTCACTCTTTGCGTTCACACTAGCAATTCAAGCCGGGCTGGGCAATTATGGAAAAGACAAATTGCACATGATGGCAAAAAGGTTCAGTATTCACGTGATGTTTCGATTCCTTTGCATATTGAGTTGGACGGCCTGCCTTCTGGTTCTTGGGCTGCAGGCAGTCATGAGCCTCGGCAGCGACGGCTGGGAGTGGATTACGCTGATGGACTTCGCCCGGTTCGCCGAAGTGGACCTGATTGCACTGGCCACACAGCTGTCCCTGACATGGTTCGTAAAACTGCTCTACCTGCTCCAATCCGTGAAGCTGGCCGAGGCGCTCTGGTGGCTGGGCGCGGGATCCTGTGCTGCATGGGCCGTTACCGGCGCCTTCTCTTCCCGTCGCTGAGACATCCCCCCTCACACCCTTTCGCAACCCGAGTTGCAACACAAGGGCTGCCCCCTTTTTTTGACAAAGCGATGTCACCAAGCACCCGATTAAGGCATTCGCTACGACGGTTTTCGTGCCCCATGGCAGAGATTCTTCGTGTAACCGAAAGACTCCTCTAAGCAGGAAATAATGCGAAGAAGCGAATGAATCCGGGAAAGAGGTGGACGGAACTCCATGATTTTCGCTACACAGTAGTATTAAGAATTTCTACTCGGGGGTACATACTTGCGGAAACGCTATATACCGATAACCGTTATCGCCCTGATCCTGCTCGCGGTCTCGGTGGTCGGCTACGTCACTCCGGCGGAGACCGAATCGCCGCCCGTGAAGATCCTTCTTGAGACGAAGGGCGGCAATGTCCTTTTCGCCCATCAGAAGCATCTGGACGATTACGATATCGCTTGCGGCGACTGCCACCACACCAGCGGCAGCGATCCGAATCCCCCGCGCTGCACGGACTGCCACCCTTCCAAATTCAGCCCCGAATACCTTGAACAGCACAGCGAAATGCAGATGCCGCGCCGCCAGTGCGCCAGCTGCCACCATGCCCGGGCGGACATCTCCCCCTTCGACCATCAGGGTCACATAGATGACTACGCTTACGACTGTACCGACTGCCATCACGGCCCGGAAATAGAAGACGAACCGCAACGTTGCGCCAACTGCCACGGGCCAGAGGGTTCGGAAAAGCCTTCGCTCATGAACGCTGCGCACGAGCGTTGCGCCCAGTGCCATGAGGACAAGCTGAGAAACGGCTACCGCAAATGCGGTTACTGCCATACACGAAAGGTCGTTTCTCCGGAGATGATCACCTTCACTCCATGCTCGGACTGCCACAGGGACCCGGTTTCCAACTCGATTCCGGCCCGCGTCGCGGCCTTTCATGAACGATGCATGGGTTGCCATGAACGCTTCGGAGCAGGCCCGTACGGCGAGGACGCCTGCTACCAGTGCCATATCAACCAGTGACGGACAGGGGATATGTACAGACACGATTTTCGTCTCGGCACACTTGAGGCCGGCCCGCTCGGCACCATCGGAGTACCGCACCAGCTTCGCATAGTGTTGGAGTGCCATGAACCGCTCGTGAATCAGGGTGATGAGGTGGCCGCCGACCAGCGCATCGCCCGTTCCACGCGTTCGGGTGTTGGGGACATGCATTCCGCATATGCGGGGAAAATCATATCAGTGCACGACGAGTCAATTACGCTGGAGACCGGAGGCAAAGAAGTTTCCGAGCGGATTCACCCCCCTGACGATGACTCCGCCTTGCGCGACTGGCTGGCGACGATGGGCATGAATACGGCCCATATCTATCCGTCACGGCTGCTCATAATCAACAACGTCCCCCGGGAACCGGGGCATGATACGGTTTTTCCGCTCATGAACGACCAGCGCAAAGCGCTGGAAAACGGCCTGGACATCATCAAGAAAGTGGTCCGCCCCGCCAAGACGGTCCTCGCGGCGGCCAAGGGAACCCGCGTACTCGCCTTTGCCGACAGCACCGTGCACTTTGTCCCGGCAAGACATCCATACGGTATGGCGCCCATGGTGCTGCTTTCCGTGACGGGAGAAGAAACCGTTCCGGGAGGACGCCCAAGCTCAGCGTGCATTGTTTCGCTCGAAGACCTGTATATCGTGGGCCGCATGGCAGAATCCGGACGTCCGTTCACGCACACCGTCTGTCAAATGGGCAACCGTACCGTGATGGTTCCCGTAGGCACTCCGGCGGAACACCTGCTTGCCGAGGGGCAGACGAAGGCGTCCGAAGGCGACAGAGTCGTGTTCGGCGGCCTGCTCACCGGCACGGCCGTATCACGGCTGGAACAGGGAACCGACAAGAATACCAGTGCGGTGCATGTCATTCCGGAAGGTCTTTTTCCGCCGACGCGCGACGCTTCATGCGTCGGCTGCGGCGAGTGCTCAAGACGGTGCCCCTCACGCATCCGACCGGACCTCGTGAGCCGTGCTTCCGAGTTCAAACTCTACGAGCGTTGCGAAGCGTACGGAGTGTTCTCCTGCATCGAGTGCGGCATCTGCGGCTACTTCTGCCCTGTCAGACGCCCGCTGCTTCAGTACATCCGCCACGCCAAACACGAGATCAACCTTCAGAAGGGACAATGCGAAATACTGGAGGCCCCGGCATGATGATCAACCAGCCGGACACTCTGCTCACTGTGGCCGAACCGCCGCATGTGCACAACGGAAGAACATTCAAAGGCATGACCCTTGAAACCTTTGTCGCCCTGCTGCCTGCGGCGGTCATGGCGACATGGCATTTCGGCATGCCCGCAGTGCGCGTCATGGCGCTGGCCTGTGCGGTGTCCGTCATCACGGAGGCGATCTGCTGGCGGGTCGTCAAACGGGAAAGCCAGGTGGATGACTACACGGCCGCCCTCTCGGGACTGTTCTTCGCCTTCCTGCTCCCGGCCTCTGCCCCGTGGTGGCTGGTAGCAATGGGGGCGGTGGTGACCATCACCATCGGCAAGATGATCTTCGGCGGCAACGGCGGCAACCCACTGGGAGCCGCGCTGGTGGGCTGGGCCTCCTGCCGCATCTCCTGGGGCGGGTATATGGACGCTTACACGACCATGCTGGACACCCCCCTGCGCGCGCCCCTGCATGAACTCAAATTCTTCGGCCTCGAAGCCGTTTCGGACATCCCCCTCAAGTCCATGATGCTGGGCGACCAGTTGGGGGGACTTGGTGCGGCGCAAACCGGCGCGGTGCTGATCGGTGGCCTGTACCTCATCTTCCGGCGCATCGCCCGACCCGAGATTCCTTTCGGCTACCTGCTCGGCGTGGCAGGCGCAGCCCTCATCTTCCAGTGGGCGTATCCGGGCGAACAGGCCTCGCCGCTGTTCCACATCCTCGGCGGCGGCACTATGTTCGGCGCATTCTTTCTTGCCACCGATCCGGCCCCCTCACCGGTCACACCGGTCCCCATGCTGCTTTTCGGTCTTCTCGGGGGCATCCTGACCATGCTGATACGGGTCTACGGCGTTTATCCGGACGCCGTTCCATTCGCGCTGATACTGGCCCAGCTCGCCACGCCGCTGCTGGACCGCATCGCTCCGAAACCTTTCGGCGCAAGGAGGCCGGCCGCATGAAGGAAATGATCCGCATGGTCTTCGTCCTTTCGCTCATCTGCGGCGCCTCGGGCCTGACGCTGGCCAGCCTGCGTGATGTGACCGAACCTTACGTGGTGGAACAGGAGCTGACCTACGTGCAGGGCCCGGCCCTGAGCCAGATATTCCGGGACATCGATAATAATCCGGTCCGGGACAGGAAGCGGATAGAGACCGGCGACGGCGACGACGTGCTTGTGTTTCCGGCAAAAAAGAACGGACAGCTCACCGGGGTTGCCTTCCAGTCCATCGGAAAAGGCTTCGGCGGGGATCTGGGCATCATGGTAGGCTTCAAGGTCGGCGGCGACAACGGCGCAGAGCTGGCCGGGATCGGCGTAACCACCATGAAGGAGACGCCGGGCGTGGGGTCACGCATCACCGAACCCGACTTCCGCGAACAGTTCAGACATCACCCGCTGGAAGGACTCGCGCTCAAGGCCACGGGCGGCAACATAGACGCGGTCTCCGGCGCGACGGTGTCCTCCACGGGCACGGTTGGTGCGGTGAATCAGGCCATCAAGGTCTATCACAAGATCAAGGACCGGATACCGGCGGCCTTCGGCTCCTAGGAGAATCGCATGGGTACACTCTGGCAGGAATTCTCGAAAGGACTCTGGGACGAACTTCCGCCGTTCCGGGTGGTTCTGGGCCTCTGCCCCACGCTGGCGGTGACCAAGACGGCGGACAACGGCCTCGGCATGGGGCTGGCCGTCATCTTCGTGCTGACCATGTCCAACGTCTTCGTTTCCATGCTCAGGAATTTCATCCCGGACAAAGTGCGCATCGCCTGTTTCATCGTGGTGGCGGCATCACTGGTGGTCTGCGTGGAGTTGCTCATGCAGGCCTTTGCCTACCCGCTCTACCAACAGCTCGGCATCTTCGTGCCGCTGATCGTGGTCAACTGCATCATCCTTGGCCGGGCCGAGGCGTTCGCATCGCGCAACACCGTACTCTATTCCGCAGCCGACGGCTTCGGCATGGGCCTCGGATTCGCGGCGTCCCTGACCTTTCTTGGTGCGCTCCGGGAAACTTTCGGCTACGGAACCCTTTTCGGCAATGACGTCATGTGGAGCGGCTTCGAACCGTTTTCCTTCATGATCGAGGCTCCGGGCGCATTCGTGTGCCTCGGGCTGGTACTGGGGGCCATGAATACGCTGACCAACTGGCAGCGCGGCATTCGCGGGCTGGATGCCGTGGAAGGCCCCAAACACGACTGCAAGACCTGCGGCATGTGCAACAAGCAGGTCAGATAGGACACGCATGAAACAACCGATTTTCGTCTTTACGGCTCTCTTTCTGGCGCTCTGCCTTGCCCCGCTGCCGCTCCAGGCGGCGGAGGTGGATGCCGACGGCGCCAACACGCCTGACCGGCAGGACGTGATCCGCATCCTGCAACTCTCGGGCGAACTGGACAACGTGCGGCTCATCGTGCGCAAAATGCACGCCATGGCCAAGGAGCGATACTCCGAGGCCAATCCCGACAGGGCGGAGCGCGTGGCCGAGATCGTCCAGCAGGAGATGCAGGCCGAACTGAACAGCGCCCTGCCGAAACTGGCCGACATGATGGCCGAAGCGTGGCTGCCGCACCTGACACAACGGGACGTGAATGTCCTGCTACAGTTCTACTCGTCCCCCACCTGGACAAAGCTCCGCGGCAAACGACAGGAGATTTCACAGGAAGGAATGATACTCGCCCGCGGCTGGGCAAACGCCTTTGCCCAGCAGGCGGACCAACGAATCCAAAACAGACTTCAGGAGGAAGGCCTTGCTCCGTAACCCCCGCACCCACTTCGCCGCCGCCATGGCGGTCCTGCTCGCACTGGTATTCGCGACTCCCTCTCATGCGACCACCGACTCCGGCACCGACAAGGACAAACGCGAAAAGATCGTCCACATGCTTGAACTCAACGGCGTGACCAATTCCCTTCCTTCGCTTGTCGGGCCGAACATCGACGGCGTCATGGCCAAAATCCGCCGGACGCATCCCGACCTGAGCGAGGAGGCCAGAGAAGCCATCAACAAGGAAGTGCAGTCACTGTTCAACCAGCTCATGGACGTGACCATGGATATGCTCACCGACATGTACGACCGCAACTTCACCACGCAGGAGATAGAAAAGCTCATCGAGATTTACGAATCTCCGGTCTGGCGCAAGCAGGTGACCCTTCAGGGAAAGATGTACCGTCAGATGGCCGAGGAAATGCAGCGGGTGAGCGCGCCGCTCATGACGGCGACAATGGAACGCATCCGTCAGCGTTGCGAGGAGCTCGGAATAGAATATTAACCTAAAAGGAGCGGCATGGATTACTTCGTGCTGGTGATCGGGGCGATATTCGTCAACAACATCGTCCTGGCCCAATATCTCGGAAACTGTCCGTTCATCGGCACCTCCAAGGAGACCGGGGTGGCCTTGGGCATGGGCTTCGCCGTGGTCTTCGTGGCGGTGCTCGCCGCGGCCATTACGTGGCTGGTGCAAAAGCATCTGCTCGTGCCGTACAATCTCGGGTATCTCCAGACCATCGCCTTCATTCTGGTCATCGCCTCGCTGGTGCAGTTCGTGGAGATGTTCCTCAAGAAGATGGTCCCGCCGCTCTACAAATCCCTCGGCATCTTCCTGCCGCTTATCACCACTAACTGCGCCGTGCTCGGCATCGCCATCATCTGCCAGCGGGAAGAGTTCTCGCTGTTGCAGACGGTGGTGTATTCCACGGCTGCGGGCGTCGGCTTTCTGCTTGCGCTCGTGGTGCTGGCAAGCATCCGCGAACGCATCGAAATGGCAAGGGTCCCCATAGCGTTGAAAGGCACCCCCATGGCGCTGATCATGGCCGGGCTCATGTCGCTCGGTTTCTTCGCGTTCAAGGGAATGGGCTAGGAGGTAGGCATGAAGCCAAAGGGAAGGCTTTCAAAGGTCAGCCTTCTGGAGCTGACGAACAAGGTCGAGGAAGACTGGAAAAGCCTGCGGGTCGCGACCATCAATGATCAGGACATTCGTGTGAGCATTCTGCAACGCGAATTCCACTGGCACACCCACAACGATTCCGACGAGGCTTTCTACGTTATTCAGGGGTGTCTTGAAGTGGATTTCGAAGACCGCACGGAAACACTCGGCCCGGGCGATCTGCTGGTCGTCCCGTGCGGCACCCTTCACCGCACCCGTTCCAATCTGCGTACGGTGAGCATCTGCTTCACCGCTTCTGGAACGGAGCCGACAGGCGACCTCGCCTCGGCCAAACCCCAATGATACGGTAACGGCATGATTGCATCCTCGGTTCTCGTCCTTCTCGGCATCGGATTCACGGCGGCTGTCATCCTCGCGGTGGCCTCCAAGGTTCTCTATGTTTACGAAGACCCTCGCATCGCCAAGGTGGAACGCGTCCTTGCAGGCGCCAACTGCGGCGCATGCGGCTATCCGGGCTGCAACGGCGCGGCAAACGGGGTGGTCAAGGGCGAAGCCGGATCCGACGTCTGCGTCATCGGCGGACCGGAGGTGGCAAAAAACGTCGCGCGGGTCATGGGCATCGAACTGAAAGTCGCGGAGCCGAAGCTCGCCTTCGTGGACTGCACTGGCGGCGACCGCGCAGAGGATGTTTACGGATACGAGGGCGTCAGCGACTGCCGCGCACAGGCCATGCTCTACACCGGCTCCAAAATGTGCCCCGAGGGCTGCCTCGGCTACGGCTCCTGCGTGGACGCCTGCGCTTTCGACGCCATCCGCATGGGACCGAACGGCTACCCCGTGGTCAACCCAGAACGCTGCGTGGCCTGCAACGGATGCGTGGTGGCCTGCCCCCGTGGCGTCATTTCTTTGGTGAGCCTGTCCTCAAAAATGATCCACCTCAATCTGGAGACCGACTGTCTCGCCCCGTGCCGCCAGCGGTGCCCCGGTGAAATCAATATTCCCCGCTACATCGAGCAGGCCAGTCGGGGCGACATGGCCGGTGCTCTGGCCACCATCCGCGAACGCATCCCCATGCCGCTCTCCATCGGCCGCGTCTGCCCACGCCCCTGCGAAAAGGAATGCCGCAGACAGCATGTCGAGGAGCCCATCGGCATCAACATGATCAAACGCTACATTGCGGACTGGGAGATGAACTCCGGTGAGCGCCAGCCCATCGAGTGCCTGCCTGAAACGGGGCGCAAGGTGGCCGTCATCGGCGGCGGCCCGGCAGGGATATCCTGCGCATACTTCCTGCGCAGATTGGGCCACTCCCCCACGATTTTCGACTCGATGCCCAAGATCGGCGGCCAGTTGCGATACGGGATTCCCGAGTATCGCCTTCCAAAGTCCGTGCTCGACTGGGAGATTGAAGGCATCCTTGATCTCGGCATCGACGTGATGACGGAGACCAAGTTCGGCCGGGACATTTCGCTGCCTTCACTGGAAGAACAGGGCTATGAAGCTGTGTTCCTCGGCATCGGAGCATGGATCAGCGGTCAGCTGCCCATTGAGGGAGCGGACGCGAAAGGGGTCGAGGGCGGCACGGAATTCCTGACCAAGGTCGGCCTTGGCGTGCCGGGCAAAGTTGGCAAAAAGGTCGTTGTCATCGGCGGCGGCAACACCGCAGTGGACAGCGCCCGGACCAGTTTGCGGCTCGGCGCGGAGGTCACCATGGTCTATCGCCGCACGCGTGAGGAGATGCCCGCCAATGTCGAAGAGGTTCAGGCCTGCGAGGACGAGGGCATCAAATTCCAGATGCTCGCGACCCCAAAACGGTTCATCGCCAATGACGAAGGCCGGGTCACTCACCTGGAATTCACCCGAAACGAACTCGGCGAGCCGGATGCTTCCGGCCGTAGAAAGCCTGTTCCGGTAGAAGGTTCCGAAAGCCGCATCGAGTGCGATATGGTTCTTCTGGCCATCGGCCAACGCCCAGAACTGGAATGTCTGTATGATGACGAAGGACAATGCTCCATAGAATCCACCAAATGGCGCACCCTTGCAGCAGATCCGGACACGTTGCAAACCGCCGTGCCCAACGTTTTTGTCGGCGGGGACGCGCACCTCGGGCCGGATCTCGTCATCTCCGCGCTCGGGGAGGGCCGCAAGGCCGCACGGAGCATCCACCAGTTGCTGACCGAAGACGCGCTTCTCGTGCCCAAGAGAAAACAGCGCGGAATGATTCCCTATACGATCTTCAAGGACGTGCACAACGTCAACGTCAGACACCGTTCCAAGATGCCTCACCTTTGCCATGGCGAAGAGCGCGTATGCACCTTTTCCGAAGTGGAGGGTGCGCTGGATACGGAGCAGGCAAAGTATGAAATGTGCCGCTGCATGCGCTGCGGACTCACCTGCTACCACAGGTCCGGCGACGACTGTGAATCATGCGATCCGCCAAGGGCGGAAACATGAAAAAAATCAAAAAAGGGCTTGCAAAGCAGCATCGCTGAACGTATAAGTCTTCTCCGCCGTGGGCGATTAACTCAGTTGGTCAGAGTGCCATCTTCACACGGTGGAAGTCACTAGTTCAAATCTAGTATCGCCCACCACCACGAAAGCAAAAGCCTCCAGTTTCGACTGGAGGCTTCTTTCGTTCAGGATCCAATGAAAAACCCGCTCGGAGCGGATCTTGTTCATTATATACTCAGTGGGCGCAGGCTTCGCGAAAAACATCCTCACCGGCAAGCCAACGCGGCACCGCATCCTTCTCCTTGAGCAGGATGCGCACCGCCAGCGGCATTATCACCAGATAAGAATGAAGCCCTACAGCGGCGCACCCGTCCACCAACGCATCGCGAGGAATGGCGCTGACCCGCTTGTGGTTGAAGAAATTCGTCACCGATGACTCGGGATCGCAGGAGTGGTAGGCATCGATGCATTCATTCGCGTTCAGTGAATACTGCCCTCGGCAGACACTGGGGCGACATTCATACACCGAGCAGTTTCCGTCCAGCAGGAACGGGCATGGAATCTGATTCTCCACCCAGTGATTCTTGTAGGAAATCCATTCGTCCCGGCTCAAGGCGTCCAGCTGGTCATGCACTCGGTTGAAGATGGAGCGGTCCACACCGCAAGCAACCTTGATCGTTTCCGGAATGCTCGCATGCACAATGATGTGGCAACAGTAATGACACCCCGCGCCACAGGCCGCATCCCGGGGAGTTCCAAGCAAAACCTCACTGTGCAAAGCCTCGGTCACGGCCACCAGTGATGGTTCAGACAGATCATTGCCGAGCTTTTCAGCAACGAAATCCGTGGCATTGTTCTTATCGTTCCAGGTAGGGATGCAAGCCTCCATCGGGATGTGCATTTCACTGTTACACCACTCATCCACATGAGCGGGGCTACCTTTTGGCACAGAATCTCGACGGATTTCAAGCATGAACTTATCGACCTCAACAGATGAGCAATCGCTCATGCTTTTATTGTGACACACTTGGCTGATATAACCACAACACTCGAATGCAACTCTTCATAAAAAATGAAACGAATTACTCACCCACAAAAACAACGAACAGGAGATTTCATACACAATACACAACCAAAAAACACACTTGTCGAGTAATTGCATTTTAATTTGAATTTTTTAAAAAAGAATTATCGTAATTATTTCTGATTTTGGAAGCTTCAAACAAGAGGCTCAATATCCGCATTATAATTCTTTTCAAAAATAGTTCTTGACACAGCTTCACATTTAACCGACTGTCCCCTCTGACACACACCAGCGGCACCCGTGGAGGCGCGGTCCGAATGTTGGCCAGCGCTGGTTTGAAGAAAACAGGTACATTCAGGAGCAGCGAAAGCATCTTGCTTGCTGCTCCTTTATTATTATTGGCGCACGGGCGCCATTGCATCATCACTCTTGTTCTAGGAGAACAGTACATGTCCAAGAAGCTCTATGTCGGCAATCTGCCCTGGTCCATGACCGAAGACGAAGTTCGCGCCGCGTTCCAGACCTACGGCGAAGTCAACTCCGTCAATCTCATCGAGGACCGTGAAACCGGCCGCCCCCGTGGCTTCGGTTTCGTCGAAATGGGCGACGCCGACGCGCAGGAAGCCATCGACAACCTTGACGGCAAGGATTTCGGCGGCCGCAATATCAAAGTGAACGAAGCTCGTCCCCGCGTCGAGCGCCCGCGCTGGTAGCTTCTCGCTTCAGTAAGGCATCCGGCGCCCGTCTCTCATCCGGGAGGCGGGCGCTTTTTTTCACCTTTTACACAGGAGGCCTCGTTGGCCCAACGCAATTACAAGTTCGAAAAACGACAGAAAGATCTGGCCAAGAAAAAGAAGAAAGAAGAAAAGCTGCTCAAAAAGCAGGAAAAAAAGCGGGAAAAAGAACAGGGTCCTCTTGAGGATGAGCAGTCCTCCGATGACACCCCTGAATAGCCCGACTGCTGGACCTCAAAAAACTTTTCGCATCACGGAAGCGATCTCCGCCAAGCGATGCTCGTAGGTGTGCTCGGCAAGAATCCTGTGACGGGCCGCCTCGACCACCTTGCGCCTGCCTGCCGAGTCCTCAAGCCAGCGCGACACCTGAGGATCGACATCCTCGGACCGATCGTAACAAACCACTTCCTTGTCCGGGTCAAACAAACGCTCCAGCGCTCCTCCTGCATCAGTCAGGAGAAAGCCGCCGCAGGCAGGGACATCGAACACTCGCTGATTGACCGAGGCATATGACTGCAGGCTGGTCACATTGAAGTTGACCGCATTGCGACCATAGAACCCGGGCAATTCTTCACGATAGGACAACCTCGGCATCCACTCGTACTCGCCAAGGCCAGCCAACGTTTTTCGCCAGTAAGCATCTCCGACCACCACAGGCCTGAACGGAAGGAGTTGACGAACGAAGTGAACCCTGTGCTTTCGGGTAGCCTCCATCTGCACCAACCGAATGTAGAGGGTCCGCGCTTCATCCGAGAGTGTCTTCCAGATTTCATAAAGCGCCTTTTCGCCTCGCAAAAGGCTGAATACCGGAGTTTGCGGCGACTCAAGCCATTTCTCCGCCAGAGGTTTGAAGCCGCGCAGCAGCTCTGCGCCATAGCGCCCGGCTTTCAACACATCCACGACCTTCCCGGTCCATGAAGACCCCACGAATCCGACACCGGAACAACGAAGCTCTTCAACTGGCTGACGGAAGCATTCAGGGTCCGCTGCCAAAGGAAGATACCCCGAGTACGCCACGCCAGTTCTTGCGATACTCTTGGGCGCCTGCGGGTCCCACGAAAAAACTGCCAGCAGCGCATCCGGCGAGACCGGTCCCCGCATATACATCTCGTGACGGTCCACAAACCAGCTCGCCAGCAGCACGCCGCGCCTCCTCAGCAGTTCCAGAACCTGCCCTTCACCATCAAGGCCGGCATGGTTCACGGTCAGGATGAAGTCGGGACGGCGTGAATCAACCGCTTCGAACAGCTCCTTCAAAAAAACCGGAGACTGCCGAAAAACAACGCGCCGATGCGGTACCCCCAAGCGTTCCATGGCCCGGCGCAATTCGGGAATGATGAAATAGTCCTGCTCGACAAGAAGAATATATGGGGGACTGCTGATGTGGACTTGTGCCATGCCTTTTTCAGTAATCCCGCAAGAAATGAAGGTCCAGCGAGAATCGTCCCGGACCAGCCCGAAAAAAGAACTCAAAGGACAGGCAATAAAAAAAGCCCCCGAATTTCGAGGGCGTTGAAGAAACATAATAATCGTGGCGGGCAATGCAGGACTCACAGCAAACAATCAAACACCTGTAATAAAAGAATTAAAACAAAACAACCGAACCCATTACCCGCTGTATTACCCACAAGAGGCCCTTGCTAGAAAGCCTTCAATCACGCCCGACCTCCCCCCTTGCGTCTCTCTGCTCTACATATACGACACATCTCTCAGGACTGTCGAGTGAGGACCGTAGGGGGGATTCTTCTGTGAGGTTTTCCGGGTATTGGCAGGGGGGGGTGTAAAAGTCTAGGCCCGTCCTTCTGTAGACCGACGAGGAAAGTTTTCTGCGGAGTAATCCGAAAAAAAGGGGGTACTTTTTTGAGCATGAGAAAGCCCCCGCACGATTACCATGCGGGGGCTGTTTTTCGTTGCTGGTGCTGACTAGCGCGGCCACGGGAGCGGGACAGCGCGGCCCATCTTCTCCCTCGCGCTATAATAGTCATGGGTGCGGTTTATCTTGTCCTTGATCTCATCAACCCACACGCCGCCTCTTTGCATGATCTCGTGCAGCTTTCCCAGGGCCACACGGTCCGGGGTTGTGAGGGGACGACTGCCTAGGGAGACCTCAAAGCCGCAACTGTGTAGCCTGTCGCGAATATCGTTGAAGGCCTCGCGCTTTTCAGGCCCTTCAAGGTGTTCAAGCGGACCGCCCTTTTCAAAGAAGACGTGTGCGAGTAGCTGGGCTGGGATGCTAAAGGCGGTTCTGCGCTCCGGGATCTCGACGGCATTAGACTTTCTGCGGAACACTCTAAGCATTACTTTCCCCCTCACTCTTTACCTGTTGCTCATCTTCGGACCATGCTTCCGGAATGGCTTCAATGCTGTCGGCAA
Organism: Desulfovibrio oxyclinae DSM 11498; assembly: GCF_000375485.1. Taxonomy (NCBI): domain Bacteria; kingdom Pseudomonadati; phylum Thermodesulfobacteriota; class Desulfovibrionia; order Desulfovibrionales; family Desulfovibrionaceae; genus Desulfovibrio; species Desulfovibrio oxyclinae. Next base: position 169,083 of record NZ_AQXE01000001.1, on the reverse strand, counting down.
GGCCTCCGGCCTCGTCTGCCAGCAGATCAAGAAGGTGGGCCACTCCAAGAAAGCCGTTGTGCTCCAGATTCTCAGCAAGAGCTCTCATGCTCAGGGCAATGTCTGCCGCTGTCTCTGAAGCCTCATAGCAAAGGCTGTTCAAGGGCCTGTAGGTGGGACGTGTTCCAGTAATCTGGGGTGTGGGTTGGGACATAGGACCTCCGAGTTGTTTTACGGTTTGCCGCCCACAAAAGAGCGGCACAGTGCTGTAAGGCCTACTCGGAAGCCCCCCGGCCCTCGCGGGTTCCGGGACACTGCGCCGCAATATGAACGCCATAGCATGACCATGGCGAAATGCAGACATAAAAAAGCCTTCGATTGCGGCCCGACCAAACGGACCAGCGAGGGCGAAGGACCCCCGAGTAGTTTTACGGAGCCAGAATTGCCCGAATGGGCCGCCGCTGTCAACGGGCTAGTCCATCTCATGAATCAAGCTTACTGCTTCGGCGGCTTTGCTCTCTGCTCCCTCTGCGGCAAAGCGCACGCGGCGGAGTTCGTCGCATATCTCATCGAGCTTCTGATAGATCGCACTGTGCTGGCGTTCAAGCCCGGCTTGACGGTCGGCAATGTCCTTCAAGGTGTATGCGGTTTTGTCTTCCACGGTATTCCCCTTTTCTCAGATTGCAGCCCAAGGGCTATGTTTCTTCTTTGGCTGTGGGGCCTCTATGCGGCTCCGGCTCACAGGGTCGAGGCCCAACGAAGACGCACAAGCCCGGAACTGTGCAACCTCTGCGGCCTTGATTGGCTCCCCCTCTCCATTCGCTGCGGAGCACAGCCGCGCCCAAAGAAGGCAGTAGGCCGTCAACACTCCCCGGTCCAGTTGCGAGAGATAGCCCAAGGGCTCAAGCTCTGCCGTGACGCGCTCCCATTCTTCCAAGGCCTCGCCTCGCATCCACGCCGGAGGCTCCGGTACTTCCGGGGCTGGCCTCGGCTCGTTACGGTGCTGGCGGCTCTTTCTGACTGTGCCTTTCAGCTCTTTCAGTTTGGTGGGTTTCTTGGCTGGCATTTTACCCCCTCCGGATTTTTAGATTGGTCTCGTAAAAATCTAACTTCCCACGTCGGTCTACATAGAGACCGCCCCAGAGTTTTGACCGCCCCCCCCCTACCCATACTCATCCTTGAGCCACTCCCAGAGTTCCCATGCTTCGGCTACAGGCTTCTTCCCCACAAGGATGATTGGCGCGCCTCTGTCGTACCACTCCCGCGCTGTGCGGGACCCTACCCCGAAGGCCTGCCCGATAGACTTCCAGTCACCCCCGAGAAAGGACGGGGCAAGCGGCGGCTTGATCTCTGGAGCAAGGAACTCAGGCGGCTTCATTGTGCTTCAAGATCGCGCCGTATCGCTTTCGGGCCTCGGCTAGGTACTTGTGAAAGAAAGAGTGTGTGAAATACTCAGCCCCGGCCCTGTCGCCAGCAAAGACGAAAGCGGCGTTGTACCTTACCTGAAAGGCCACAAGGCTTTGTAGGGCGGCGTGGGGCTTCATGCGGCTTCGGTATCGGCCTCGGGCGATGTCCTGATAGCTGGCCTCTACCACCACGGCGAACCGCTCAAGGCCAGAGGCTCGGGTCAACTCTCTTTCGAACCTGTCCCGCCCGGCGTTCACCAGACACCCCAGAAGATCGTCCACGCTCTTACGCTCCACGGCCACAAGCCTGTCGAGCCCCGGCAAGCTGTAGTCGCCAGTGTAGAGCGTCCCGGCCTCCGTCGAGCACTCATACCCGGCAAACTCAAACGGGGCCTGTTCCCGGCTGTCTATGACGATCTTCATACGCCCCCCAAAAGGTAGCCCTGTCCGCCCTGTCGGGCCAATTCGGGAGCATCTGCGGCGATAGCGTCCACCGCCTTCAGAAAGACCGGGAAGGCCTCCGAGAAGGCCGCCGTTGCCTCTTGGCTCATCTCTATGAGTGCAAAGGCCGGGACGGGCTTGAGTTGATAGAAGTGCAGCGCAAGCCCCGACTCTCGGTCGAGGATAGCCAGCAACTCACCGAGGGCCGCCCGAGACTCTTTGACTTGGGCCTCGGCAAGCTCGTCCACAAGAGCCGCCTTGTTGCCCTTGGCATACTCAAGCAACTCTCTGGCATCATCCGCCGGGATGGAGTCGAGGCCCGACAAAACCAGACCGCCAGAGGGAGAAAGGCGGACCTCCGCCCCCCGGCTTTCAATCAAACGGACTGCGCTCATATCTCAACCTCGTGAGGGAAAGTGTTCTGTTCTTCGCCTTCCGGGGCCGCACCCTCGGAAAACTGCAAAGCGGTTTCGCCCTGTGCTTGCCTTTTTTCGGTGGGGACGGTGGGGACAGTGGGGACAACGCTGGAATAACAGGTGTTTTTTGTGTCCCCGGCATCAAAAGGCAGGTGGGGACAGTGGGGACACTCCGCCTCCTGAGTGCCGTTTGTCCCCGGTGTCCCCGGCATGTCCCCGGCGGTGGGGACAGGATTTTTCTCAATCATATCAGCATTGTCCCCGGCGTCCCCGCTGTCCCCGGCTGGAATAGTCATAATTGCGTCTGTGAAGACGTACATTTTTGACTTTCCGCCACTCGTCCGAACGGAGCGGGTGAACCTTCCCCCGTTTTCTGGAAGCAACACGCCGCGCTCCCGCAAGTAGGTGAGGGCTTGGGTCAGGTCGCGCCCTTCGCATACCTCGCGGCGGAATTGGTCAGGATAGATATGGTAGCGGGTCTGCCCGTAGACCTTCCTCTTGAAGCCCACGCGGTTGATAATCCGCTGGTCATGGTCTGCGTCCGCATCTTCAAAACGTGAGGCTCCATGAGCTTGGATGAAACTGCGTATCTGCGAGAGGCCGTCTTTTAGCTCCTGAGAGGTTACGCCACCCCGTTGGGCCACCCATGCGTCAAAGCACTTGCGCGCGGCTCTGGAGGCTTCTCCCGACTCCCACGGGAGTATCCCGTAATAGGTAGCCAGTTCCCCGGCGGCGGCCACAAGAGCGAACCGACCGCACACCCGCGTGACTTGTGAATCGGCATCAGCGGATAGGGCCTCAGCCTTGAAAGCGTCCATGCGCGCCCTCGCAAAGCTGGCGGCCTCTTCTTTCCTGTGGGTGACTGCTTCCAAGTATGCGCGGAAGGGTGTGCCGTAGAGCTTCTTTGAGGCTGTCTTGAAGTGCTCGGAAAGCGCGGCCCCGTCCCGGAAGTGGTGAAGGTGCTCAAGGGACTTCATGCCCTGCCCTGCATCGGCGGGAATATCCGGCATCCTCACGCCCTGCCCGGCGTTCATCTTGATCTTGTCCCGCAGAAGGTAATCGGCAAGGCCTTCCTCTCCGGTACTTATGAAGACTATCCGCCACTGGTAGAGCTTCCGGTTTTGTCCGCTCTTGTTGGCGCGCCCCTTGCCCTGCCCGTTGGCAAGCATATAGGCGGATGCATGGATAGCTTTGGGCGCGGCTTGGTTTATCTCGTCCAGCACAAGCAATGCATCGTTGTGTGCCATGACTTGGCCTTCAAGCGCGTTGTCAGTCGTGCGCCACTGCCTTAAAAAACCGTGTAATCCGCCCCCACCGCAGACGCTCCCAGCGACTTCCGCGAGAGTAGTCTTGCCAGCGGAGGAACCGCCCACAAAGTGGAAGCCCCCCGACTCGGCATGGACCAGATTCAAAAGAGGGCCGGCAAAGGCAATGGATACGGCGAAGGCAAAGCGCGAGTTGCCGACACACAGCCGCCCGATCTCGTCTCGCCACTCGTCCAGCGTGCCGGAAGTCTTGAAAAGGTCTTCCTCGGGGATTCCCTGATAGACTACCTCTTCGCCGTTGTCCGGCCCTATGGTCAGGCTTGGCAGTACGAACCGCCCCGAGTGCCAGCCTGTACGCTCTACGCACAGGGCGCGGCCTTCTGTGGGGGCTTGTGTGATGTAGTCATGGAAGCGGTTGCGGCCTCTCTGTCCGCTTGCAATACGAACCCCCAAGCCCAGCAGGTGAGAGCGGTAGGTATCGCCGTTGCCTGCCGCCATGCTCATCGGCATGGCCCAACGCTTTCGCCTGCCGTCGAGGTCCACGAGCTCAAGCAGCCGTCCCCAATTATCCCCGGCCTCGTTCCTTGTCTGGGCAATCACGTTAAGCGGGGAGCATACCCACTCTGCGCGTATGCCGCCGTCTTTGTCCTCGGCAAGGAAGTAGACACCATCAGGGCGAATAGAAAACGGGAAGGACTCGTGTTGTCGGTTCTGGCCTTGCCGAGGCCCGGTCTCAATATCAAACCGCGCCTTGGCAATATCCTTGAAGCTGGCAATGTCTGCCTTGCGCTCACGAATCTCCCGGAACAAATCGGGCTGTGTCCAGTGTGGGAAGTCGGCAAGGTCCGCCCCGGCCTCCCACTCCGGGGAAGGCTGGACGATGCCCGAGACCTCAAAGCCTGCTTCTCTGCCCTTGTCGGCAATGGCAAGCGCGGCCTTAAATCCGGGGGCATCATTGTCCGGCCATACGCACACTGTCCGGCCCTTGAGCGCGGTCCAGTCCGCTTTGTCCACGGCCTTGCTCCCGCCGGGCCAAGTGATAACCACCAGCTTGGACCCTGCCATGATCTGGGCCGCGTCTGCCGCCTTCTCGCCTTCCACCAGTAGGACCTTGCCGCCGGGTGAAGCCGCCAGCCGATCAAGCCCGTAAAGAGGACGGGGAACGTTCCACCCCTTCCATCTCCATTCGGCCTTTTTCGGGCCTCGGCAAAAGGTGTACGGCAATATCTGCTTGCTCTGGCCTTCAGGCTCAAAGCGGCATACGGCTCCAAGTAGTTCCCCGGCCTCGCTGTGGTACTCCCACACTTGAACCGGGGACCCATGCTTGTAGTGCCTGTATTCAGGCGGCGGAGCATCATCCGGAACCGGGACAACCGGGGCCCATTCCTCTCGCTTCTTCCGGCTCTTTGGCTGTGGGCAAGCAGAGTCCCGAGAATCCACACGCAGGGCCTCGGCAAGCCTCTGTGCGGCCTCACCCTGCTTCAAGCCGTTCAAGTAGGCGTACAGGCTCACAGGGTCGCTTCCGCCGTCTTCTGTGGCGAAGTCCGACCACACACCGGAATCCACATTCACCTTGAAGGAACCGGGTCGGCTATCGCCTCTGGTGGGATTCAGCGCGGTGTATTCCGCGCCCTCAACCCTGCCGCCGGGCAACCACGATTCCAGCAAGGTAGGAAGCTGGGCAAGGGCCGCGCTGTTGATTGCGCCAAAGTCGAGCTTCATTGGACAAACCTCCCCCGCTCGATGCCCTCCGTGGCCCGGTCAAGGCGCACCTGTACGGCATCAACGCAAAGAGAAACCTCAAGGTTCCACTGCCACCCTGTGGCGGCCACTTGGTCAATAAGATCGTCCATGCGCTGGGCGGCCCTGCCGAGGTCCGCGCCATTGACGATTTCCAGCGGCAAGGGTATCAAGATCGAAACGCTACGTTTCTTTTCTTGAAGGCCCCTGTTGCTCTGTCCGGCATGGGGGCTTTTCGTTTTCCTCATCACTACGCGGCCTCCCCTTCCCCCAGACGGCGGATGAGGTCGTGAATGTCTTCAGCCTTCCAAGCGGTCACACGCTCGGATAGCTTCACGGGCTTGGGGTATCGGCCTGTCTTCACGCCTTCAAACCAGCCGGAGCGGGACACGGGGATAAACTTGAGAACGTCCTTGACCCGGACGAATCCAGTTGCGGGAAGGGTCGGGGCTTCAATCTGGGTAGTGCTCATCTTGCTTCCTCCTAGTGTTGTGCCGCCCGTATTGGACGGCGTTGGAACTAGGAGAAGCATAGAGAGCTCGAGATACTTTCTGTAGAGTGGGGATACTTAAAGGTAGATACCCGATACCTACCTTCTAGATAACTGTCGGTGCATCAAGAAAGGGGAAGAACTTCCCCGGCAGATATACATGAACACGTCTTGTTGTACAGACGCCGTAGAACATCAAATTCAGACTCCCCAAACCCAAGCCTATCAAAGCCTTCAACTTTCTTAAGCCTTCTAATCTGCTTTGCGACGTTCTTCACTCCAGACAGTGAGACTTCTTCAAACAGCCAAAGGCCTACAGCGCGCGCATCGGTATGAAAGTTCTTTATTGGGATATTGGGGCTGTTTTTTTGAAATTGCTTCAAGGCTGCCCCTCGCGAATACTTTGCCGAAGAGACTTTTAACTCTTCAGGGATACAATTCGTTTCTTCACAAAACAATTCCGAAGTGGGAAGTTTTTTCGACCAGTACCAAAAGCGCACCCCTTCAAGAATCTGTTCAATGTTGCCGTGAACATTGATACGGAGGTCGAAGGTGTCGGGGTCTGCACCAAGCTCACCAAGTGGTATTACAAAATCTCTACAGGTATCCAGCCTCTCGATGCCAATACGCTGGATGCACCCTTTTTGTGTAGTGATGATTTGTTTGCCCAGAAAACTAGCAAAAGAACCTTTTATGCACTCATGAAGAATCAAATCATGATCCACGAGAGGCTCAATTGAAAAGGGGAAAACTCTCTTCTTTTCCTTTTCTAATTCTCTCCCTTCTAAAATAATCGCCCACTGTTTTTCTGATAAAGAGTAGTAGTAATCCTCTCTGCCTTCATCGGCCTCAAGAGCTCCGGGCAGTGCAGCTATCCAATACCCGTCTTGGTTTTCTGGAGTATTTGAAAAAAAGGAATCAACAACCTCTTGTGCTCTTCGCTCCATTTCTAAAAATATGGAGTTCCTAGCAACGTATTGGGACCGCCAGAAAAGGTATTCTGACAAACGATCATCATAAGCCATCTTCAAGCCCTCCCTTGGCTCACTCCCTTTTGAATGACCGCGCCCCACCCCGGAGGGAGTCCGGGGCTTTCGCCTTGGCTGTACGGGCCTCGGCTAGGGCGCGGAAGATCGTCTATCGTGCTTCTGTGCCGTCTTCGGCCACACCCGGCAGGGGAGACACCTTGTCGAGGTCCGGCGTGTCCCGCTCCGCCTCCCAGAGGTCAACCTTGCGCTGGAGGTTCAACCAAAGCTCCGGGGTTGTGTTGAACGCACGAGCAAGACGCAAGGCCAGACCGGAAGTAACCTTGGACCTCTCGTGCAAAACCTGAGAAAGGTGCTTGCGACTGATTCCAAGGTGTTCCGCCAGTCCGGTGACAGTCAGGCCCAGAGGCTCTATGTAGTCATGCCGGATAATGCATCCGGGGTGTGTCGGCTTTCTTGTGGTTGCCATGCTGAGGCCCTCCTAGTGGTAATCCTGATAGTTCACGACATACGCGTGTCCGGCCTCAATGCGGAAGGTCAACCGCCAGTTGCCGGAAACCTTCACGGACCAATGGCCGCAGAGCTTGCCTTTCAGGGCATGAAGATCATAGCCGGGCGCGGCCATGTCTCGGGCTTCGGTGGCAGCGTCCAGACGGTCAAGCATCCGCCCGAGTCTGTCCGCGTGTTTCGCCTGTATGCCCTTGGTGCTTCCGGTCCGGTAAAAGACCTCAAGCCCCTTGTGGGCAAAGCTCTTAATCATTGTGTAACCTCACAGGTAACAGCCTGTCAACTTGCTTTCACGGGGAAGGGAACGACTTTGCCGCCCTCTCTCAGGGAGTCGAGGTAATCCGCATACCACTGCATCATAACCCTCCGCTTCTCCAAATACTGAGCATGGTCATACGCGGCCCTCACTTGGTTGCGTTCAATATGGGCTAACTGACGCTCCACGACCTCCGAAGTCCACCCGTTCTCATAGAGCAATGTCGAGGCCGTAGCCCGCAACCCGTGGAAGGTCTGTTCTTCCTTGGTATACCCCATACGCCGAAGGGCCGTATTCCCCGTGTTCTCGGATATAGGCTTCGAGGTTTTCCAAATCCCATGAAAGACGTACGGCGCATCATGGGAAACAGAGTGGAGCCCTCGCAACACTTCAACCACCTGCCGGGAGAGTGGGACAATATGGGGAGTCTTCATTTTCATCCGCTCAGCCGGGATTCGCCATTCGGCGCGCTGTAGGTCGATTTCGGACCAAACGGCAAAGCGCAATTCACTGGAACGCAGAAAGGTGTAGGCCCCCACCTTCAGCAGACACTTTACAATATAATGCCCAGAATACTCTTCAATGGCCCTCATCAAGCCACCTACCTCTTTGGGCTCAGTCAGGGCGGCGTGGTGTTTCAAGGTTTTATTCACTGGAGGAAGAACACCCTTAATGTCCGCAGCCGGGTCACGGTCCGCGCGGCCTGTCGAAATGGCATACCGAAACACCTGAGAGCATGAACCACGAACGCGCCTTGCAGTCTCCAGCGCACCGCGCGCCTCCACCCTACGCACTACCGCCAGCATATCGGAGGCCGTGAGTTCCCACACTTTTCTTTGCCCGACGAAAGGAAAAACATTCTTCTCCAAGCGACCTTTCACGGTGCGAGTATTCTTATCACTCCACTCAGGTGAAAAGCGTTCCAGCCACTCGCGGGCCACTACCTCAAAGTTCCCGGCAGACTCATCCGCTTTCTCTCGGGCTCTCTTCTTCTCTTCTCCGGGGTCAACCCCTTTGGACAAAAGTTTGCGCGCCTCTTGGTGAAGCTCTCGCGCCTCACGAAGCGATATTTCAGGATAGGTTCCGTAGGTGAGAATGTTTTCTTTTCGACTCACCGGGCGGCGGTAACGATAGACAAAGGATTTCGTACCAGAGGGAAGGACCTGAAGATTCAAGCCTCCACCATCAGGCAAAAGATACTTCCTCTGCCTTGGCTTTGCAGCATCGACTTTCTTTACCGTGAGAGACACCGATTTTCTCCCGTTCTAGTTCATGCCTAAGCGGGGCTGTTACCCACACCCTCCTACCCCTTACCCTCAGCATTACCCACAGAAACCCCCGGTCGTCAATGGATTACATTGGACCACACTGGCGCACAAAAAAGAAAAACCCCTGATTTCTCAGGGGCTTTGTGGACGACATCGGACTATGTTGGTTCAGTGCGTGGCGGGCAATGCAGGAGTCGAACCTGCGACCTCCAGCTCCGGAGGCTGGCGCTCTATCCATCTGAGCTAATTGCCCGCACGAAACGGGGTTACTATATTACCCCGGTATCACTGTCAAGCATAGCTCGTCTGGCTTTGGAAATGAAGGAAATATCCACGATAGCAAAAGAATAACGGTGTTTCGGCTTGATTATCATTCTAAAAAAAGTTTAGATGTACCCCAAAGATTTCATTCGGCACCATGCCGGACAAAGCCGGGAGATATTGATTTGCCCAGTACCGACAGAAGGATCGTGCTTGCCGTAACCGGTGCGAGCGGGATGCCTTATGCCATGGCAACGGCCAGAGCCCTTGCCGCAGCTCCCGGAGTGGAAACACACCTCATTGCCTCCGAGGCCGCTGAAAAGGTGCTGGCCATCGAAACCGGAATGACCGTGGACGACCTCGCCCAGGGTTGCATCCTTCACGACTGCCACGATATTACCGCGCCACCGGCCAGCGGCTCATGGAAGCACGACGGCATGATCATCTGCCCCTGCACCATGAAGACACTGGCATCCATCGCCAACGGATACGGCGAAGGACTGCTGCACAGGGCTGCGGACGCCACCCTCAAGGAAGGCCGCAAGCTCGTGCTCGTCCCGCGCGAGACGCCGCTTGGGGTCATCCATCTGGAAAACATGCTCCGCGCCGCCAAGGCAGGAGCCGTGATACTCCCGGCCTGCCCGGGCTTTTACCACGAACCCGGCGGAGTCGATGCCCTGGCCGGATTCATCGCCGGCAAGACACTGGATCAACTGGATATCCCCCACGACCTGTTCAGGCGCTGGGGCGACTAGGAGGAACCGATGGAAGTCACCTGGTTCGGTCATTCGAATTTTCGCATCAAAAACCGCGAGACCACGATCCTCATCGACCCGTTCTTCGTGGGCAATCCGGCGGCGCCGGTGACCTACAAGGACATCAAGGAAGCCGACCTGATCCTTGTCACCCACGACCATGCGGACCACGTGGGACAGACTCTTGAGTTGGCCACGCGGCTGGACACCGAAGTGGTTGCCATCTTCGACGTCATCCAGAGCCTGATCGTGCAGGGCCTGCCGGAATCCCTCGGCGTGGGCATGAACATCGGCGGCACCGTCGTACGGTATGGCATTAAGATCAAGATGGTTCAGGCCGCGCACTCCTCCGCCACCGGCTCTCCCGCCGGATTCATCCTGACGTTCGAAGACGGCCGTTGCCTCTACTACGCGGGCGACACCGGCCTGTTCGGCGATATGGCTCTGTTCGGGGAGCGGCACGACATTGATACGGCCTTTCTGCCCATCGGCGGACGCTTCACCATGGACGCCGAGGACGCGGCCCACGCCTGCACCATGATCGGCTGCGATCAGGTGGTGCCCATGCACTGGGGAACGTGGCCGATACTGCTTCAGAACCTACAGGATTTCGAGACCGCGCTGGATCGCAGCTCACCATCCACCAAGATGGTGCCCATGGAGATCGGCAAGCCCTTCGAAATCTAGCGGGATTTGGCCTTTCGCATCCGCTCCAACGCCTCGTGAATGACGGTGGCGCGTTTCTTTCCGATGCCCGGCAAGGACATTATATCCTCCAGCGTGGCCTCCAGCATGGCATCAATTCCGCCAAAGCGATCCCACAGCAACCTTGCCGTTTTGGGACCGACCCCCTCTATGGAGCCCACCTGACTGTCCAGAACACGCTGTTTTCTGGTCTTTCGCTGTGCACCGATAACCAGACGGTGCACCTCATCGCGCACCCGTTGCAGAAAGAGTAGCTCGGGCGATCCGGGTTTGAGCTTCATCGGGTTGCTTCGTCCCGGCCGGAATATTCTGTCCTCCAACTCTCCCGCACGGCGCGACGGCCCCTTGGCAATAGAAGCCAATGGCCAGTCCACCCCGTGCTCGGACAACGCCCGCTCCACCGAGGCGAGCTGACCCTTGCCACCGTCTATAAGCACAAGGTCGGGCCATGGCGGACCGGACTCCACACGACGCGCTGCCCATTCGGCCAAGGCCGCGTAGTCATCGGAACTCCCCTCGGACTCGGGTACCGAGTACACCCGCGTATCATCCTTGGAACGCAGCCCATCCACAAAGACAACCTGCCCCACGCGCATGCCCTGCCCGCCAAGATGTGATGCGTCAACGCCTTCAATGCGCTCCGGCTCCCTGTCTAACCGCAAGGCGTTTTTCAGCATGACGGAAACACCCACCTCGCGATCCGACTCAGCCCTGAGCGCAACGCGAGATGCGAGATCCACAAGATGTTTGTCGCGTGAACCGTAAGGCACCGCCACACGCACCGGCTTGCCGGAGTGCTCGGAAAGGGCCTCCGACACAACCTCAGGGTCCTCAATACCCGGCGCGATGATGCGTGGTGGCAGGAATTTTCCCTTGGTATAGAACTGGATCAGAAAACTGCGAAGCGCTTCGGGCCCTTCTTCCAGCGTCAGGCCCGGCCAGAAGAAATGTTTCTCATCGAGCAGCTTGCCCTGGCGAATGAACAACAGGCCGAGGCCGAGACCGCCAACTGTTTCCGCCATGGCCGCCACATCAAGGTCTTTGCCGTCAGGAAGCACCGCAACCTGCCGTTCCACCGTCTGCTCCACGGCACGAATCTGGTCACGAATGCGGGCCGCCCGTTCGAATTCCAACACTTCAGACGCGGCTTGCATTTCACGGCGAAGTTGATCAAGCAGTTCGGACGTTCTTCCGGCAAGAAACAACTCCACGCGCTTGACGACCTCTCGATACTCATCAGGATCCACATCAAGCACGCACGGCCCGAGGCACTGGCCCATATCATAATAGAGACATGGACGAACGCGGTTGTTGAAGGCGTGGTCGGAGCATTTACGAAGCTGAAAAACCTTGCCCACGAGCTTCCATGTCTGCTTGGCCGCGGCGGCAGAGGTAAACGGACCGAAATGCACGGCGCCATCGCGAACAGCCTTTCGCGTCATCACAAGGCGAGGATACCGATGCGATTTGTCCAGCCGGAAAAGAACATACTGCTTGTCGTCCCGAAGCACCACGTTGTAGCGCGGACGGTGCTTCTTGATAAGACTGGCCTCCAAAAGCAGGGCCTCCTTCTCGGAAGAAGCAAGGAGAATGTCGATCGAAGCGATGCGCTCCACCAGAGCCCGGGTTTTGGGCGTCAGCCCTTCGGGTGCTCTGAAATAGGAAGCAAGCCGCGCCCGGAGGCTGGACGCCTTGCCCACATAAATGATTTTCCCCGATGAATCCTTCATCAGGTACACCCCGGGCGTGCGAGGGAAATCGGTGGCTGAAAATTTGTACTCCGGACTCAACGTGTCGCGCTCCGTTTTTGAAAAATGAGACTTTTTTTGAAGAACCTGACTAATACCGCGTGACAGAAAGGCTATCAAGGACAACAATAAGTACAATTATTTCGAGTATATAAACCTGAACCCGCCAACAGCAAGGGCCAATTTTTTGGACCGTAAAAAAAATTGTACCTTTTTCAAAAAATCACGCCTCTACCCCTTGCATCCCACCACAGGCTCGCGTAAAAGGAGACTCGGTAATGCCAATTGCTTGGCGCAAATTGCAAAAGAAGGAAGGTAAACAATGAAACGTTTTGTCATGATGGCTCTGCTCTGCACTTTCGTGCTGGGCCTGGCCACCACCGCTGCAGCGGCTGACATCAAAGCTTCCGGTGACTACACCTTCGAAGCTTACTGGCAGAGCAACATGGGTCTTGACGAAGACCGCGACGACGAAAGGCCGCAGTCCTACAACGTTCTGCAGCGTCTTCGCACCAAGTTCCAGTTCATCGCCAATGAAAACCTCAAGGGCGTGCTGTACACTGAAGCTGGCACCAGCACCTGGGGTCAGGACGAACTGGCCATCACCGCTAGCTCCGCTAACGTTTTCGAACTGAAGCAGGGTTACATTGATTTCAACTGGCCCGGCACTGAAGTCAACGCTCGCGTTGGTTATCAGGCCCTGTCCCTGCCCTCCGCTGTTGACCTGAACGGCGGCATGATCCTGAATGATGAAGTGGCTGCTGCTACCATAGGCGGTCCGATCACCGAGAACATCTCCTACCTCGTTGGTTACGCCCGCGGTGGTCAGTCCGACGCTCACCTCGGTCAGCAGGACGTCTACTTTGCCGTTGCTCCCATGAGCTTCGACAACATCAAGGTCTCCCCGTTCTTCGCTTACGCCAACCTCGGCGAATCCGTTGACAACGGCACCGTTTTCTCCGGCGGTCGCGCTTTCGCTTCCGGCCTGGCTAACGATGAGCTGGACGGCGCCTGGTGGGCCGGTGTTGCTTTCGAAGGCACCTTTGCTGACTTCGTGACCAAGGCCGACTTCAACTACGGTACCGTTGACGCTGAAGACGACGCTCAGAAGATGTCCGGTTGGCTCTTCGACGCTTCCGTGGCCTACACCGGCTGGGAAGAGTACGTGACCCCGGAACTGTTCTTCGTTTACACCTCCGGTGAAGACGGAAACTCCTCCGACAGCGGTGGCGAATCCGAGCGTATGCCCACCCTCGCTGCTGACTGGGCTATCAGCTCCTTCTACACCGATGGTAACTGGGGCCTCTCCAGCGCCATCGCCGGTAACGACCCGAACCTGCTCGGCTTCTGGGCTCTCGGCCTCGCCATGAACGACTTCTCCTTCATGGAAGACCTGACCCACACCGCCCGCATCATCTACTACACCGGTACCAACGACGAAGACTGGGCTGACGACGTCAACTTCGCCGACTACAAGAACGTTGCTTACGGCAACACCCTCACCGAAGAAGATCACGTTTGGGAAGTCAACTTCGACTCTCAGTACAAGATCTACGACGAACTGACCGGTTACGTCGAACTCGGTTGGGTGAACGCCGACCTGGATGAAGACATCTGGGGCGACGACGCAGGCGGAGACGCCTACAAGCTGTCCATGGGTATGAACTACAGCTTCTAAGCTGTAAGCGAATACCTGCTTGCCAAGCGACATTACCGGGCCGGGGCTTTTGCCCCGGCCCTTTTTTGTTGCCTTCCCCACTCTCGACTTTTCACCACCCCTTGGGTATAGATGGCGTCCCGGCAAGCAGCATATTTTTCCGACCACTCAGCCGCAGAGGAGCAGCATGCCCTGCAAACAACTTACGTACACGGGACATCAGGACTGGGACGAAATCCAGCAGTGGCTGGACAGGCGCAAGGACCCGGACACCAAGGTTGACGGCATTGTCAGGGAAATACTCGACACCATCCGTAGCCGTGGCGACACTGCGCTTGTGGAATACACCGCCAAATTCGATTGCCCGAAAATCACGCGCGAACAATTGACGGTCCCCGAGGAAATCATTCTGGGTGCGCTTGACTCCATCCCGGCCGAAGACAAAGACATTCTTGCGGAAGCCATCGACAATGTCCGGATCTTTCACGAAAAGCAGCGTGAAAACTCGTGGTGGACAACTGCTGAGGACGGCACCATTCTCGGCCAGATGGTGCGCCCGGTGGATCGTGTCGGTCTGTATGTTCCCGGCGGCAAAGGCGGCGAGACTCCGCTCATTTCCAGCCTCATCATGAATGCCATTCCGGCGCAGGTCGCCGGGGTTGAGAGCATTGCCGTGACCTCGCCGCCGCGCGAGGACGGTACGCTCAACCCCTACATCCTCGCCACCGCCGCACTTCTGGGACTGAAGGAAATCCATCTTTCCGGCAGTGCATGGGCCATTGGAGCCCTTGCCTATGGCACCGAAAGCATCGCTCCATGCGATGTCATCGCGGGCCCTGGGAACATCTTCGTTGCCACGGCCAAATCACAACTCATCGGGCAGATCGGCATCGACATGGTGGCTGGCCCCAGCGAAATTGCCATCCTTGCGGATGACTCCGCCAATCCGGAATGGCTCGCCGCCGACATGCTCTCTCAGGCCGAGCACGACCCGCTTGCCGCATCGATTCTTGTTACCGACAGCCCGGAACTGGCCGAAAAGACCTGCGAACAGCTCAAGCTCCAGACCGCGGAACTCCCGCGGGGCGAAATCGCGGCCAAGGCTCTTGCCGACTGGGGAGCGACCATCATTGTAGAGGATCTCGTTACCGGAGCCGATTTGATCAATCGGATCGCGCCAGAACACCTTGAACTGTCGCTTGCCGATCCGTGGTCACACCTCGGCGCCATCCGCCACGCGGGGGCCATCTTCATGGGTCACCATTCCCCGGAACCGGTTGGCGACTACTTCGCAGGGCCGAACCACGTTCTGCCGACATTGCGAACCGTACGGTTCTCCTCCGCCCTGTCTGTTCAAAATTTCTGCAAAAAATCCAGTGTCATCGCAGCAAGCCCGAGCTATGTAGCCGAGCACGGCGACAAGATAGCCCGACTTGCCAGACTGGAAGGCCTTGAGGCACACGCCAGAAGCGTGGAATGCCGCAACAAGAAATCATAAAAGGGAGCCGCCATGAAAACCGTCGTCAACACCGACATCAAGGAATACCCCCTTGTTTCCCGGGGCAAGGTCCGCGACATCTACGAGATAGACGAGCAGACCCTGCTCATCGTGACTACCGACCGCATTTCCGCATTCGACGTGGTCATGCCGGACCCCATCCCGCAGAAAGGCGCGGTGCTCAACAGCATCACCCTGTTCTGGATGGAGCGCATGAAAGACCTGGTGCCCAACCACGTCATCGCTTCTCGCGTGGATGACTACCCCGAGCCGCTCAAGGCCCACCGTGAAATGCTCGAAGGCCGTTCCGTGCTGGTCAAAAAGGCCAAGCCGCTGCCTATTGAATGTATTGTACGCGGCTTCATCACCGGCTCCGGTTGGAAGGATTACCAGAAGACCGGCGAAGTCTGCGGGCATAAACTGCCGGACAACCTTCAGGAATCGGAAATGCTCCCTCAGCCCCTTTTCACGCCTTCCACCAAGGCCGATCTCGGGGATCACGACGAAAACATCACGCTGGAGCGCGCCGCCGAACTCGTCGGCGAAAGCATGATGCGTCAGGTCGAGGAGCTTTCGCTCTCCATTTACAGCCGTGCCCGTGACTACGCCCGGGAACGCGGCATCATCATCGCGGACACCAAATTCGAATTCGGCATCGTGGACGGTGAACTCACCCTCATCGACGAAGTGCTGACCCCTGATTCCTCCCGCTTCTGGCCGGTCGAAGGCTACGAAGCCGGAAAGTCCCAGCCCAGCTTTGACAAGCAGTACATGCGCGACTGGCTTGTGGACATCGGATTCAACAAACAGCCCCCCGGACCTTCCATACCGGAAGAAATCGCCGAGGGCACAAGAAAGAAATACCTCGAAGCCTACAAGCTGCTTACGGGCAGCGATCTTTCGAGTTAGGAGGACGCCATGGGCGATCTCGCCATACTGGGAATTGTCTTCGTCGCCGGTTACGTCATCGCCCGCTTCGTCTTCCCGAAGCTGGGCATAAAGCTGGGCTGAGGCCCGGACAAGGCGTGCGGCTGGAAGCCGCAAGACGATGGCGACAAGCTTGACAGCAACAAGGAAAGGGACTAAATACCCTCTCTTGCCTTGCTCTGCTCCGCGCCACGGAGCGGGGCCCATGACCAAAAGGAGGAAACATGGCATCTTACGAAACCCTTCTGCTGCTCTCCCCCGAACTGGGTGAGGAGAACCGCAAGGAAATCCTGGACAAATTCACCGGGATCATCGCCGATCAGGGCGGCGAAATGTCTGAGACCGACGAGTGGGGCATGCGCACCCTCGCCTATCCCGTTCAGAAGCAGTCCCGGGGCTACTACGTGCGCCTGGTGTTTGACGCTCCCGGCAAGCTGATCGCCGAGCTGGAACGTCACATCCGCATCACCGACGGCATCTTCAAGTTCATCACCGTCAAGCAGGCCGCGTAAGGAGGATCGAAAATGGCATTTCGCAAAAAATTCACTCCGCGTAGGAAGTTCTGCCGGTTCTGTGCCGACGCTGAACTCCCCCTGGATTACAAGCGCCCGGACGTCCTCAAGGACTTCGTGACCGAGCGCGGCAAAATCATTGCCCGTCGCATCACCGGTACCTGCGCCAAGCATCAGCGCAGGCTGACCACCGAGGTCAAGCGCGCTCGCCAGATGGCTCTTCTGTACTACACCACTGTCCACTCCACGGACGTGAAAAAGAAGACCAACCTGTAGGGAGGACGCATCATGAAACTTATTCTTCGTGCTGACATCGACTCCCTCGGTCGCCTCGGCGACGTGGTTACCGTCAAGCCGGGCTATGGCCGCAACTACCTGATTCCTCAGGGATTTGCCGCTCCGGCTACCGCTGCATACCTGAAGCAGTTCGAGCTTGAGCGCAAGAAGCTCCAGGCCCAGGCCGACCGCCTGCGCGCCGACGCTGAAGAACTGGCTGCCAAGATTGCCGCCACCCCGGTGGAAATCACCGTGCGTGTGGGTGAAGGCGACAAGCTGTACGGCTCCGTCACCCCGACCCACATTGCCGACGCCATGGCCGAACAGGGTGTGGACATCGACCGCCGCAAGATCGTGCTGGAAGACCCCATCCGTTCTCTGGGCGAGTTCGAAATCGAAATCAAGCTGCATCCGGATGTTCGCGGCGAGCTGAAGCTCACTGTCGCCAAGAAAGGCGGCGTGATCGAGGAGCCCGTCGAGGAAGCTCCGGCTGCCGAGGCCGAGCCCGAAGCGGCTGCCGAATCCGCCGATGCCGAGACCGAATAAGTCCGGCAACTATCGCAACGCAAAGACGTCGGAGGAGGCCCTGCAAGGGGCTTCCTCCGACATTTTGCGTAAAGTCCCTCCGCACAACCTTGAGGCCGAACAGGCCGTTCTGGGCGGCGTATTCCAGAGTCCGTCCCTGTTCAACTCGCTCGTCGAGATCGTTCAGGGCGATCATTTCTATTCTCCTTCTCACAAGGCCATTTTCGAGGCCTTTACGGAACTTTCGCGCAGCAACAGCCCAATTGACCTGATCACGGTGGGCAACCACCTGAGCACCAAGGGCACGCTCGATTCCATCGGCGGTCCGGTTTATCTGGCTGAGCTGGCCGACTCCGTGGTCAGCGCCTCCAATGCGAACTACCATGCCAAGATTGTTCGCGACAAAGCCATCCTGCGTCAACTTATCGACATTTCCGCAAACATCATCGGCAGTTGTTTCGAGACAGGCAATGTGGATGAGATGCTCAGCGTTGCGGAAAAAGACATTTTCAAGATCGCGCAGTCCAAGGCCGAGACCAACATGCTCGACAGCAAACGGCTGGTGGGCAAGGTCTTTGAGGAACTGACGCACAAATTCGAAAACAAGAGCGCGGTCACGGGGATCCAGACCCATTACACAGAGTTTGACAAGATGACGGCCGGACTGCAGAAATCCGACCTGCTCATCGTCGCGGGCCGACCTTCCATGGGCAAGACCGCATTCGCGCTGAACCTCGCACTTCGCGCCGGAGCCCGTTCCGAGGTTCCCACGGCTGTTTTTTCGCTCGAAATGTCCATGGAACAGCTCATGACACGCCTGCTCGCGGTTCAGAGTCAGGTGCATCTGAGCAATCTGCGTACTGGCTACCTTGAGGACGACGACTGGCAGCGTCTTTACGAGGCTGCCGATGTTCTTCAGCAGGCCCCTATCTTCATTGACGATACGCCCGCTCTGTCCACGTTGGACCTTCAGGCCAAGTGCCGCCGACTGAAGGCCGAGCACGACATCGGTCTGATCGTGGTGGACTACCTGCAGCTGATGCGCTCCAGTGCCCGTCCCGACTCGCGTGAGCAGGAAATCTCCGACATTTCCCGAAGCCTCAAGGCGCTTGCCAAGGAGCTGGACGTTCCGGTCATCGCCCTCTCGCAGCTCAACCGCAAGGTCGAAGAACGCACGGACAAGCGTCCCATGATGTCCGACCTGCGTGAATCCGGAGCTATCGAGCAGGACGCCGATATCATCATCTTTCTGTATCGCGATGCCGCTTACAACAAAAGCGATGACAACCCTCGCAAATTCGAGGCGGAAGTCATCATCGGCAAACAGCGTAACGGTCCGACGGGTTCCCTCACCCTGTATTTCAAGAAGGAATGCACCCTCTTCGAAAACATGGAGACACTGCCGTACGGTTCCGAATACGGCGAAAATCCGCAGCAGTCCGAATAACCAACCAAGAACAAGGGGCCATCATGTATTTCGATCCCGCTGAAACCCTCGCCCGCCCTGAACTGGAGAAATTGCAGGCCGAACGGCTTCGCGCCGTGGTCAAAAATGCCATGACTTCTCCTTTTTATGCGGAAAGGCTCAAGGATTTCGACCCCGAGGACATTCGGACCGCCGCGGACATCACCAACCTGCCTTTCACTACCAAGGATGACCTTCGCGGGCAGTATCCATACGGTCTGCTGACACGTCCCCTTGATGAGTTCGTGCGCCTGCACGCCTCGTCCGGCACCACCGGTACACCCACGGCCATTCTCTACACTCAGAAGGATCTGGACACCTGGGCCGAGCTCATGGCCCGTTCCATGTATGCGGTGGGTATCCGTCGCTCCGACGTGCTCCAGAACCTGAGCGGCTATGGCCTGTTTACCGGCGGACTGGGCATCCACTACGGCTCCGAGCGCCTTGGCTGCCTCACCATTCCGGCCGGGGCAGGCAACACCAAACGTCAGATCAAGCTCATTCGCGATTTCAACGTTACCGCGATGCACATCATCCCGTCCTTTGCGCTCTACTTTGCCGCCAAGGTGCGGGAAGAAGGCTATGAGCCGGAAGACATGCCGTGGAAAATCGCCCTGATCGGCGCGGAACCGCACACCGAGGAGACCCGCCGGCGCATCGAAGAAATGCTGCACCTCAAGGCGTACAACTCCTACGGTCTTTCGGAAATGAACGGTCCCGGCGTGGCCTTTGAATGCACCGAACAGAACGGAATGCACGTATGGGAAGACTCCTACATCGCAGAAATCATCGATCCCGCAACTGGTGAACATGTTCCCGAGGGCGAGATCGGCGAACTGGTCATGACCACCCTGACACGTGAAGGCATGCCCATTATCCGCTACCGCACGCGTGATCTCACGCGTTTCCTGCCCGGCGAATGTCCTTGCGGCCGCACCGGACGGCGCATTGACCGCATCGCAGGCCGCGCGGACGACATGCTGATCCTCAAGGGCGTGAACATTTACCCCATGCAGATAGAGCAGGCGCTCATGTCCATGCCCGAGGTGGGACAGAATTACCTTATCGAACTCTTCCGCGAAGGATATATGGATCAGTTGCGCGTCAAGGTGGAGATCAAGGACGAGTACTTCGTGGAAGACATGCGCGCCCTGCAAGGACTTCAGAAGCGCATCGCCGCGAGGCTGTGCGACGAGATTCTCGTCACCCCGCGCGTGGAACTGGTCATGCACGATTCCATCCCCAAGGCGCCGGGCAAGGCCGTGCGCGTGATGGACCTTCGCGACAAGGAGTAGTCATCCATGGAGTACCTCTGGTCGAGTCTGATCATCCTTCTTCTGTTGGCCTCCCAAATCATCAACGTCTTCGGAGGCCCGGCCAACTGGATAGCCCTCGCACTCGTGGCCCTGTGGAAGTGGATCTATCCCGAGTCCATGGGCTGGGGCTTCGTCGCAGTTCTCGCAGTCATGGCAGTGGTGGGCGAAGTTCTTGAGTTCGTCATGCAGTGTTGGGGCGCCAAGCGCTATGGAGCCACTGGACGAGGTAACGTCGGCGGCATCGTCGGAGCCATCATCGGCGCCATATTTGGTGCACCCTTCTTCTTCGGCATCGGCGCGATACTTGGAGCGCTCGGGGGGGCCTATCTTGGATGCCTCGTGGTGGAGCTGCCCGGAAAGGGCATGGAAGCCGCCAAATACGCAGCCCTTGGTTCTTTCTGGGGCAAGGCGTTCGGCTTCACCATCAAGTTCAGCCTCGGTGCGGCCATGGTGGTGCTGAGCATTCCCCGCGTCTGGCCGTAATCCGCAATTCCCCTCAGAAAAGGGATGATCTTCCCGAGCGTCTGTTGTAACCGGAACCTCGACGACCCGATCGTTCCAAGCAATTCAACCAATGGATGACCCGACCATGAGCAAGGACATTTTTCCCGATTACCGCGGCAACATGGAATATTTCTGTCTGGGCTGCGGCAAGCGTTTCCCCACGGACGAACTGCATTACACCTGCCCCGACTGCGGTGGCGTGTTCCTGCTGGAAGACCTGAACTTCGACGAGTTGAAGAAGACGTCCGGACTGGAATGGCGCAGAATTTTCGATAAACGCGCGGCATCCAAGAATACCGCCCTGCGCGGCATCTTCCGCTTTTACGAGCTGATGGCCCCGGTGCTGAACGAAGATGACATCGTCTACCTCGGCGAAGGGAACACCCCGGTAGTGGCTTCGTCCGACTCACTGAATGAGCGCACGGGCCTGCGAACCGCTTACAAGAACGACGGACAGAACCCCAGCGCGTCCTTCAAAGATCGTGGAATGGCCTGCGCATTCAGCTATCTCAAATCCCTGACACGTGCCAAGGGATGGGATGAAATCCTGACTGTATGCGCCTCCACAGGCGACACCTCTGCGGCGGCTGCGCTCTACGCCTCGTACGTCGGCGGTCCCATCAAGTCCGTGGTTATTCTTCCGCAGGGCAAAGTCACCCCCGCGCAGCTTTCTCAGCCGCTTGGCTCCGGCGCCACCGTGCTGGAAGTTCCCGGAGTTTTCGACGACTGCATGAAGGTTGTCGAGCACTTGGCAGACAACTATCGCGTTGCGCTTCTGAACTCCAAGAACGCATGGCGCATCCTCGGTCAGGAGTCATACGCATTCGAAATCGCGCAGTGGTATGATTGGGATCTGGATGGAAAATGCGTTTTCGTCCCCATCGGAAATGCTGGAAACGTTACCGCGATCATGGCCGGTTTCCTCAAACTCCACGCGCTTGGAGTCATCGAGAAACTGCCGCGCATCTTCGGTGTTCAGTCGCATCACGCGGACCCGGTGTACCGTTATTATTCGGTGGAAGATCCCGCAGAGCGCGAATTCTCTCCCGTGAAAGTGACGCCAAGCGTGGCGCAGGCCGCCATGATCGGCAACCCGGTGTCTTTCCCGCGCGTGAGGCATTTTGCTGAAAAGTTCGAAGCCATCGGCGGCCGCGACGCCTTCCAGGTGGTTCAGGTAACCGAGCAGCAGATCATGGATTCCATGATCCTTGCCAACCGGAACGGACACATCGCCTGTACACAGGGCGGAGAATGCCTTGCTGGAGCAGCCCGCGCAAAGGAACTGGGGCTTGTTTCCGACGAGGAAACCTGCGTGCTCGACTCCACTGCCCATCACCTGAAGTTTGTCGATTTTCAGCAAATGTATTTCGACAATTCCTTCCCGGCCGACTACGAAGTCACCCCCGACACCAGCCTTGCGAACCGCCCCGAACTGGTGCTTTCCGCCGAGGAAAAGGACCGGCTTCCCGCCGAGGAATTTGCTAAAACTACGGCTGAAATGGTCGTCAGCAAGCTCGGGCTGAGCAAGAAATAGACTCGCTTTCAAACAAAAATTGGGGCTTTCTGTAAACAGAAAGCCCCAATTTTTTTGACTCATAGACCCAAATTCCGATCATTCATTCCAGTCTTTGACATTCATTTCGATACGGGGAATGCCGTCAAAGCGGTCAATTTTCGGGGTGAACGCAAAGCTCATCACAGAATTCTGGGACGAATGATGAAGCGATTCCGCCTTTCGCCACGCTTTGGCCGGGAGGCAGGCACCGGTTTTATCGTCACGAAGCACCAGCTTGACATGCTCCCTCTCGCGCCCGAATCGCCTGTAATCCTGAACCACTACCGGCTCCGAAGTAAACACCGGTTCCGGGTTGCCGATCCCGAACGGCTGCAACAGGTCAAGCTCACGAAGCAGTGTGTGAGTGATTTCTGGAAAGGCCAACTCGCGGTCCACTTTCAGTCTCGGAGCCAACGGTTTTTCGCCCACTTCACGGGCCACGATCGCATCAAAACGCTTGCGCAGTTCATCAAGATTCTCGCGCTTCAGTGACATTCCCGCCGCCTGACGATGCCCTCCGAAACCTTCCAACAGGTCTTCCAGTTCGCATAATCCGCCATGCAAATCGAACTCATCAATGCTGCGCCCCGAACCTTTGAGCAGTCCTGTCTCCGGATCCTGCGTCACGAGCAGGCAGGGCCGGTAAAATCTTTCCACAATACGCGAGGCCACAATCCCCACAATTCCGGAGTGCCAATGCTCTGCAAAAAGGACAAAACCACGATGATCAAGCATGGAGTGAGCCTGCCGCATGGCCTCTTCCGTGATCTCCTGCTCGGTTTTTCTGCGCTCGGCGTTGACCGCATCAAGCTCGGTGGCAATGGGCAAAGCGGCCTCATAGGTATCCGCCGTGAGCAGTTCCAGTCCCTTTTCGGGACTGCCGAGGCGACCGGCTGCGTTGATTCTCGGCGCAAGGTGAAAACCGATCTGACCAGCCCCAAGTTCTGCGTAGCGATCAAAATTGCTCACCGTCTTGAGAGCGGCAAGCCCCGGACGGTTGGCTTCCTTGATTTTCAAAAGGCCGTTCTTGACCAGAATGCGGTTCTGTCCTGAAAGCGGAACCACGTCCGCAATGGTCCCCAGCGCCACAAGATCGAGTAGCGAACGCATGTCCATACGCTCGCCCGGAAGGAGAGAATTGAGTCTGGCCATGATCATCCACGCCACACCGACACCGGCCAGCGCTTCATACGGCCCCCCTTCTCCGCCGGGGAGTCTGGGGTTGCAGATGGCGTCCGCAACGGGATACTCCTCAGCCGGAAGGTGATGGTCACTGACCACCACGACCATGCCGAGTTCCTTTGCCCGTCGGATTGGTTCAAAATCGGTGATGCCGCAGTCCACCGTCAGAAGCATGCTAACGCCGCTGCGAGCCAGTTCTTCAACCCCGGGAACGTTCATGCCGTACCCTTCCTCAAGGCGGTTCGGCAGGTGGTGCTGAATCTTTATTCCGCGAGCAGCAAAAAACTCTTTCACCACAGTGGAGGAAGTGATTCCATCAACGTCATAGTCCCCCCAGACCGCTACCGAGCGTCCTTCGGCAATGCCCTGAGCGAGTGCGTTAGCCGCGTCTTCCAGTCCCGGAATTGTCGAGGGATGCGCCAGATGCTCCAGCCTCGGGCTGAGAAAACGATCCATGGCTTCGGTGGAATGAAGCCCTCGGCTCCATAATATCTCGGCAAGCAGCGGAGTAATGTTGAGCTGTTCAGCCATTTTTTCAACGTCGGCAGGTACCGCCTCGTCGAAACGAGGTATCCATTTACAGGGCAATTTTCACTCCTTTAGGAAAAAAGATCAGGCGACCATGCCTGCGAAATGAGACGCTTCGCCGGACTCCAGCCGCTCGGAGGCGCGGTCTACGAGCGGGTCCAGCTCCAGCCCGAGCTGCGGCGCTATCTTTGTGGTGACAGTGCTCAGAGGATGATCGCTATCCATGGCAAGGTGGGCCACCGCATCGGCAAGACAGAGGATGGCGGCCTCGTAACGGTAATCCCCCGCCAGCTTGGGCGCGTGGTGCCAGTTGACCGGTTCCACGAGTTCAACAGGAAGGTCCCAGTATTTCAGCACGAGAGAACCTATCACGGCGTGGTCCATTCCCCAGTACGCGTCTTCGGCCTTGTAGGATGCGACGCCGTCACGCTTGGCGGCCGCGTGCATGGCTTCCCAGTCGGCCGGGCGCTTGAGCGCTGTGATGAGCTTGCCCACATCGTGCAGAAGCCCTGCCGTGAACATGGTGTCCGGCTCACCCTTTCCGAGCGACTTGGCCATATGCTGGGCCTGATCTGCGGTAAGAAACTGGTGGATCCAGTAGGTGCTGAGGGAAAAATCCTCTGGAACAGAATACTTTTCCGAAAGGGCTGTCACGCCAATGGTTATGACGATGTTGCGAATCTCGCAGAGCCCCAGCACCGCTGCGGCGCGTTGAACCGAGGACACCTCGGCCTGAAGACCGTAGTAAGCGGAATTGGCCTGACTGAGGATGCGTGCGGTAAGCCCCTGATCCACGGAGATGGTGTCGGCGATCTCATCCATGGACGCGTAGGAACTTTCACCGGTCTGCTTGAAAAGCTTCTGAAACAGCTCCGGGGAAAAAGGGAGATCTTCCTTGAGTTCCGGAAGTTCCGCCAGAAAGTCCTGTACGCTGGCCTGCACTGATTCTCCTGTTCTAAAGGTCTATCTGAACCTTCTTCTTGCTGCCCCCGCCGGGCTTGGGCTTCCCGTCAAGCATGCCGTTCTTGTCGAGAAATTCCCAGAACTTCTTGCTTTCTTCAAGCTTCGGGTTCAGCTCAAGGCTCTTCTTGAGATATTCAATGCACTGCTTCAACTCGCCCTGCTCGTAAAAGACGCGGGCGATGTTGTGGTACAGATGCTCGTCGGTATTCTCCGCAAGGTTCTCCGCCCTGAGGTAGTAGTCAAGCGCCTGATCGTACATGCGGTTCTTGCGCAGGTTGATACCGAAGTCGTTGAAAAGGTGTTTGTGCTCGGTTTCGAAAGCCGCGTCCAGTTTGACCAGACGCTTGAATATGTCGTTGGCCTTCACCTGATCGCCACGGTCCAGATAGGTCAGACCGAGGCCGAAGTTGGCGCGCACGTTGTCCTCGTCGAGGTTCGTGGCCTGCTTGAACTCGAATTCCGCGCTATATTGGGCGCCGCGAGCACGATGCTGCTCGCCGCGAACAATGGTATCATCCAGCTCCTGCATGGCCGGGTAAACCGTCTGGATATAGAACTCCGGCTCGGGGCTGAACTTTTCCAGAAACTCGTCTTTGGGTACGTTGCGCTTGGGCCCGGAAGGAATGAAGCTCTTGTTCAGCGGCTGCACGTCCACACCCTCGTCGTCGCGCTCCATACAGTACCAGTAGGTCTTCTGAATGGTCTTGCGCTGCGTCGTGCCGGTGCCGACCTTCACCACGTTCTGCGTGGAGAAGACGCCGCTGATCTTGTTCTCACCAAGTCCGGCAACCTGAGCGGTTTCGGGCTTGTCAGTCCGACCGGATGTCATGCACACCCCTTGGGGACTCCACTAGAGGGAGTCGCGAATTTCTCTGACTATGGCGTCAGCGGTCGCCTGAGGGTCCGAAGAACCGGTTATGGGCCTTCCCACAACCAGAAAATCCGACCCTGCCGCCACGGCCCTTGCGGGCGTCATGACCCGGCGCTGGTCGCCGACCTCGCTGCCGACGGGGCGAATTCCCGGGGTAAGACACTGATATTCTTCACCACAGGCATTCTTGATGGCCTCCGCCTCCATGGCGGAGCATACAACCCCATCAAGTCCATACTGCTTCCCTTTCGAAGCAAGGTCAAGAACCAGATCCCCGATATCACCGTGAAAATCAAAAGGAAGGTCATCGCTCTCCATGCTGGTCAGCACCGTGACACCGAGAAGAAGCGGTTTTTGGGCTCCGGCTTCGGTGGCCTCATCGCGTCCGGCAAGAGCGGCCTGCGCCATGCGCCTGCCGCCGAGCATGTGAATGTTGACCATGTCCGCACCGCTTTTCACCGCGGAACGGACCGCGCCTCGCACGGTATTGGGAATGTCCATGAACTTGAGGTCCACGAAGACCTTGAAGCCCATCCCCTTGAGTTGCCGTACCAACTCGGGGCCTTCGGCCACGAAGAGTTCAAGGCCGACTTTCACCCAAGGGACGCTGCCGGAGAGCTTTTCCGCCATACCCAAGGCGCTTTCGGCATCGGGATAGTCCAAGGCAACAACAAGCTCAGCCATCGTTCCACTCCTCCAGCAGTTCGTCCAGCATACCTTCGTACTGCATGGGCCGGGCTTTTCCGGCCAGATACACCGAGCGGAATTCCTGATAAGCGCGCTCCACCTCGTCGTTCACCACCCAGAAGTCGAAACTTCCGGCGCGTTCAAGTTCGCCGCGCGCGTTCTCCATCCGGCGCTCCACCGCCTCGGGAGAATCAGTACCGCGCCCCTTGAGCCTGCGCAGAAGCTCCTCGCGGGACGGCGGCAACAGGAATGCATAGACGCCTTCGGGGAAGGTACGTCTGAGCTGCATGGCACCCTGCACGTCGATGTCGAAGAGCACGTCGCTCCCGGCTTCGAGCATGTCGCGGACCGGCTGGGTGGCGGTACCGTAAAAGTTGTCGTGGACCTCGGCCCACTCGCAGAATTCCCCGCGCGAACGCATGGCGATAAACCTGTCACGGCTGACGAAATGGTAGTGTTCCCCATCCCGCTCTCCTTCACGCGGAGGGCGGGTCGTATAGGAGACGGAAAAACCGATGTCCGGAAATTCCTCTCTCAGTCGTGCGGTGAGTGTGCTTTTGCCGGTGCCGCTCGGAGCGCAGACGACCAGTACCAGACCTTTGCGCTCAGGGGATTTGGGCTCCGGCATCTACTCGCCCTCCTCCGCGCTGAAGCGCTGGCCGATGGTTTCCGCCTGAATTGCGGAGAGAATAACGTGGTTGGAGTCGGTGATGATGATGGCTCGTGTTTTGCGGCCCTGCGTGGCGTCAATGAGTCGCCCGTCCTGTCGCGCGTCCTCACGAAGACGCCGCATGGGTGCCGAGGTCGGATTGACAATGCTCACAACGCGTCCGATCACAACAAAGTTGCCGAAGCCGATATTCAGCAGGCCATGTCTTTGTCCCTGTTTCTGCATGTCCACCTACTCGATGTTTTGAACCTGTTCGCGGCATTTTTCCAACTCGGCCTTGAAGTCCACAACCAGTCTGCTGACGGCGGTGTCCTGAGCCTTGTTGCCGCAGGTATTGATTTCACGGAAGGTTTCCTGAAGGATGAAATCGAGCTTTTTCCCGGCATCGCCGTCCGAATCCAGCACCTCGGCAAGCCGCACGAGGTGAGAATCAAGCCGGGTAAGCTCTTCCGACACATCCAACTTATCAGTAAGAATGGCAATTTCCTGAAGAATCCTGTCCTCGGAGAACTCCGCACCCGCCGCGTCGAGGGCTTCGCGGATTCTGGTCCGCAGAGCTTCGCGCTTTTCGGCAAGAACCTCGGGAATCCGCTCTGCTATCTGAGCGGTGTACTCCCTCAGCACCGAAACTCGACTGTCGAGGTCGCGGGCCATGTCCTCGCCTTCGGCCTCGCGGGACGCCTTCCATTCGGCAAGGGCATTCTCCAGACCGCGACCAAGGCTGTCCAGCAGACCGGGATCCGGCTCGCCGCCGGCCTCGCGCCACAGATTGGACATGCCCATCACACGGTTGAAGTCAGGCTCAAACGTCTGCCCGTGACGCTGGGCCAATTCGGAAAGCTGGACGAACATGGCGTCGGCCATGGTCTCGTTGAGAGTAACCCCCAGCAACTCGGGACTCTTGACCTCAAGATTGAGGGAAATATCGACCCGTCCCCGCGAGGCAAAACGGCGCACCACCTTCTCCCATGCATTTTCCATGCACCGCAGGGAGCCGGGGAGCCTCCATTTTACATCGAGAAAACGGCCATTTACGCTGCGGATTTCCCATACGTGGGAAAACCCTTCGCCTCCGGTTTCGCATCTTCCGAATCCGGTCATGCTAACTGGCATATGATTTGAACCTCACTGAATTTCGCGCATAATATACAAACAGTGGAGTGCTGTCAGCAACCCTGTCAACTTTCTTTGCAAATGATTACGCCGTCCTCGACACGCACCGGAGCGCAGCGCACCAGACGCTTGGGGGAAGCCGAAGACGAGGGGTTCTCGATCCGGCAGGATGCGTAATACTCGCTTACGCCTCGTCCCTCGCCATCCTGCACCAGCACGGAAAGCTCGGGGAGCCGCAACAGTTTCTCCAGAAAGTCGGCCTTGCCTTTGGCGGCGACCTCACGAAGCCGTTTCGCGCGGTCTTTTTTCACGTTGCCGGGCAGTTGCCCGTCCATTTCCGCTGCCGGAGTATCCGGCCTTGGCGAAAAAGGAAATACGTGCGCATAGCTCAGAGGCAGCTTGCGGCAGAACTCCAGCCCATTTTCAAACTCCGCTCCGGTCTCACCGGGGAACCCTGTAAGCAGATCCGCCCCGAGGCCGAAGACAGGCCACACGTCCCTGAGGCGTTCAAGAAATTCAAGAGCCTGTTCCGGACGGTAATGCCCGCGGCCCATGCGTCGCAGCACCTCCGAGTCACCGCTTTGCAGCGACAGGTGCAGCTGGGGTGCCACCAGAGAAGAATCGGCCAGAACGGCCAGAGCCTTTTCGCCCAGCTGCCCCGGCTCAAGGGAAGAAATGCGAAGCCTTGCCCTACCCTTCCACTCATGGCCGAAGCGCGCTTCGATTTCGCCCAACAGGTCCCAGAAATCTGGCTTTTCCGGTAAATCACGCCCGAACTGGCGCAGATTGACCCCGGAAAGAACCATCTCGCGGAACCCGGCGTCCAGCAGACGGCGAATCTCGTCCAGCACGTCCCCTGTGGGCCTGCTCACGCTGGCCCCTCGCGCGAGGGGAACAATGCAGTAAGTGCAGCGGTGCGAGCAGCCGTCCTGCACTTTGACCACGGCGCGGGAACGGCCATATCCGGAAACGGAAAATGCGGGAAAGACTTTTTCAGAGGAGACATGGCCGACGGAATCCAGACCTTCCAGCAGCACGGCCTTATCCTTGTGGGGCACCAGCCGCTGCACTCCGGGCAGCTCCGCCACTTCATCCGCAGCCACCTGCGCAGCGCAGCCGGT
The DNA here is from genome assembly GCF_000375485.1 of Desulfovibrio oxyclinae DSM 11498. NCBI lineage: Bacteria > Pseudomonadati > Thermodesulfobacteriota > Desulfovibrionia > Desulfovibrionales > Desulfovibrionaceae > Desulfovibrio > Desulfovibrio oxyclinae. Next base: position 139,490 of record NZ_AQXE01000001.1, on the reverse strand, counting down.
GACGATGATCTCGGCCTGCGGGTTGTCGCGATGCAGACGGCGCACCAGTCGGCGCAGGTCAGCCACGGCATTGGCGGTAACCGCGCAGGAATTCACGAGGATGACGTCGGCTTCGGCTTCGTCCTGCACTTCGAGCGCGCCAGACGCACTCCACGCTTCGCTCACCGAGCGGGTTTCGTACTGGTTGATTTTGCAACCGAGGGTGGCGGTGTAAAATTTTCTCATGTAACCTCGTTCATACGCTCCGTTCGGAGATCCGGCATGAACGGGGTGCTACATTCAAACCCTGCGAGGGTCAAGATGATCAAGACGGCACTGCCGATCATTATGCTTCTGTTTCTCGCCGGCTGTCAGACCATAGGCCTGACCGCCGGGGTGAATTACGGCCGCGGCGCCATCGGCGTCAGCGCGTACAACGACTTTCTCTACCCCGCCCCCAATCAGGCATACAAACTCAACAAGAAGGGCTACGAAGCCTTCAAGGCACGCAATTATGAAGAGGCTGTCCCTTACTTTCGGGCCGTGCTGAAAAAGTATCCGAACAATCCCGACGCGCAGTTTTATCTGGGACTGACGGAGATAGGGCTTGGTGAACGGGAAAAGGGCCTGCAGCGGCTGAAATCCTTCCGCGCGCCCAACAGTTTTCGGCAGCAGGAGGAGGTACGCTGGTGGGCGGAGTACTTCATGCGCCACAAGGACCGGATGCCCTCGGACATCTACAACACCATGCGCCGCGTGCGTAACGAAGGGTATCAACAGGATCGCCGGAACGTGTGGGAGCCCATCGATACCCTTTATGATGACAGGTTCTAGAACTCGCTTTCGATGATCCCGCCGCCAAGCAAGGTGCCGTCCGGCTTGTACAGGGCGGCGATCTGCCCCGGCGTGGGCCGCGACTGGGGCTCGATGAAACTCAGGCGCATCCTGTCGCCCTCGATCTCCCAGCGCCCGGCCTTGTTGGCCTGCCGGTAGCGGGTGCGGATATCCACCACATCGGGCCAGCTTGCGGGATCCGAGAACACGTTCACGTTTCGGATAACGCATCCGTTGCTGGCCAGTTCGGATTGCGGGCCGACTATAAGTTCGTTGCGCTCCACGTCCTTGTCCAGGACATACAGTGGCTCCGACCACGCCACGCCGAGTCCGCGCCGCTGGCCCTGCGTGTGACGCCACAGGCCGCGATGCTCGCCGACCTTCGTGCCGTCCTTGAGCACGATCGCACCGCCATCCGGCATGGGCCCCAAGGTTTCCAGAAACTGCTGGTAATCGTCGCCCGGCACGAAACATACGTCCTGACTTTCCGTCGGGATGGGCGGCTCCACGCCGCGTCGCTCAAGCGAATCGGGAATATCCTTCTTGAACTGCTCCGCCAGCGGGAAATACGAAGCAAGCAGGCGCTCTCTGGGAACCAGCGAAAGGAAATAGCTCTGGTCCTTGGTGGGGTCGGCCGCGCGTCTGGGCATGAGGCCCATTCCCGGCACCTCGCGAGTGCTGAAGTAGTGGCCCGTGGCAATTCGTTCAGCTCCCAGCTCCCGGCAGCGGTCGAGGAAAACACCGAACTTCACTACCGGATTGCACACGGCGCACGGGTTGGGTGTCAACCCCTGAATGTAGGCTTCCCGGAACGGCTCGATGACCGATTTGCGAAACGCTTCGCGCAGATCAACGGCATGGAACTCCACGCCGAGCCGTTCGCATTCCCGTTCCAGACCTTCCACGGTCCGATCCTGTTCCTCGCTGCGGGGCAGAAACAGGCCATGCACGGCTACCACGTCGTGTCCCGAATCGAGCAGGGACACCAGCGCCTGCAGGCTGTCCATGCCTCCGCTTACTGCGGCGGCTATTCGCATCGACCTTCTCCTCGCTTGATGGTCATTATTTTTGATACTGCCATGAAACGCCATTTTACGAAAGCATCGGCTCGAAACACCGCGTCTCAGGGCGGGGCGCACCATGTCACTTCAAGGCGTATTCGGCAACAGATGATCCCCACAATCAGGAAGGTTACAGCGGCAGGCATCCATGCTATGGATTTCATGGTTCATTCAACTTTCAAGGGGGGACTTTGACAATGCGACTGACGATTCTCTTCACGGCACTGATGCTCCTCGCATCCCACATCCCGGGGGCTCAGGCCTGCACCACCATGATCATCACCAAGGGGGCCAGCGCCGACGGTTCCGCCATGGTCGCTCATTCGGATGATGACGAACTCGGCGACCAGCGACTCATCCGCGTTCCGTCCACGCAGCAAGAGGGGCAGCGGGCGATATTTCGGGAGAACTACCCCTACCCCAGACTGGTGACCGATGACCGCGGACCATTCTACAACACCAAAGGGCACGAGCCTTCCAAGCCGATCGGCACAGTGCCGTATGAGAAAATTCGCGAAAAGGCGGGCAAGAAGGACGCCCGGTCCTACGCCTATTTCGACGGCAACTATGGCATCATGAACGAACACAATCTCATGATGGGCGAGTGCACCAACGCAGCCAACTTCGAGCCCGGCCCGGTCAGCCGCGAGCAGGCCCGCAAGCACGGCAAGCCCATGCGCCTCTTCTACAGCTCCGAGCTCTCCAGGATCGCGCTTGAAAACTGCCGCGACGCGCGCACGGCCGTCAAGCTGATGGGCTGGCTCATCGACGAGTACGGCTACTACTCCACCGGCGAGACGCTTCTCGTGGCAGATGAAAACGAGGCATGGGTCATGGAAATGTGCGCCCTGCCGAACAAGCGCCACCACTCCGCATGGGTCGCCAAACGCGTTCCCGACGGCGAGTTCTTTGTGGCGGCCAACGAATTCCGCATTCGTGACGTCCAGTGGGATGACCCGGACAATTTCCTTTACTCGGAACACCTTAAGCCGGGCCTCAAGGCTCTCGACTGGTGGGACGGCGAATCGACCCTCGACTGGCTGCGCGCAGTCAGCCCCGGCGAGTACAACCACCCCTACTACTCCCTGAGGCGGGTATGGCGCGTCTTCGACCGCGTCAATCCGAGCCTCGGCCTTTCTCCGTGGGTGGATGACGGCTACACCCGCGACTACCCCTTCTCCATCAAGCCTCAGCACAAGCTCACGCCGCAGGACGTGTTTTCTCTCTACCGCGATCACTACGAAGGCACACAGTTCGACCTGACGCGCGGCACCGCCGCCGGCCCCTACGGCGATCCGCACCGCTTCGTCGGCCCGTACGACGGCAACCAGAACGACGTGAGCAAGGGCAAGAAAGCCTACGGCGCATGGGAACGCGCCATTTCCGTATTCTATCAGGGCTACACCTTCGTCTGCCAGACCCGTCCGGACGCCCCCGAAGCGGCCAAGGGCATCCTGTGGTTCGGCCCGGACGTCTCCTACACCACGGTCTTCACGCCGTTCTTCGCCAAGGCCGAGTCGATCCCGGCTGCCTATCAGACCGGCAGCCCGCAGCACTTCGACCGGAAATCCGCATGGTGGGCCTTCGACTTCGTGGGCAACTGGTCGCGCCTCAACTTCCAGCAGATGACGCGCGCCGACATCATCCCGCTGCAACAGGACCTTGAAGACATGGAAATGGAACACATCGCTTTCATGGACGAGGCCATAGAAGGATTGAGTGAAGAAAAGGCCGTGCAGGAGCTGACCGAATTCGGCAACAAGAACGCCGAGCATGTACTCACGACATGGCGCACGCTTGGCGATAAGCTCGTTGCCAAATATTCGGACGGCTACATCAACGTTCCCGGCAGCCCGGTCAAGGCCGTCGGGTATCCTTCCCACTGGCTGAAGCGGACCGACTATTCGGACGGCCCTACCAGCTACGACATGAAGTAACCGCAAGAGGCCGCCTCCGGGCGGCCTCTTCATTGCGCTTGCCGGGACGGACGTCTGGTGATAGCAACTGGCGCCATGGCAAAGAAGCAGCGCGCAGATCAGCTCATCCATCAGCAGGGGCTCGCCGAAAGCCGCGAAAAGGCCAAACGCCTGATCATGGCCGGCAAGGTCCATTTCATGGACAGGGGCCAGAAGACCCCGGTAACCAAGCCCGGACAGCAATTCCCGGAAGGCACGGAGTTCACCGTCCCCGAAGACGACCGCTTCGTGAGCCGCGGCGCCTTCAAGCTGCTGACAGCCATAGAGACATTCGACATCGACTGCTCAAACAAGGTAGCGCTCGACGCAGGAGCCTCCACCGGCGGCTTTACCGACTGCCTGCTCCAGCACGGCGCGTCACGCGTGTACGCCGTTGACGTGGGATACGGCCAGCTTCACGAGCGCCTTCGCACCGACGAACGGGTTGTGAACATCGAACGCACCAACATCCGGCACGCGGAGCCGGACCTGATTCCCGAACCGCTGGACATGGTGGTTGCGGACGTTTCTTTCATCTCGCTGACCAAGATCATGCCCGCCTGCGTGCGATTCCTGAAGCCCGAAGGGGAAGTCGTGACCCTCATCAAGCCGCAGTTCGAAGTGGGACCCGGCCAGACCGACCGGGGCGTGGTGCGCGACGAAACGCTCCGGCAGGAAACCGTGGATTCCGTGCTGGCCTTCATGCGCGACGAACTCGGCATGGAGTGCATTGGCGTGGTTCCATCACAGATTCTCGGCCCCAAGGGCAATCAGGAGTATCTGGCCTACCTGAAAAAGGTTGCCTGATATCATTTAGCCGACTACGCTCTCCGATTTTGGGTGGTTATCATCCGGAAAAGAGGAGAGATTCGTGCTGGCCGGACTCATTTATTCGTTCATATCCGCCGTGGCTTTCGGCATGTTGGTAATCTTCGCCAAGCTTGGCTACGCCGCAGGAATGGACGCGGTGGAAATATTGCAATGCCGCTTCACCTTCGGGGCCATCCTGCTCGGCGGCTGGCTGGCGCTCTTCAGGCGCAAAGACATCCTGCCCGACAAAAAGACAGTAATACGCTGCGGCCTTATCGGCCTGTTCATTTATCCGATCCAGTCGTTCTGTTTCGTCACTGCCGCCCAATACATCCCGGCGGCAACTGACGCGCTCATCCTCTATTTCTATCCTGTGACCGTGACCCTGCTCTCGGCGCTGATCTTCAAAATGAAGATCGACCGCACCGTCGCCCTGTCGCTTTTCCTGGTGACCGTGGGTTTCGCGCTGGTCTTCTACGACGCGTTCCTTCAACAAATGGACCCGTACGGTCTCACACTGGCATTCGGTGCCATGGCGACATTTTCCGTCTATCTCATGGTGGTACAGGTGCTGTTGCGCAACACTGCGCCGTTCAAGGCAACGGTCTACGTTCTGGCCTTTGCCGCGGTCGCTTACAACATTGCCGGGGACCCGACCTTTTATTTCAGCATGACGCGTGAAACCCTGCTCATCGGCGTTGGGCTGGGACTGATCTGTTCGGTCATCGCGGTAGGATTTCTGTACCTTGCGGTGGAAAAGGTGGGGAGCGCGTATGCGGCCATTTTCTCAAGCATCGAGCCGGTGGCCACGCTGGTCGCGGCGGGCTGGCTGCTCGGGGAACGGGTGGTGGCGCTCCAATACGCCGGAGCGCTGCTGATCATCGGCGGCATCGTCCTGCCGAACATCAAGGTGCTGCTGGTCAGAAAGCAAATTGCTGACAGCTAGCTCTCATCGAGCAGCTTCTGGAATTCAATGATCTTGTCAAGATACTGCGACATGGATCTTGAAAGCCCTGTCTTTCCTTCATCAAAAACCAATCCGAGTGAAATATCACGCTCGCCGACTCGCCTGCGCGCGACCTTTGCCCGGAACTTGTGGACTACACCGCTCTCAAGGGTGGCAAACTCACCCGTGACATGGTCATCCTTTCTCACGAACTCGTCGGGATCCTGAGATTTCGGCAGCTGGAAACGGCAGCCGCCTTCGCTGACGTCGGTAATCAGGCCCTCGAAAACCGTCTGGCTTTTCGTGAGAGAGGCACGCATCCGGCAAGCGATTCGTCCCGATTTTCGCAATCCGTAATGCTCGAATCCATCAGGATAATCAACGAACAGAAGGGAATAGGGAGTTGCCCTGTACAACTGGGAGACAGCCGTAAACGAGACGATACTGCCCTCGTTGAGGTAGCGGAAGGTCAATTCGTTCCCCGGCTCAATCCTCCCCCTGATGCCCGGTGTCACAGGAACACGAATGATGACGCACTCGCCTTTTATGAGTCCGACGAAGCGACACTTGAAGCGAACGCCGTCATCGAACTCCATGAGCATTTCGGAAGCGAGTTCAATCTTCATCGGCTACTCCCGAGATCATCCATGTATCGTCCCAGAAGCTTGAGATGCGCTGCCTCTTCACGCTCAAGATGCGTCAGCGCTTCTGCTGCCTCGGATTCTGCGGCGCGGGCAGCACACCTTGAATAGAAGTCCAGCGCCTGCGCCTCGAAGAGCATTGCCAGCTCGATGACTCCATTTTCACCCTCGAATATCTCACCGTATTCCTCAAGAAAGCGCTGCGGCTCGACGCCGCCTTCAGACTGCCCTGCTCCGGCGGATGCGGCCTGTTCTTCAAAGACATCTCTCTCGGCCTGATCGTCCACCATTTTCCGGTAGAGATTGAACAGGGTCCGGCGGTGGCGGTCCTCGAAACCGGCCAAGGTGCGGTAGAGATCCTTTTCACTCTCATTGGCAGCCAGTCCCATGCGGGATTCATAAAAGTCTTCAAGCCGTTTTTCCATGGCGCAGGCCGCAAGAAGCACGTCTTTCACCGTTGCGTTTTCGGGGATGGCCGCAAGCCCCAGCTTCACGGGGCCGAACGCCGCATGTCCCTGCCATGCGGATGCGCCGCCCTGAAGGTTGATCACCTCGTATCCCTTTCCTTGAAGCAGGCCCGCGGCGGCCGAACTGCGTCCGCCCGAGCGGCAATAAGTCACCACAGGCCTGTCGGAAGGAATCTCTTCCAGTCTGTCGGAAACCTCCGATAAAGGAATGAGATGTGCTCCAGGCAGGTGCAGTTCCTTGTATTCCCAGGGTTGCCTGACATCGAGAAGGAAATATTCATCGGGGCGCCGCGCATCCATGTAGGTGCGCAACTGATCGGGGGTCATATTGGAATAGGCGGTCATGGAAATCCTCCGGAGAAGTTTTCCATTATATGCCACGGATAGGCGTTCGTGACAACGGAATCACAGAATTGCGGGCAGAAGAATCATGGCTGCGGCCAAACCCACCGCCGAATCGACAAGCCGCCAGTGCAGGCCGCCAGTCCACGCTTCGGGGCCGTCCAATCTGCGCGAAGCCACGGCCACGGCACGGGTCCAGGCAGAACGTGCCATCACCCGGATAAGCGCCAGAGGGACCAGTGTCAGTCGCTGCTGCAAAGAAAACCTCCCTTGTCGCAACGACAGCCCTCTCCTGAGTTCTCGCAGATTGCGTCTGGTTTCCGGAATCATATGCACCATGAGGGCAAAGGCCAGCGCCCCCTGCCACGCGTCGCGTCCCATGAACGGCCTCAGCGCCCAACTTAGTGCCAGACCGATGCGTCTGGCCGAAACTGCCAGAGACAAGGTCAGCCCCAACAACAAGAGCGCCGCGAGCCTCAGGGCTATCTCTCCCGAAAGCGTGAGCGCCTCCTGCATCGGGATGCCGTCCCACAGCGCCAGCCCGAACCGAACCCCACTCCAGATGAGCACGAAGAACAACAGCGGTCTTGCGCCAGTACCGCCTTCCACCCCGCGCCCGAGCAGCAGCGTCAGCAGCAGAAGAAAAGCCCCGGCGGCACCAACAGCCGCCACCGGCATTTTCCAGAGGCTCACCCCCAGAAACAGTGACAAACCCACACAAAGACGCGGGTCGAGCCCGCGCACGGCTGCGGCAAAACGGTCGGTCATCGGGACTCCCACGGCTCCAACACACGGTCGCTGCGCCACGAACACGGAGGGCGAACGCCATGCTCGATCAAACGGTCGAACACCTCTTCCGCACTCCCTGAGACGACGGTCCGCCCCTCGGAAACGAGCACAAAGATGTCCGCGATATCCGCCACGCACTCAAGGTCATGAGCCGCGACGATCTGGGTGAGTCCATTATCCCGATTCTTGGAGAGCAGCCTGCGCATTTCCACAATGCCCGGGTAATCAAGACCGCTGAAAGGTTCGTCCAGAAGCAGCGCATCAGGGGCGTCCATCAGCGCGGATGCCAGACAGAGTTTGCGCTTCATGCCCCATGAGAGCGTATGCACAGGGCGGTCGGGGGCTGCGTCAAACCCTAGGGAATGCAAGAGTTTCCAGGCGGCCCCCCGCTCGGACTCGCCTCGCACCAGCATGAGATCTTCTTCCACCGTTGCGCCTATGAGTTGCATGTCCGGATTCTGCATAAGAAGGCGGCAGGCGCGGCGACGTTCCTCGGGTTCCGTCACGGTTCCGTTCACGAAGATGTCCCCTTCGTCAGTCGGAACGATTCCGGCAATCGCGGTCAGGGCCGTAGATTTGCCGCATCCGTTGACTCCGGCGATACAGGCGAGAGCTCCTGCCGGGACATCGAAAGAAAGCCCGCGAAGCGCATGAACGCCGCCCGGGTAGGTATGGCTGAGTGTATCCAATTTTATCATGACCCGGGCAGTGAAAGCCGAGGCGCAGCCGGATGTCAACAACAAAGAAGGCGGGAACCCTCCAAGGAGGATTCCCGCCTGAAAGCGATCTTTTTTTGAACGACCGACTAGAAAGAGTAGCCGATGGACATGCCGCCCACGAGGGCCTTGCTGTTGTGGATGTGGGCGGTATCGGGAATGCCTTCCGCAGGGCGCGCTTCGATGACGCGGCCTTCGTTGCGGACGTACATGCCGGAGAAGTCAACCGTCCAGTCACCGTGCTTGTATCCGTAGCCCAGCGAATAGATGTAGCGGTCGCTGGTGGGGAGCATGAAGTCCTCGCGGCCTTCCTCGATGGGGCTTTCGTCGTAAACGAAACCGGCGCGCAGGACATGGGCATCGGTCAGGTCATACTCGACGCCGAGAGCGTAACGCATGGCATCGTTGTAGTTTTTGACCGAGGTGACGGAGTCGGTACCGCCGTCGTAATTATATTCGATGCTGTCGTAAGAGGACCAGTGAGTGCGGATAACGTCGAAATCGAACCGCAGGTCTTCGGTGGGCTTGTAGGCGATTCCGGCGGTGATGCTGGAGGGAAGGTTAGCGACCATGGTGGTCAGAGAACCATAGGGAACTCCGTTGGAGTTGGACTGGGTCCCGCGTCCGACCATTTTCTGCTCGCCGCGATACACCAGACCGACGCTCCACTGGTCGTTGAACTCATAACGGGTGGAAAGGTTCCAGCCCACGGTCCAGCCTTCGGCCTTGATGTGGACGTCGCCCAGAACGGCGTTCATCTTCTTCTGCTCGAAGGCGGCGCGCATGAAGTCCATACCGCCTGCGACGGACCAGTTGTCGGTAACCTTCACGGCCATGACGGGCGCGATGGAAAAGCTCTTCATCACTGCCTTGTAGACGTTGTTGGCGCCTGCCCAGTCGTGATCGTAGTTGGTTCCGACGCCGAAGCGGGAGTACTCGCCGATGCCGACCCAGAGCTGATCGTTGATCTGCTGGGTGAAGTAAGCGTGCGGGATGGTGTAGACCTTGTTCTTGGTCTTGTAGGTCTCACCGCCCATGTTCACTTCCGCGCTGGGGGCAACGAAGCTGGAGCCGACCATTGCGTGGGTGCCTTCGAGTTGGGTGATACCGGCCGGGTTGTAGGCGATGGCCGAAGGATCGTCCGCCAGGGCCGTCATGGCGCCCGCCATACCGTTACCGCGGTTACTCCATTCATAGAGCGCGAAACCGGCCGCAAAGCCCTGCGCCGCAAACCCGACGACGAGAACCGCCGCCAGCAGCACCGCCCGGCAAGCATTACTGCACTTCATACTTCCTCCCCTCTTCTGCTTGACGTATAAGTATTGCATGAAAAAGCCGCGCCCAAAGCCTATTGGAGACACCAGCGCGCGGCGCGAGTTCCATTTTCCGGACAAAGTCAAGCAGCTTGTAACCAGTTTGTCTTTTTTTGTAAACAAAAGTTTCAGCTAAACAGCTGTTTTAATTGATCGTTTACATGCCTCCAGCGGCATGATTCTGGCAAGCTCATTTGGGGAAGGAAAAACGTTCCGGAGGCTCGAATGCGATTATACATGGATCTCAAGGAAAAGGGTTTCTACTCCATAATGGGCATCGGCGCATTGGCCGGCCTCATGGAGGGGACCATGTCCAAGGGGTTTGCCCTGCACTACCTCTTTCCGGGTGCCATACTGACCATCAGCTCGGCTTTTGTGGGCGGGCTGTGTGGATTTCTCATCAAAGACTTCTTCAGGGTTATCAGGGGCATGAAGCCATACCGGGGCGTCAACAACGATGCCATGATACTGGGCGGGCTTGCGGGTACCATCGCCGGAACCGTCATTCAGGTAGCGGGAAGCCCTGACGGGGCAAACCTGTTGGTCGGAGCCGTAGCAGGCAGCTTTTTCGGCTCACTCTCCGGCGCATTCCCGGACGAATTCGTCACCCCCATCATTCAGCTCATGCACCGTGCTCCAGCCAGCCGGACAGGCAGCAGCGAAACCAGACAAAGCGTCAGGCAGGAATAAAAAAGCCCCGGCAGACCGGGGCTTTCAAATTGCTTTTAGCTGACCTTGCTTCCTGGCACCACTTCATCCATGGGCGTGAGAAGCTGCATTCCTTCCTCAGTCTTTACGGCCAGTATCATGCCCTGAGAGAGTTGTTTGCGCAGTTTCCGGGGCTTCAAGTTGGCGACCACGACCACCTGTTTGCCATTGAGGTCATCAGGGGCAAAAAAATCAGCCAGTCCGGCCACGACCTGCCTCGGCTCGTCTTCGCCCATATCCACCTGAACCAGCAGCAGCCGGTCGGCGTCGGGATGGACTTCCACACCGGTCACGGTGCCCACGCGCAGGTCCAGCTTCTGGAAATCCTCGAACTCGATGAAGCCGTTGCCTTCCTGCTGTTTGGGCGCGTTTTTCTTGGCTTTGGCGGACTTCTTCTCCTTGGCGGATTCCATGGAGTTGGAAGGCTCGGGTTCCGGCAGCTCGACCCTGGGGAACAAATTGGAGGTCTTGGCAATCTCAACGTCGGATTCCAACAGTCCCCAGACGTCCACTTCCTTGGCAAGGTCGACCTTGCGCGGGTCGAAGCAGATGCCCAGCTGCTGGAGCATGTTCTCGGAAGCCTCGGGCATGACCGGCCACAGATGAACGGCAATCTTGCGCATGTTCTCAAGCAGCACGTAAATGACCGTGGCAAGACGTTCCATCTCGCCGTTTTTCTTGAGCGTCCACGGTGCAGTGATGTCGATGTACTTGTTCAGACCGCGGACCAGCTCCCAGAGTCCTTCCAATGCGCGGGAGAACTTGAATTCGGAGAACATGGCCTGATACGTCTTCATGGCCTCGCGACCGATCTGCTTGATCTCCGCGTCCTCGATCTCCTCGTCCACCGGGGAAGGCACTTTGCCCTCGAAATACTTGTGGGTCATGGAGAGCGTGCGGTTGAACAGGTTGCCGAGGTCGTTGGCAAGGTCGGCGTTGAGCCTGCCCACCAGCGCCTCCTCGGAGAAGGACGCATCCTGCCCGAAGGACATCTCCCGAAGCAGGAAATAGCGGAAGGCATTGAGACCGTATGTATCCTTGAGCTTGAGCGGCTCAATGACGTTGCCAAGCGATTTGGACATCTTGGTGTCCTTGACCAGCCAGTAGCCGTGCACATTGAGGTGCTGATACGGCTCGATGCCGGCCGCCTTGAGCATGGTGGGCCAGAAGATGGCGTGCGGCTTGAGAATGTCCTTGGCCACGAGGTGGTTGGCTGCGGGCCAGAAGTCCTTGTAAAGCTCGCCGTCGGGATAGTTGAGCGCGGTCAGGTAGTTGATGAGCGCGTCAAACCAGACGTAGGTCACGTAGTCCTTGTCGAACGGCAGCTCGATTCCCCACGTCAGACGCGACTTGGGGCGAGAGATGCACAGGTCTTCGAGCGCGCCGGAATCCAACAGGCTGAGGACCTCGTTGCGGTACCGCTCGGGACGGATGAAATCGGGATTTTTCTGGATGTGCTCCTTCAGCCAGTCCTGATACTTGGACATCTTGAAGAAGTAGTTTTTCTCGGAAATGTATTCGGGAACGGTCTGGTGGTCGGGGCATTTGCCGTCCTCCAGTTCCTTCTCCGTGTAAAAACGCTCACAGCCGTAGCAGTAGTGGCCGCCGTATTCACCGAAGTAGATGTCCCCGGAGTCATACACCTTCTGCAGAATGTCCTGTACGGTGCGAACGTGGCGATCCTGCGTGGTGCGGATGTAGTCGTCGTTCTCGCACATGAGGTCGGGCCACAGGGCCTGAAACTCGGCGGAGATGCCGTCCACGTATTCCTGAGGGGACATGCCGTTCTTTTCCGCGGCCTGCACGATCTTGTCGCCGTGCTCGTCCGTGCCGGTCAGAAAGAAGGTCTCTTTCGCCATCAGCTTGTTGAAGCGGGCGAGTGCGTCGGCCACGATCGTCGTATACGCGTGCCCCAGATGCGGGCGCGCATTGACGTAATAAATGGGGGTCGTAATATAAAAACGTTCCAAACCAGTCGCTCCTGTAGCGAAGTGATGCATGATCGGGGTTATTCCTCTTTCTTCTGACGAGGAGGCCGCTTGCCTTTTTTGCGCTTGGGGCGGCGTCTGGGCGGACGGGATTTCTTGGCTCCGCCTTCACGGTCTTCGGAACCGCCCTTGGGCGGGCGTCCGCCGGGCTTGCCACCGCGAGGCTTGCGGCGAGGCGGCCTGCGACGGCTGTCCTGCCCTTCCTTGTCCTCGTCGGACGCACCGGGTTCGGTACGCTGGGGCGGGCTCTTTCGCGGCTGCTGCTCCTGTCCAGGACCGGATTTTTCCTGCTGCCGCGGGGCTTCTACAGTGCCTTCGGCCTTGTTGACGATTTCCTTCCACTCGTCAAGAGGGATCTCCCGTTCCTCGTTTCCTTCAAGCAGCAGCGTCAGGCTCTTCTTGAAGAAGTTGGAGCGCAGAACCTTGGCCTGCCCGTAGGCAGTAGGATACCGTTTGCCCACCTTGGGAGATTCGCGGTTGAACTCCTCATACCCTTCCTGCTCGTAGCTCAGGCAGCACATGAGGCGGCCGCAAATGCCTGAGATCTTGGTGGGGTTGAGGAAAAGGTTCTGCTCCTTGGCCATCTTGATGGTCACCGGAGCGAACTTGCGCAGAAAGCGCCTGCAGCAGCAGAGCTGCCCGCAGTTGCCCACGGCGCCGAGCATCTGCGTTTCGTGTCGCACGCCGATCTGTCGCAGTTCGATGCGGGTGCGGTATTCGCGCACCAGATCCTTGATGAGTTCACGAAAATCAATACGGCCCGGAGCAGTGAAATAGAAGATCATCTTGGAGCGGTCGAAGAACACCTCGACCTCGACAAGCTTCATGTCCAGCTTTCTGCTGCTGATGCACTTGCGGCAGAACCTGTAGGCATCCTTGGAAAGCTGGTCGTTTTCTTCCTGCGTCTTTTCGTCCTCTTCGTTGGCGAGGCGATATATAGGCTTGATGTCTTCATCCATTTCGCCGTCCGGCGGAGCCTGACGGACCTGAACCACGTCGCCCAGCCCCATGCCCTGGTCGGTCTTCACGATGACCCGCTGGCCCTCGCGAACGACGTACGGACCGGACGAAAAGTTGTAAACCTGTCCGTAATCGCTAAATTTTATTCCAAGTATTTGACTCATATGAATTATCCCGCACTCTACCCTGCGGGGTGGGATCAAGTGAGGCAGAGGCGGTCATGGCCCGGAGGTTTCCGGGCAGCGTCACACAACGCAAGGCGGCCACGTTCGTTGCCGTGGCCGTCCGAAAAAAGGGACGCTCGAAACCGTCCGCGATCAGTCGAGAACGCCGAGACTCCGCAATTCGCCCAGAAGCTTTTCCTCGTCGATGGGCTTGACCAGATAGGACGTCGCGCCTCCGAGAAAAAAGGCGTCATGGGTTTCCTTGTTGTCGTCCAGCATTGTAGTGACGATGACCTTGGCCTCGGCCTGCGGATGGACTTTGTGCTCCTTTTCGATGGAGCGTATTTCCTTGAGGGCTTCCTGCCCGTCGAGTTCGGGCATGAGAAGGTCGAGACAGACGATTCCGTAAGGATCGCCTCTTTCGAGCGCTGCCCGGAAGGCCTCGATGGCCTCCTCGCCATTCACGGCGATTTCGCAAGAGGCGTAGGGCCTCAGTATTTCGTGAATCATGTTCCTGCTGTAGAAATCGTCGTCCACGATCAGGGCTTTCATGCAATCCCTCCGAAAAACAAAGCAATGGTTACCAACAACCCGGGAACATTTGCACGTTTCCGGGTCAAAAGCAAGCGGCCTAAAGGCGCACCACGTGCTCGCTCGCCATGGCGAAACACTCGATATCCGCCCCCCGGCGCTTCAGTTCCTCCCGACACGAATCCACTATTGCCGCCACTTCCACGTCTTTTCTGCCCGCACCATGGTGAAACAGACCAAGCGCCTTGACTTCGGCCGCTTCGGCAAGGTCCACCGCGTCCATCCAGTGGGAGTGCCCCCACCCCACATGAGAAGGATATTCCGACGGAAGATATTCCGCGTCATGGACCAGCAGATCCGCCTCTTTGGCGAAATCGGCGTACCCTTGCGGCGTGAGCCCCTGCCCGTGCACATGGGAAAGCTCGTTATCCGTCAGAAAAACAAAAGATTTGCCGCTCTCTTCAAAGCGGTAGCCGAGTCCCCCTCCGGGGTGGCTCAGCGGCACCGTTTTCACATCAAGATTGCCCAGCCGGAAGGAGTCGCCCCGTGGAATGAATTCCATACCGGAGAAAAGATCCTCGAACGGAACAGGGAAAAACGGGTGGGCCATGACAGTCTTGAAGCACTCACGCAGCGGAATCTCGATGGGATCGCCGTGGACCCGCACCCTGCCGCGGATGGGGACCCGGAAAAACGGCAGCCCCATAAGGTGATCCCAGTGAAGATGGGTGAAGACCTGATCGCATTCGAGGATACCCTCTTCGAGCATCCGGTCTCCGAGAGGGCGCAACCCGGTACCAGCGTCAATGATCACGATCCGGTTTTCACTGTCGCGAACCTCGATGCAGCACGTGTCGCCGCCGAAGCGCGTGTATCTCGATCCGGATACGGCAATGCCTCCCCTCGCTCCCCAGCATCTGACTATCATAGGGCCTCCGGTTTGGCGTTCCACTGACTTGCGGCTGTCAGGCTCCGGCCTCAGCCAGCTTGATGAAAATTCTCGCCCGGTCCACTTCCGCGTCCAGGTCCCCAAGATCGTCCGCCAGTTCTCTCAAGCTCATGCCGAAACGCTTTTCCACTACCGGCGGTAAATCATGAACCTCGAAATCTCCCGCAGAACCGAACGAAAGCATCTTGGCTATTTCATTCCCCGCGTGCACGCAAAAGGTCATGAGATTCCCCGACGAGGCCGCAGGGACGTGGTGCAGTTTCACCGCCTCCGTGACATCCGCCGACAGGTTCCACCGGGCAGTGAGCATGGCCCCAACCTCGGGGTGGCTCACGCCAAGCACCTCCATTTCCGCATCGACCAGAGCGCAGCCCGGCTCGGAAGCCATGCTCAGCACTTTGGTATACTCGGCCTCGGCGGCCCCGACCATAACAAGTTTGCCTATATCATGAAGAACGCCTGCGAGAAAGTATTCCGTGGATTCCTCGATGGACGCTCCCATTCTTTCGGCAAGCAGGCGGGCGCACACGCCCGAAGCGAGGCTGTGAAGCCAGAATTCCCCGGCTTCCACGCCACGTATGCCCACAGCGGGAAACCTGCCGACGCAGGCAAGGCCGACAGCAAGGTTGTGAAGGGTTCGGGTGCCAAGAAAAACGGCGGCGCGCTGAAGCGAGGCTGCGTCCTCGTTTTTTTCGCAAAACGAAGAGTTGACCAGACGCAGCAGCTTGAGGCTGAAAACAGGATCGCGTCCAAGCGTTTCCATGAACTCGACCGCTCCGCACTCCCCGGCGCTGTCTTTGGCAAGGATGGCATGAACCGTGCCGGGAAGATCCGGCATCCCTTCCACGGCTTTTATGATCTGTTCGTATCCTTCCATCTGCGATGCACCCTGTTGAGTCAAGAGCATCTGCTTACCCCATTCAGGGCTCTGTGACAACCGACCCGGACTTGGGAAAGGTTCCACGCCGAGCCGTATCCGTTTCCTGCGGACTATACGGTTCCAACCATCGCACCCGCACTGCTCCGTGGACGTCTGTGCGGACCACGCGTGCTTTAATCCGTTCGAACTCCTCCAGCACTTCAGGCTTTGGAAACCCATAGCGGTTGTACTTTCCGCAGGAGACGAGCGCCAGTTCGGGATCCACCGCATCCAGGGCCTCGGGATGCACGCTGCCCGCGCTCCCATGATGCGGCACGACAAGCACCTCCGCGTCGCACGGCACGGGACTCTCCGCCAAGGACTGAAGGGATCGCCGCTCGGCATCCCCCGGCAACAGGGCCAGCGGCTGGTTTAGCCATTCGACACGCAGGACAAGGGACCGCTCGTTGCTGTTCCACCCTTCGGTATCAGCTGCGGGTCCCAGCATCCTGAAGGCGACTTCTCCTGCATTGAACACGTCACCGTATGTCAGCCTCTGCTCGGGGATGCCTCTTTCCTTGAGCGCGGCCACGATGCGTCCCCCGGAAATGCCGTCAGGAGTTTCCCCATTGCCGATGAACCGCCCGACCTCGAAGCGTTCGACGATCCACGCCAGCCCGCCCATGTGATCATGATCCGCGTGGGACATAACGACGGCATCCAGTCGCGGCGGCCTGCCGTGCGCCACATACGGCCCGACAATGGCGCGACCGATGTCGAAGGTCCGACCGCCGACGCCGCCTCCGTCCACCAGTACCCGGTGTCCGCCGGGCGTGGAAATCAGCACGGCCTGCCCCTGCCCGACGTCGATCATGTCCAGCCGTACGCTGTGCATATCCTGCACCATCACCTGAATGTGCGGGATGAAGAGCAGCAGCGTTCCGAGCGCGGCCACAGCAAGCTGCCTCCTCTGAGCCAACGCAGCGGCCAGCAGCACCGCGAAGCCCAGCATTTCCGGCCACAGGGGACGCAACACCGCCCCCATGGGAGCAAGACCGGCGTCACGATACCAGTGCAACACGTCAAGCAGCACATCCATCACATGCGAGGCGGCCAGCACAAGCGCATTGCCGAACTCCGCAAACGGAGCATAAAGGTTGCTCAAGGCTCCCGCGAGCATTCCCGCCATACCCAGCGGCATGACCACGAAACCGACCACCGGCACCCAGACAAGGTTCAACAGAAGATCAGGCGCCACCGTGCCGAACCCGTGCGCCACAACCGGCAACAGCGCAATGTTGGCGGCTATTCCGATGCACAACAGCGCAGCCGCGGCATCCAGCGACCGTCGAAGAAAACCACGCCCGCGAACGGCTATCCAGCGACGAAGCACGGGGAAAAGAAAGGCGATCCCGGCCACGGCGCATGCCGACATGCGCAGGCCGGTGTCGAAGACCGCAAGGGGGTCCAACAGAATGATTATGGCCAGCGCCGCGAACAGACCGTCAACAAGCGCGCGGCCACGACCTGCGAGCAGCAGAAAACCCCAGCAGAAGAACATCAGTGAAGCACGCGTGAGCGAGGCCGAAGGCTGGCCCAGCCACCAGTAGAGCGCGACAAACGGCATGGCCAGCAGCACCGCCATCTTCGGACGCGGCATGGAAAGATAGAACCCGGGCCTGACGAACCCGGTAAAATGGGCCAACAACAGGCCGAAGAGGGCGACATAGCCCACATGCAGTCCGGAAAGCGCAAGGATATGCGCAAGCCCGGCGGACCGCACCGCATCGAGCGTTTCGGGCATGATGTGCGTTCGGTCGCCCGTGAGCAGGTTCAGGACAACGGCACCGCCCTGCCCTTTCGGCAAGGCGCTGACAACCGAATCATGCAATGCCGTCCGCAGACTCCAGAGCGTCCCATCCGGCGGCGGCCCCCAGCGGATATCGGCTTTGCCGATGCTCCAGCCGCGCCAGAAAACGCCCTCTCGCTGCCAGTATGCCTCGTAATTCCAGAGTCCCGGATTGGCGAACCCGGCCAGCGGCCTGAGGTTGACCGGAACCGACACCGCCTGCTCCGGTTCGGGGATGCGACGAGGGTACTTCCACGTCCAGACCATCTTCCCCTGAAGCGATCGATGAAAATCGTCATCCTCTACGGAAAGATCGGAGAGCACCATCTGCAAACGCATGTCCGGCTTGGTCCTTACCGACTCCACCGTGCCGTGCACCACAACCTTCTCGCCCGGCTGCACCCATGATGGAACCGGCGGCGACTGAGGAAGGACGGCACCGGCATAAAGAAATCCGGCGGCGGCGCAAAGCGCCGGAACCGCCGGATGAATACGTCGCCGTCTCAGGATGGCGTCCACGGTCAGAAGCAGGCAGAGCGCGACCACCGGCGCGACCCACGACTCAACCGCAAGAGCGCCGAGGGCGTAGGCCAGCAGGCATATCTGCCACGGGAGAAGGCCCGGCACGCGGGAACTTTCAATGCCGGGAACCACCTCCCCGCTCCACGCTATTCCTTTTCGCGCCAGATGTTGGCGCCCACTCCGGAAAGCTTGGCTTCGATGTTCTCGTAGCCGCGATCAAGGTGATAAATGCGAGATATTTCGGTCTTGCCTTCTGCGACAAGCCCGGCAAGCACAAGGGACGCGCTGGCGCGAAGGTCGGAAGCCATAACCGGTGCTCCGCGCAGAGGCTTTCCGCCGCGAATCATGGCGGTACGGCCATTGAGCCGGATGTCCGCGCCGAGCCGGGCGAGTTCCTGCACGTGCATAAAACGGTTTTCGAAAATCTTTTCTTCAATGGAACCAGCACCTTCTGCCACACACATAACAGACATGAGCTGGGCCTGCATGTCGGTGGGGAAGCCCGGGTACGGCTGCGTGGTGATGTCGGTTCCCACGAGCGGTCCGTCACGGCGTACGAGCACGCCGCCGTCGCGTTCCTCCAGCCATGCGCCCATTTCGCGCAGCTTGTAGGCCACCGCGTCCAGTTCATGGTAGGGGCAATCCTCAATGAGCAATTCCCCGTCCGTCATGACGGCAGCGCACATGTAGGTCCCGGCTTCGATGCGGTCCGGCATGACTTTGTAGCTGCACCCGGTGAGCTTCTCGACGCCTTCCACACGGATGACGCTGGTGCCATGGCCGCTGATCTTTGCGCCCATGGCGTTCAGAAAATTGGCCAGGTCAGACACTTCCGGTTCACGCGCCGCGTTTTCGAGGATGGTCTCCCCTTCCGCGAGGCTGGCGGCCATGAGCAGATTCTCGGTGCCGCCGACTGTTGGAAAATCGAAGGTGATGTGCGCGCCCTTCAGGCGACCCTTGCAATATCCTTTGATATAGCCTTCGGTAAGTTCGAACTCAGCCCCCATGCGCTCCATGCCCTTGAGGTGCAGGTCCACCGGACGCGCACCGATGGCACAGCCGCCCGGCAGGGCGACCCGGGCCTCGCAGAGTCTCGCCAGCAGCGGCCCGAGGCACAGCACCGAGGCGCGCATGGTTTTGACCAGCTCATAAGGCGCTTCGGGGACGAGGTTCGTGGCCTCGGAGGTGACGCTGTTGCCGTCGAAGGTGGTTTCACAGCCGAGGATATCCAGCAGCTTGAGGGAGGTATGGATGTCGCGCAGCCGGGGCACGTTCTCCAGTTCCACCTTGCCCTCGGCCAGCAGGCAGGCCATGAGGATGGGGAGCGCGGCATTCTTGGCGCCGCTGACGCGGATGTTGCCCTTCAGGGGACCGCCGCCCCCCTGTACGATGAGTTTATCCATGAAAATTTTCCTTTTTTTAAATTCTACGCTTGACCACGACGAGGGAGTCGTATAGTTCTACGGCCCTCATGCGGTGGGTGTAGCTCAGTTGGTAGAGCACCTGGTTGTGGCCCAGGTGGCCGAGGGTTCAAGTCCCTTCACTCACCCCACTGGAATATTTAGGCGAAACTTCGGTTTCGCCTTTTTTCATCTCCGGCTTCGAAAGCCCTTCCAGCAGGCGCATGAATGCGGTCTCCCGCTTTCCGGCCTTTCCTTCAAGAATCTGCCTCGCATCAACCCCGTCGCCCCAGAGGGCGGCGTTGAGCTCGGGCCGAGCGTTCAGCACACCGGCCTCCACGCCTGCACCGGCGTAAAGACCCGAAAGTTCAGTAACGACAAGCATCTCGGGATCAGGGTCGTCCCACTTCGCATTGTCCTGAAACCCTGCATCCAGAAACTCGACGGCAAAAGACGCGCCGCCGATGGTGCCGTGTTCCATGAAATTTTCCAGAGATTCTGGCGTGCGGAAGGCAAACACAACGGACTGCAACCTGACGCCCGCCTGCATTCCCACTCCCGGTGCGCCTATGCTGTAAAAAACCGGTCCCTGCCATTTGCCATGCTCATCACGCACCGCGAGCGCCCCGGACCCGCCACGGATCGAGAAGATGAAGGCAGCCTTGCCGTATGTAGGGATGACGAAAACAGCGTGCGCCGTACGCAGATAATCGCGCAAGCGGTGCTGCGGATCTTTATCGAGAAACCGCTCAAGCGTGCGAGCAGCCTTGGCGTCCAGTGACGCAACGGATTCGGTATGATCCTTTGGCGGCTTGTGGGCCGCGCATCCGCTCAGGCCGAGGGATGCAACAAGAACCATACAGGTCAGGACAAGCGAAGCACGGATAATGACACGTCTCATGATCTTGCCCTAATTGGCACGGTTCGGCCTGTCAAGCGGCTTTAGACGCCTGACTTGCGCAGCTTGCGCACGTCCCCGACACGCACGGTGAGGCGTTGCTTGTCGAAATGTTCGAGCACGGGGATGGCGTACTTGCGCGAAAGGTCGGTAATGCCCTTGAAGTCCTGTGCATCCATTTCATCATTGTCGTCGAAAAATCTGATGATGCGGTTGCGGATGTCCTCCAGCGCCGGGGCGTGGTAGTACATCTCCTCTTTGATCTTGACCAGCTTGCCCTCGTCCTGCAGATGCCGGAAGACCGGAGCGGCCTGCTTGAAGTCCATCTTGGTCGGTTCCAGCACGTCCTTGAGATTGGGAGGCCGGATGCCGCCCTTCTCGTAAGCGCCAAGGATGAGCTCGCGTACCTTGGCGGTGTCCGAAGCAAGGGACACCTTATGATCCTTCAGCCGCAAAATTTCCTGATCACCGACCACGTCGCCCTTTTTCATGAGCCGCTCCAGCACCAGATGCAGCAGCTTGGCGGGCAGCTTGCGGCCCCACGTGGAGGCCAGCTCCCCCCGCTGAACACCGGGCTTCATGGACTGCTTCCTATGGAACTCGCCCAGCCACGCCACAAGCCCTTCCATCAGCTCCGAAACCAGCGGCCCGTATGCGTAGCGACGCTCGTCCTTGTCGAACATGAGCGCCAGCTGCTTTCCGGCCATGCCGTTGAGGGTCTTTTCCAGGGCCTTGCTCTCAAGGTCGGTCATGGTCAATAGCTCCGCAAAGCTGCGTCCCTGCGGTCCGGCAAGGTCCAGCTGCGCCGCGATGACTTCCTCGGGTGATTCGGCGGTGAGTCCTTCCAGCTTCTTCTGTGCGTCGGAAAACCGCTTCACCTTGTGTCCGACCGGGCTGAGAACGCGTCCGCCCGCGATGGTCCGCAGCGGCGAGAAGGACCGCAGCACAATACGGTCGCCGTAGACCGAGGCCAGCGGCTGGGTGAAGCGGACCTGACAGACCGCGGTTTCGCCCGGAGCCAGTTTGTCCCGGTCATTGAGATAGATCCGGGCCATGATCTCGCGCGAGCCGTGGTGGAAATGCACTTCCTTGCGATGCTTGAGCGCCCGCGGGGAGGACTCCAGCATGGTCAACTCGATATCCCAGACCTCCGAAGGAAACATGGTGCCGGGGCGAGCGAGAATCTCGCCGCGCGAGACATCCTGCACTTCGAGGCCCTGAAGGTTCACTGCGGTGCGGCGTCCGGCCGGGGCCACCTCCACGCCCTGTCCGTGAGACTGGAGCGTTCTGATGCGCGCCGGGGTCTCGTCCGGATACAGGACCACGTCATCGCCGACCTTGAAATTGCCGGAGATGAGCGTTCCGGTGACCACGGTCCCGTAGCCCTTCATGGTAAAGGTGCGGTCCACGGGCAGCCGCGCCAGGTCGGAACGGCGTCTGGGCGCGAAGCGGTCCATGAGCTTCTTCAGCTCGGCCCTGAGTTCAGGGACGCCCTGTCCGGTGTGGGCGGAAACAGGGATGATCGGCGTGCCGCCGAGGAAGGTGGGTTCAAGATAGGAGGCCACTTCCTCCTGAACCATCTCAAGCCATTCCTCGTCCACCATGTCGGTCTTGGTCAGGGCCACCATGCCGGTGTCGATACCGAGCAGGGAGCAGATTTCCAGATGCTCCCGCGTCTGCGGCATGATCCCCTCGTCCGCGGCGATGACCAGCAGCACGAAGTCGATGCCGGCGGCACCGGCGACCATGTTCTTGACGAACCGCTCGTGCCCGGGAACGTCTACAACAGACAGACGCGAGTCATCTTCGAAGTCGAGAAAGGCAAATCCCAGCTCGATGGTGATGCCCCGCTTCTTCTCTTCGGAGAGGCGATCGCAGTCGATACCGGTCAGGGCCTTCACCAGCGTGGTCTTGCCGTGGTCGATATGACCGGCGGTACCCATCACTACAGGCATTTTATCCCCTTGAACGCTTGTATGAAATTCCAATTGTCGCAGTGAACGCGCATGGTAGAGCAAAAGGGCCGCAATCTCAAGAAGAGTGCGCAAAAGGTCTTTCCCGTGTTTTCCTTCACTCGAAGCAAAAAGCCCGCTATCGTCACCCGAAGACCCGGACCCGAAAACCGAACCGACCACGGAGAAGCCCCATGGGCATCGCAGCAGATCTCATCATAATCATCCTCGCCTCACTGATATGCGCCTTCGCCGCCAAGAAACTGCGGCAGCCCCTGATCATCGGATACATCATCGCCGGTCTCATCGTGGGACCGAACACCGGCGGCATTACCGTGGGCAACGCGCACGAGATCGAGCTGCTGGCGGAAATCGGCGTGGCCCTGCTGCTGTTCGTGCTCGGCATCGAATTTTCGCTGAGCGAACTCAAACCCGTGCGGCTCGTATCCCTGGTTGGCGGACCGATACAGATCATCCTCACGGCGATTTTCGGCTTCGGCGTGGGCAAGCTTTTCGGCCTGTCCACCAACGCCTGCATGTGGCTCGGGGCGTTCTTCTCGCTTTCCAGCACCATGGTGGCGCTCAAGACCATGGAAAATCAGCGTGTTCTGGGAACACTCTCCAGCAAGGTGATGATCGGCATGCTCATCGTGCAGGATTTCGCACTGGTGCCGCTGATCATCATTCTGCCGGAAATAGGGGACCTCGGCGCGGGCCTCTCCCGGCTCGGCTGGGCGGTCATCAAATCTGCAGCCTTCCTGACGGTCATGATCTTCCTCGGTCGTACCGCCATCCCGTGGCTCATGCACCGCATCGCGCGCTGGAATTCCCGAGAAATGTTCCTGCTCTCCACCTGCGCCATCGGACTCGGCATCGGTTACGCCACGCATCTGGCGGGGCTGTCCTTCGCCCTCGGCGCATTCATGGCGGGCCTGCTCCTGAGCGAATCCGACTACGCGCATCAGGTAATGAGCAACATCCTGCCCCTGCGGGACATCTTCGGGCTGCTCTTTTTCGCCTCCGCGGGCATGTTGCTGGACCCGGCCGTCATCCTGTCCAATCCCGGCAAGATCGCCCTGATCACCCTGCTGCTTTTCCTCGGCAAGGGACTGATATTCTTTGGCGTGACGCGGGCATTTGGCTACCGGAACATCGTGCCGCTGGCCACGGCGCTGACCATGTGGCAGGTGGGCGAGCTGTCCTTCCTGCTGGCCCGTGCCGGGCTCTCCGGCGGCGCGCTCAGTCAGGCGGATTTCGCCCTGTTCATGGCCTCCGCCGTGGTCAGCATGATCCTGACGCCGCTTGCATCGCGTCTGGCGGCCCCGCTCTACAGCCTGCGCAAGCGCTTCACGTCCGCCCCGCCCTATGAAAGCATCAACATCCAGAAGGCGCGGCTCAACGGACACGTCGCCATCATAGGCGGCGGCACCATCGGGCGTGCGGCCGCGGAGATTCTCAGGCGGTTCGGCAAGCCGTACCTTGTGGCGGAGAACAACTTCCGGCGCGTGGAGCGGCTGAAGAAGGACGGCCATCCGGTCATTTACGGAGATGCCACCATCGACGTGGTGCTGGAAGCCATGCATCTCGACCGGGCCAGCGTGGTGCTCATCACCACCCCGGCGCACATGGTCTCGCGGACGCAGGCACAGATGGTTCGCCGCATGGCCCCGGACGTGGCGCTCATAGCCCGCGCCGAGGACGCCTCGAACCTGCGCGATCTTTCCAGCATGGGAGTCAACGTGGTGGTGCAGCCCAGCTTCGAGGCCGGGCTTGAGTTCGTCAGGCAGACCCTGTCACGACTCGACGTGCCCACTTCGGAGATCAACAACTTCACGGAACGTGTCCACCGCGACCTCTACGAACCGCTGCGTGAAGACTGCACCAGCGAGGACTTCGGCCGCATCGTGAGGCACGGCGGCAGCATTCTGGAATTGTTCTGGGTGGATATCCCCATAGACTCGCCCCTCGTGGGCAAAACCATCGAAGAAGCGGAAATCCGCAAGCGCACCGGAGCAAGCGTGGTGGCCATCATGCGCATCGAGGGGCTGGTGACCAACCCCGACCCAGACGAGAAACTGCTCACCGGCGACATGATCGCCATCATCGGCAGGCAGGCAGAGTTCCGCAAATTCGGCGAACTCTACGGCACCGAGAAGGCCAAGCCTTAGAGCGCGACCAACTGCCGACCCAACACCTCAAGATATTCCGAGAGCATTTCGGGAGTGATGTCGCCCATGTGACCGATGCGGAACATGACGGCCCGCCCTTCTTCCTCCAGCCGGGCATTGAGCTTGCCGTAGCCGGGGTCGAAGAGATAGCCGCGTTCACGCATGTGCTCCTTGAGAACAGACTTGAGCTTGTCAGCCGTGACGTGACGCGGACAGCGCACCGTGGTCAGCGTGGGCGAACGAAACCCTTCCTGCGCGAACAGGTCGAATCCGTCCAGCCCTTCCACGAAGGAATGGGTCATCTCACGCATTTTTGCGTGACGGGCGAATCGTTCCTGCACGCCTTCGGTGTTGACGATGTAGTCGAGCTGCACAGCCATTTGATTGAGCAGTGCGGTATTGGGAGTAGTCAGGGCCTGTCCGACGGCGGCCTTGTCGAGCTGCTTGAGGATGTCCGTGGAGTGCCCCTTGTTGGTGATGGTGGCGGCCTTCTCGGCTGCCTCGGGGCTTACGAAGCCGATGCCGAAACCGGCCGGAAGCGCGAGGGATTTTTGCGTAGCGGTGCAGTAAATTGCCGGACGGGCCTCGGCAAGCCTCAGGTCGGCCCCGCCGAAGATGGAGACACCGTCCACCAGCGGCATGGCGCCCTTGTCGCGAACCACGTTGCACAGGGTCACGATATCGTTCTCGACCCCGGTGCTGGTCTCGTTGTGGGTGAGCGTGACCACGGAGGCCCCGTGCTCTTCGATGGCAGCGGCGAGCTTTTCGGCGTTCACGGCGCGTCCGGGCTCGAAAGCCAGCTTCACGGCATTTTTGCCGTTGGCCAGCGCGATGTTGTAATACAGGTCGCCAAAGGCGCCCACGGTGACGTTGAGGACGGTCTCGTCGTCCGCCACGAGGGAACGGATGGAGGCTTCCATGCAGGTGGAGCCGGAGCCGTTTATCAGAAATGTCCGGTATCCTTCCGGGAGTTGGGCCAGACGGGCCAGGCCGTCGAAGATGGGGCCGGAGCGCTTGTCGTTTTCCTTGTCGCGATGCCCGAACTCGGGCAGGGACGCGGCTTCGCGAATTTCGGGGCGGATATACGTCGGTCCCGTGATGAAAAGCTTCAGGGCGGCAAAATCGTCGGCAATCATGGCAACTCCCACCGTTGGTTTACGAAAGGCGGCAATCTACATCCGCCAGCCATGGAAGTCCAGAGTTCGCGCTATTCTTCGCCCCCGGCAAAGCGGGAAATCTCATCCATAAGCGCCGACATTTCGACGGGTTTTGACAGATAGCCGTCCATGCCCGCTTCCAAAAACCGGGCCTTGTCCCCTTTCATGGCGTGCGCAGTGAGCGCGACGATGGGCGTCTTCGCGGCCCACGCGAAACGTTCTTCGTTACGGATGATGCGAGTTGTCTCCACGCCGTCCATCACGGGCATCTGCACATCCATAAGGATCAGGTCGAACCGGGATTTCTCCAATGCATCCAGTGCTTCACGCCCGTTGGCGGCCGTGGTCACTCTGAACCCTTCCTTTTCGAGCAGCCTGCAGATGCTCAACCGGTTCACCCGCTCATCCTCGACCACGAGCACACTGGCGTCACGCCCGATGCGGGGGAATGAACGGTCGCTTTCAAGGGATGACGACACGGGCGCCGCCGACACCCGCATATTGACCTCCACGCAAAACGATGCGCCATTGCCGGGCGAGCTTTCCAATTCGATTCTTCCATCCATGAGGTCAACGATGCGCTTGACGATCTGAAGGCCCAGCCCGGCCCCCTGATATGGACGGGAGAACGACGATTCCACCTGCGTGAAACTTTCGAAAATGTACCGCTGCTTGTCTTTCGGGATACCTATTCCGGTATCCTCGACACACAGCTCCAGCCGGACCTGGTCTCCTTCCCGCCGCAACAGGGAAACGGACACTTCCACACTTCCGGCCGTGGTAAACTTGATGGCATTGCCCACAAGATTGAAGACCACCTGGCGCAGGCGAACCGGGTCACCAAGCAGAAAAGCGGGAACATCCCGGTCAACTTTCACGTCAAATGCGAGCCCCTTGTCTTCCGCGGCATGGCTGAAGACCTTTCCAACGCTGTCGAGGATGTGGTTGATGTCAAAGTTTTCCTCGCGCAGAGTCATGCGCCCGGCCTCGGCCATGGAGAGGTCCAGAATATCGCTGAGCAGATCCGTCAGGCTTCGGCTGGAATCGAGGGCGATTCGCACGTACTCCTGCTGCTCTTCGTCGATATCCGTCGTTCCCAGCAGTTGAAGCATACCCATGATGCCGTTGATCGGCGTGCGAATCTCATGGCTCATGTTGGCGAGGAACTCGGATTTGCTCTGATTGGCGGCCTCGGCCATCTCCTTGGCCTGCACCAGCTCCGCTTCCACCTTCTTGCGGGAGTCGATGTCGATGTGCGTGCCGATCATACGCGTTGGTCGCCCCTCTTCATCGGTCTCCACAACGCGCCCGCGACCCAGAATCCACTTCCAGCCGCCGTCCTTGGTTCGCGCCCTGAACTCAATGCTGAAAGGCATCCCTTCGCTCAGGTGCCGGTCCACCTCGGCTATGGCCTTGCCTGCGTCGTCAGGATGCAGAAGGCTCTTCCAGGAATCAAAACTCGCAGGAAACTCGCCGGGCTCGTATCCGAGCATGGTGTAGTACCGGTTGCTGAAATACAACTCGCCGCTGGCGATTCCCCAGTCCCAAAGGCCGTCCGAAACCGCATCCAATGCCAGCGAGAGTCGCTCCTCGCTCTGGGCGAGGCTGCGCATGGCCTCAATGCGCTCGGTCACGTCATCGAAAATGGCCACGGTCTCGCCATTGTCGAGCTTGTAAATATAATTTTCGCGCCATCCCTTGCGAATGTCGTCACTATAGTAAAACGGAGGCAGATATCGCGCTTCCCCAGTGCGATCAACTTCGACCAACGCCTCAAAGAACGGCGTTTGCCGCATATTCGGAAAGACTTCGGTCAGTCTGCGTCCCTCCACGTCCTTTGCTTTCACATGCGTTATTCTTTCAGCTGCGGGATTGAAGTCATTGATAATGAAATCACCCTGCCCATCGGATTCATATACCGCCACACCGCTACTCATATGCTGGAACATCGCCATGTAACGAGCTTCCATTTCACGGGTCTGTCGCCTCATCTCCCGATACTGGGTCAGGTCACGAACCACGCCCATGCTGCCTATGAATCGACCGTTTTCATCAAATCTTCCGCAGCCCGACGTGACCAGATTGCGCGGATTGCCCTTGAGCGACCGGGCAGAGACCTCATAATGCGTCCGGCGATTCTGCCTGTGGTAGCGTTGATTCTGCTCGAAGACTTCCTTGCTTCGCTCCTCGATGAAATCAGTGTACTGACATCCCTGAATCTCCTGCGGCGTACCTTCCAGCATGTTGGCAAGGGCGGGATTCACGTAAACGATGCAGCCTTTATCGTCGGCGAGAGTAATGCCGTCCTGCACCGACTCCACCAGTTCCCGATACATTTTCTCGCTTTCCGCCAATGCCTGCTGGGTTCTGATGCGTTCGGTAATATCCAGAAAGACCGTCGCAAACTTCCCGCTCTCGGGAGAATAGGCGTGCACTTCGAAATAGCGGTCGAACTGCTGAGAATACGCGACGAAGTTTTCGACTTCTCCGGTTTGCGCCACATGCGCGTACCGCTGAATCCACTCCGGTTCCGTCGCAGGAAGCACCTCAAGCACGGTTTTTCCCACGATCTCATTGCGGGAAAGGCCCGTTAGTTTCTCGAAGAACGGATTTGCATCCAGAAAACGGTAGTCAACCGGCACGCCATCTTCATTGAATATGATTTCATGCAGGGCGAATGCTGAAATGAGGTTGTCGAAGAGCTCGCGATAACGCTTTTCGTTGCGCTTTGCCTCGGCAATGCTTCTGCTGCGCAAAATCCTGCAGACCATAAGGGCAATCAGGCTCAGAACGACTGCCCCGGAAAGGACGTATATCAACATCAGCCATGACTCCCTTGTTAGCATCCCAGAAACGGGCCACCCTCCGCTATTGCTCGACCAGCCGTCCTTTCCTTCCAGACTTTTTTGATGATTCAAGCCGGGACGAGCGTCCGCCTCACACCTGCCCGAATCGCGCCAAAACGCTACGGGACTTCGCTCAGAGGTTACCCATTAAACCATCCAAACCAATTATAAAATACGATAATTGTAAAGCGAACAACCTTGGGGATTTCACCAAAGCAGCCGAGAAGGTGAGGGATCAGCGTCCGCGACGCCCCAGAAAGAGCGTGAGGGCGAAGTCGTAGAGGTCGAGGTCGTAGAGATTGTGCAGTTCGATGCGCTCCACGAGTTCGGCAGGCAACGCATCGAGCCTTTGCCGTTTTGCGTTGACATTCATCACTCTGGCGTCCTCAGTCAGGTTCAGTTGGAGGCGTTCCGCAATGCGATGGCAGGATTCCTCATAGTGTTCCAGCAGCCCAAAGAGAACGTGTCTGATCAAATTGCCCTTGGCGGTGTCGAGATCCGCCTGCGTGGCAGGTTTGGAATAGTCCCTCGGCCCACCCATGGAGGCGAGAATCTTGGTTTGTAGATTGTCCACCATCAGATGGTGAAGCGGGTCAAGCGCAAGCGTATCCGCCAGATCAATCTCCATCGAACGGTATTCCCCTTCGCGAAAGCAGTACTCCGAGACGTAACGGTCAACCGGCTCGCGGAGAAACGTCACCTTCGAGGCCTCGGGCCGCTCTTTCAAAAGACGCTGCCAGCGTCCAAAATCACCGCTGGGGTGTGCGCTCCAGACTTTGGGCCGGGCATCTGCCAGCTCCTTTTTGAATGCACCCTCTTCGATGTGGCGAAAGAGCACCGGCCTGCCGCCGACGCTCGCGGCAAGACGACTGTAAAAGGATGTCCCCGCCGCCTTCGGGACGTGAAAGAAGATGATGTCTTTCGTGAATGCGGTCATTTTTCCTTTCGCTTCATCGGGATTACCGGATTGTTCGCCAAATGCTGACGCTTCCGACTTTTGGATAATTTCTGGAAGGTTGTCAAAGAAAAGCGCACGACCAACTCCAACATGATGCAAAAGCCGTTTTGACCCATCTTCACTAGCCTTGCTGCGTTTTGCGCAACACGAACAAGACAAAACCGCGTTTCGCGCACTGCCGCCCAACTGCAAAGCGACATGCGAAACCGGGAGCGCACAAGGGGCTTTTTCCCATCGAAAAGCGCGGCCCACCGGGGTTTTGCGGATGTCCGGGGGTTGCCAACAAGCGTTCCGGTGCCTATAGTTCCTCTCTTCTTCGACCGTCACTCAACCGCGCCGTTTCGCGCAAGGAAAAGGTTGAATCATACATGGCACACACAGGCCCTCATATTTCCATATCGGATGAACAGCTCTTCAGCCGCGTTTTCGGCATGGTGGACATGGAACAGGTTGCCGAATGGCCCGAGTCCGTCCGCAAGCTGGCTTCGGAACTGGCTGCCGAGCTCTTCATGGTTCGCTATAATCCCTTCGTGGACCCGGAGCTGGTCCGCAAGAGCGTAGAGCGCCGGCTGAACATGTCGCGCCCCCTCATGTCCGGAGAATACCCCAAGATACTGTCCGCGGGCATCCGTGAATTCTGGCGCTCCTTCGACGCGGACACCGCCTTCAGGGGCGAACTCGTCCAGCGGCTGCGCGGATTCATGGACCGCAACGGCATCGGCGACGATCCGCTGCATCTCGTGCAGTCCTGTACCGACGCCACCGACCTGCGCATGGAACTGCCCATGCTCGTGCTCTACCCGGAAACCGAAGAGCAGATCAGGCGCATCGTGAAGCTCGCCGACGAAATGGGCTTCTCCGTCATTCCGCGCGGCGGCGGCACCGGGTTGACCGGCGGGGCCATCCCCACCGCCAACAGGAGCGTGGTGCTCTCGCTGGCCCGCTTCAAAAAGGTTCTGGACGTGAACCCCGAAGAACGGACCATCTCCGTCGAAACCGGCGTGATCACCCTCACCGCCATCAAGGCGGCTGCGGAACAGGATCTGCTGCTCACCGTGGACCCCGCCTCCAAGGCCGGTTCGAGCATCGGCGGCAACCTCTCGGAAAACGCGGGCGGCCCCTTCGCATTCGAATACGGCACCACCATCGACAACATCCTGAGCTACCGCATGGTGACGCCCAAGGGCGAGATCATCACGGTGGTCCGCCGGGATCACCCGCGCCACAAGGTTTTCGAGGATGGCAGCGCCACCTTCGACGTATACGACGAATCCGGCAAGCACGTGGACACCGTGACCCTGAGCGGCCGCGACATCCGCTCCCCCGGTCTCGGCAAGGACGTCTCCAACAAATATCTTGGCGGGCTGCCGGGCGTGCAGAAAGAAGGCGTGGACGGCATCTTCACCGAAGCCACCCTCATCTGCCACCCGAGGCCGAAGCATTCTCGGGTACTCTGCCTCGAATTCTACGGACGCTCCATGCGAAACGCCATGTACGTCATCAAGGACGTGGTTGGCCTTCGCGACACCATTCGCGACGAGGGCGATCTGGTGAAGATCTCGGCATTGGAGGAGTTCGGCACCAAGTACGTGCAGGCCATCGAGTACAAGCCCAAGACCTCCAAATATGAGGGCGAACCCATCTCGGTCATCATCATGCAGCTCGACTCGGACCACGAGGACGCGCTGGATCAGGCCGTGGAGACCGTGGTCTCGCTTGCCGACAATTACGACGGCGTGGACATCTTCGCCGCACGCGACGCCAAGGAAGGCGAGCTCTTCTGGGAAGACCGCCACAAGCTCTCGGCAATCTCGCGCCGCACTTCGGGCTTTAAGATCAACGAGGACATCGTCATTCCGCTGGAAGTCATTCCCGACTTCTCGGACTTCCTCGAGAACCTGAACCTCGAATATCTTGGCCGCATTTACCGTCGCACGCTCTACAGGGTGCGCGACCTGCCCGGCGTGGACCAGAACGACCCCGACCTCGACGAAGGTCTGGAGCGCGGCAAGGCCATCATGCGCGGCGACATCACCTTCGCGGACATTTCCGATCAGGAGCAGGAATCCCAGTGCCGGTACCTGTTCGCCAAGCTGCGCGACCGCTATCCCAAGCTGGACAACGACATCAAGGCCCTGTGGGACGAGCTGCAGGCCAAGCGGGTGATCATCGCCAACCACATGCACGCCGGCGACGGCAACTGCCACGTCAACCTGCCCGTGAACTCCAACGACCCGGAGATGCTCCGGGAAGCGCACCGAGCCGCAGGACAGGTATTCGAGAAAGTCCTCGAACTGGACGGCGTGGTTTCGGGCGAACACGGCATCGGCATCACCAAGATCGACTATCTCGACGATGAGAAGATTCGAGCGCTGGCGGCCTACAAACATCAGGTGGACCCGCGGAACATCTTCAACCCCGGCAAGCTGACGCGCCGCGAGCTGCCCAGTGAACCGTTCACCTTCTCCTTCAACCGCCTCATCCAGGACCTGGACATGACCGCGCTGAAGGACAAGGAAGACCTCATGAACCTGCTCAAGGACATCCAGACCTGCACCCGCTGCGGAAAGTGCAAGCAGGTCTGCCCCATGTTCCATCCCCAGAGCGGACTCATGCACCATCCGCGCAACAAGAACATCGGACTCGGCGCGCTCATCGAGGCCATCTACTACGACCAGATTCAGACGGGCCAGCCCGCACCGCACCTGCTCGACAAGCTGCGCGAACTCATGGAGCACTGCACGGCCTGCGGCAAATGTCAGGCCGTCTGTCCGGTCAAGATCGACTCGGCCGGAGCCGCCCTGCGCATGCGCGCGTTCCTCGACTACAAGGGACGCAGCGGACACCCGGTCAAAAAGATCGTGCTGGAGCGCATCGCGGACGAACCGGCCCGCAGGCTGCCCAAAGTTGCCAAGGCGCTTTCGCTGGGACAAACCATGCAGAGCAAGGCCGTGGGGCTGCTTCCGGCACACTGGCGCAGACGGTTCAAGAACCCGGCCTTCGCGTCTCCCACGCCGCACATGGACTTCCGCAACATCTTCGAGACGCTGGAGTTGGACAAGGGGTTCGTGCTCAAGGCGCCGGGTGCAAAGCGCGACGACACCGTGCTCTACTTCCCGGGCTGCGGCGCGGCGCTGTTCTCACACGACATCGGCATGGCCACCGTCTACCTGCTGCTCAAGGCGGGCGTGAACGTGGTGCTGCCCGACAAGCACATGTGCTGCGGGTATCCGCTGCTCGCCAGCGGCTGCGAGGAAGCCTACAAAACCAACCGCCACCGCAACGGCAAGGCCATGCTGGACCTGCTCGTGGCCACGGGCAAGGCCGGTCTCAAGGCCACCACCCTGCTCACGGCCTGCGGCACCTGCCGCGAATCGCTTGAAAGCCACGATTTCTCCGGCGATCTGGTGGAGCCCATGCGTCACATGGACGCGGTACAGTTCCTCTCCGAACGGCTGGAAGGCGTCAACTGTGAAGGGGATGCCATCTACCACGCGGCCTGCCATGCCGAATGGGTGGACGTGCCCAAGGCCAACGCTCCCGAGATGTACCGCTCCGCGTTGGAAGAACTGACCGGCGCGCGGACCGTGTTGTCCCCCGGCTGCTGCGGTGAATCCGGTCTTGGCGCGCTCTCCAGCCCCGCCATCTACAATCGGATTCGCGAACGCAAGAAGGGTCAGTTGCGCGAGGACGCGGGCAGCAACAAGAGCCTGCCCATCGTGGTCGGCTGTCCCTCCTGCAAAGTGGGCATCAGCCGCTGCCTTGCCGAAAACCGTCAGGGCAACCCGGTGCTGCACACCGTGGAATATCTTGCGCGCTGCGTGGGCGGCCCCAAGTGGAAGCGCGAACTCAAACAGATCATGAACCGCGTGGAACGCAGGGGAGCATAAATTCTTGCGCGTTCTTGCCATAGACTTCGGCCTCAAGCGGGTGGGGCTCGCACTGAGCGACCCCACCGGCTTGCTGGCCTCGCCGTACAAAACCATCGAGCGCACCACCCGCGACGCACTCTTTGACGAACTGCTGGAAATCATACAAAAGGAGTCTGTTGAAACCGTGGTGGTCGGCCTTCCCCTTTCCCTCGACGGAGAGGACACCCTGACCACCCGGCAGGCCCGGAACTTTGCCGACAGCCTCTCGCGGCGCATCGAACAGCCGATCCACCTCGTGGATGAACGGCTCTCCTCGGCGGAAGCCGAACAGGAACTGCGCAGCGCGGGTCTGAAACGCAAGAAGAAAAAAATGGCACTCGACCAGCAGGCCGCAACCGTCATCCTTCGCACATGGCTCGAAAGCGCAATCTAGCATTACTCTTCCTTCTGGCCGGAATCGCCGCACTTGGCGCGTCCGGCTATTTCTGGATCATGGCCTGGCTGGACCACCAGTTCCGCACCGTGCCGCCCGAAACACCGGGGCACGAAGTGGTCTTCACGGTGGAAAAAGGCTCCCCCTTCCTCGTGGTCGCCCGCGACCTGCGTTCGGACAACATCATCACCGACGTGAACCGCTTCTGGGCCCTTGCCCGCGAAAAGGGCACAGTCAACGAGGTGCGGGCAGGAAAGTTCCGTCTGAATACCGGCTGGCGCCCCGACCGGGTGCTGGAAGTGCTGACCACCACCCCGGGCATCATGGTCAAGGTCTCGGTGCGCGAGGGACTCACCTGGTGGCAGACTGCCGAGGTCGTCGCCGAATCCGGTGTCTGTACCCAAGAGGAATTCGCCGCTGCCGCGCAGGATTCAGAGTTGCTCAAAGAATTCGGCATCAAGGCCGAAACCGCCGAGGGCTTTCTCTTTCCGGAGACCTACCTGTTGACCCCGCCCGAAGAGAACAAGGGGCGGTACATGGTTCGCACCATGCTCAGACAGTTCTTCGCCGAGGCGGAAAAGGTCTGGCCTGACGGACTTCCGGAATGGAAGAATCTGAAAAAGTTCGTGGTCTTGGCCTCGCTGGTGGAAAAGGAAACCGGCGACGTGACCGAACGAGAGCGCATCGCCGGAGTCTTCGCCAACCGACTGAAGCGGCGCATGCTGATACAGGCCGATCCCACCATCATCTATGGCCTTGGCCCCGCCTTTGACGGCAACATCCGCAAAAAGCACCTGAAGGACCGGAACAATCCGTACAACACATACGTGCATCCCGGCCTGCCGCCCGGCCCCATCTGCTCGCCGGGGCTGGATTCGCTCAAGGCCGCCGTACACCCCGAGGACCACCGGTTCCTGTATTTCGTGGCCAAGGGAGATGGGTCGCACTACTTCAGCAAGTCCCTGCGCGAACACAACAACGCCGTCATCAAATACCAGATCAGACGAAACAGAGACACGTACCGCTCAACGAAAAGCGCAGAATAATTGCACCTCCGTGAGCCTTCGGGCTATGTTTGCGGCATGCGTTATACTCTGATCATCGCAGCAGTGCTCATCACGGCGGCCACGCTATGGTTTCATGGCGGGTCCGACTTCGAGCGCCGGGCCGCCATCGATATCGGTTCGGGATCCATCAAGTGCGTCATCGCGGACGTGGACGAAGGCTCTCATGTGATCAAACGCATCGTGAAGCGACTGCACATCAAGGCAGACTTCGCGGAGAACATCGTCCCCCAGACCGGTAATCGCATCCCCCCTGCCATGATGGCTGAAGGAATAAACCACATCCGTTTCCTCAAGACACAGGCCAGCAGCCTCGGCGCAGAATCGATCTCGGCGGTTGCCACAGAAGCCTTTCGCAACGCAGAAAACGGGCATGAGTACATCAAGCGACTCTCACAGCAGACGGATATCCCTGCTCAGGTGATCGACGAGCGCGAAGAGGCGGTCATCGGCGTCCGCTCCGCACTGAACGAACTCGGAAACCCACAAGGGCCGCTGGTAGTCTGGGATATCGGCGGCGGCACTTCGCAGATCACGCTCAGGCACAAGGCGCGAACCTACTATCATACGGATCGCACGGCCTCGGTTTCTTTCAAAAACGACATCATTTACGACATTCAGCACAGAATATCGCACACGCCAAACCCCATGAGCAAAAAGGATTTTCGTCAGGCGCTCAGGCTGGCTCGCGAAAAGGCCGCCAAACTGCCGAAGGAAATGCGTGCAATCATTCGTAATGAAGAATGCTTGGTCGTCGGAATCGGACCGGTTCACTCACTGAGCGTGCTCGGACAGATTGCGGCGAAGAATCCCTACACTCAAATAGACCTGCGCAAGGCAATCGGCCTGCGGCTCGGTCTGACCGACTGGGAGCTTGGCGGCGGATTCGCACCCACCGATCTGTCCAATCTGATCCTTGTGCTCGGGTACATGCAGGAGCTGGACATCCAGGAAGTGAAGGTGCTTGAGGTATCGCTGGCAGAAGGGCTGCTGCTTTCCCCGGCCTACTGGAACTGACCGAGCTTCCTGCCCGTGCGTCCGTCCTGCGCCCAGTAGAGATACAGGGCGCGATAGCGGACATCCTCTCTGTCCACCGGCCCGAAATACCGCGAATCCCATGAACGCGCGGCATTGTCGCCGAGCATGAAGACCTGTCCCTTTTCGAGCACGAATCCCTGCTGCGAAGGTCCGTGAAGCATCTTTGCCCCCTTGGGTTCGCGTCCGGAATTCACGGGAACGTCGTTCACGTAGACCATCCCTTGCTCGACCCGCACCCTATCCCCGGCAACCGCCGCCACGCGTTTGACGAAATAGACGCCGTCTGGCCGCAGGAAGACTGCCACTTCGCCGCGGTGCAACGGATCTTCGGGGGCAATCCGCTCCGCCATGAACCGGTCTCCCGGTCGCAGGGCGGGCGCCATGGAAGGGGTGGGCACCACAAAGGCCTCATACTGCTGCGGCAGGGCCGACATGGCATAGGTCAGCCCGATGGAAAGGACGATGAAAGCGGGATAAACCCAGCCACGTCGGGGATGCGGAATGAGCGGTCCGTTACGGACGATCCTGAAAGCCGCCTCGGCCGCGAAGACCGCGTGGTAGACGAGCATCATGCTCACGGCGGCGATGAGCCCCGCAAACGTTCCCATGAGGCTGTAGCCGATCATGCCGGGCAGAATCTGTGCTGCGCAGACCCCGAAGCCGAAGGCGCTCCTGCCGGTATAGACCTGCCCCAGTCCCGGCAGGATCATTCCCAGAATCAACGCTTTCCACCAGCGGCAGGGCTTTGTTCCAGAGCGGCTCACAGATATTCATCTCCATCGCGAGGGAGGATGAGCGGCGTTTCGGAGCCCATGACATAGCCCATGTCATCCGAATGCTCCTGCATCAACTGAATCCGCCGGTCATCGTGGGGATGCGTGGAAAAATATTCTGCCCACGCCTCTTGCGTGCGCTCACGCCGCATGATGCGGAAAAACTCGTCGTAGCCGCCCACATGGCCGTACAGCTTTTGGACGGTATCCATCCCCTCGCGATCGGCACGTTCCTCCTGACCTCGCGAAAAGGCCAGCTCGGAAAGCTGAGCCGGGTCGCTGAAGACCTGCTCCGAGCCGAATCCCACGGCCTCGGCCACCATCTGATAGGCCATGGCCCGCCCCAGCCCGCGCAGGGCGTCCCGGTTGCGGATATGGGCCATCTCGTGCCCGAGGATGAAAGCCAACCCGTTCTCCGACTCCAGCCGCGCGAGCAGGCCGGTGTTCAACAACACGGTCCCGTCTGGCAGGGCAAAAGCATTGACCATGTCGGAAGGCACCACCCGAACCCGGATTCGTGGCGCGTCGGGATCGGCCTCGGCAAGCCTGTCCGCGAGCCTTTGAATGGACTGCTCAGCCGGAGTCATTTTTCCACCGTTTGGAATCCTTATCCAATCCATACGCTTGCTTATAGATTGCACCGTGGAATCAGGCAGCAAGGGAACCACAGCATCCACAGCAATGCCGATGCAGAAATACAGCGTGCCCACAAGCACGGCTGCGGCAGCGAAGACCTTGAGCGCGCCCAACAGGGGCGAGCCTTTGCTGACGTTCGGATTGTCGGAAAATCCGTATTCACCCCGCACGGTCTTCCTCCAGATAAATGGCGGTGCCACACGCGATGGCCTCGACCCCGCTGAAGCGGCTCAGGCCATAGCTGATGGGCGTATGTTCCACCCGAACGTTCACGATGGCCGAAGCCCCCTTGGCAGACTCCTTCATGCGCAGCACCGCCTCGCGGCGGGCGCGGTCCAACGCGGTCTCGTATTCGCGCATGGTGCCGCCGAGCAGGCTGTGCAGCAGCCCGACGAACCAGCGGAAGAACTCCACGGAAATGACGGCTTCACCGCAAACAAGCCGGGACTGGCTGATGCGAGCCTTGGGGTCGAGCTTTTTCCCTGAATTGAGATGATGAATCCCGGCGGTTGCCAGCTCACGCCGCAGGATGGAAGTGTAATGGCGACGCTCAATGATCATGCCGGTCAGGAACGTGCCCAACAGCATGACCAGAAGCGGCAGATATTCATCAAGCAGATGCTCAAGCATCCACAACCTCCACGGCAGTGCCGTAGACATACAGCTCCGAGGATCCCAATGACACGGTGGAAGTGGCAAACCGCACGTTCACCACGGCGTTGGCGCCGAGCCGTTCGGCCTGTTCCTCCATGCGTTTGAGCGCCTGTTGGCGGGTGTCGCCGATGAGCTTGCTGTAGCCCTTCAGCTCACCGCCAAAGAAGCCTTTGATCCACTGCCAAAGGTCTATAAGAAAAAAACGGGCGCGCACCGTGCTGCCGGTCACCATGCCGTGGTGCCGCACGATGCGCTTGCCGGGGATGGTCTCCACGTTGCTCAGAAGCATGCGCTCCTCCAGATAATTACTGATTGGATATCGTAAGTCCTTACAGGGGGATCAACGGGCTGTCAAAGGCTAGGCAGCGGGCAGCCAGTCGCGTCCCATGACGAGTCCGCGCGCTCCGAGGAATGCGGTGATCTCCTCACGCGCGCCGCGGCTGCCCACGTAGGAAAGCAGAAAACCTTCACCCGCCGCGGGGACGTCGTCGCGGTTTCGCACCGGTACGCCGTGCACCACGTGCCCGATCTTATTGGGATCCACGTCGTAGTAGGCGGCAAAGGTGATGCCATGTTCCAGAAGCATGTCGGCACGCTTGCGCGTGGTACGCCCGGAACCGAGGATGTGCACTTCCGGGTGGCGCGGGTTATGTCGCTCCAGCCAGCGGGCGAGATAACCGCTCTTCACCCGGTAAAACGCCTCCACCGCGTACCGTTCATGATTTCGCGAGATGCGGTCCGGCGGATCGTTCCAGACGAGCAGCTCCTCATCCACCTTTGCGGCGCGTACGCCGGATTCCAACCAACGCAGCAGCAGGTCGTAATCCTCCGGGAAGTCCCCTTCCCGGTATGACCCATGATGTTCCACACATTCGCGTCGGTACATGATGGACGGGTTCGGCACCGGAAATTCCACAAAACGGTTGAGACTGATGGCCTCGTGGTCAAGCAGCGTATTGGTCCAGTCCACATAGTGAGCATACCCGGCGCAGGATTCCCGGCAACCGCCGAAGCGGATGCGGCATCCGACCAATCCGATATCCGGACGCGAATCAAGCAGCGCGGCCTGTGCCGCCAGTCGCTCAGGAAGCGCCTCGTCGTCGGCGTCCATGCGTGCGATGTATGGGGCGCGGGCTTTGGCAATGGCCGTGTTCGCTGCCTTGATAACCCCGCCGTGCTCAATGGACATCGGCCGCAGGCGCTCATCACGTCGGGCGTATTCGTCGAGGATCGTTCGGGTTGCGTCCGTGGAACCGTCGTCCACGGCGAGAATCTCGAAATCCTCAAGCGTCTGGGACAGCAGGGAATCGAGCGTGCGGGCCAGCGTAGGCTCGCAGTTATAGCACGGCAGCGTGACCGAAACTCTGGGCATGGGAGGCTAGAATTCCTTGAGGTAGCGTTCCAGACGATCCATGCCTTCGCGGATGTTCTCCAGCGAATTGGCGTAGGAAAAACGGATGTATCCTTCCGCACCGGGGCCGAAATCGACGCCGGGGGTCACACCAATGGCCGCCTTTTCGAGTATGTCGTAGGCCAGCTTGAGGGAACTGCCGTCGAACCGTTCGGCGTATTTGCGAAAATCAACGAGGATATAGAACGCGCCGGTAGGCGGATTCGGGATGGACAGGCCCATGCCTTCCAGCCGCGAAAGCATGTAGCGGCGGCGGTCATCGTAAACGGCCTTCATGTGTTCCACGTCTTCGCCCGCTTCGCGAAGAGCCGCCACTCCCGCCCACTGGGCCATGGAGTTTGCGGAAATGAAGAAGTTCTGACAGGCGATCTGCAACGGACGTACGAAGGATTCCGGGGCGATGAGATAACCCAGCCGCCAGCCGGTCATGGCGTAAAGCTTGGAGAACCCGTTGAATACGAAGGCGTCGTCCGAGAACTCCAGCACCGAGTGCTCGCGGCCCTCATAGACCAGCCCATGGTAAATTTCGTCCGAGACGAGATGCAGCCCCTTTTCATCGGCCAGTTCGGCAAGAGCCTTCATACGCTCAGAGGAAAGCAGCGTCCCCGTGGGATTTGCCGGAGAGTTTATCAGCAGGGCCCGCGTTCTGTCGCTGACCGCTTCCCGCACTGCCGACACGCGATACTGCCAACCGTCCTGCTCCGTGACAGGAACCGGATTGACCTCGCCGCCCGCGAAGCGGATGAAATTGTGATAGCAGGCGTAGCATGGATTCGAGGCGATGACCTCCTGACCCTGCCTGAGGATGGCGGAAAAGAGTACGAACATGGCGGGCGATGTGCCCTGCGTGATGATGATGCGGCCCGGATCCACCTCCACGCCGTACCGCTGGCGGTAATCGTCGGAGATGGCTTCGCGCAGTTCGCGGATGCCGAGGCTGTGGGTGTAGTGCGTGTGACCGTCGTCGAGGGCGGCGCAGGCGGCCCGTTTGATGCTCGCCGGTGTGTCGAAGTCCGGCTCGCCGATCTCAAGGTGGACGACGCTGGCGCCTTCGCGCTCCATGCGCTGGGCCTTTTCGAGCACTTCCATGACCATGAACGGCTTCATCTGCGCGATTCTCTCGGATACGGGCATCACTCTCCTCCCCTGATGCATTCAAGAAAACGGCCCCGCCGAAGCGGGGCCGAGTACTTTCTGACGAGCCTGAAGCTAGGACACTTCGACCAGTTCGATGTCGAACTGAAGCGTCTGGTCGGCCAGCGGGTGGTTGCCGTCGAGGGTGACGGTCTCTTCCGCCACATCGCTGACGCGGACGTAGGCGGCCTGACCGGATTCGGTGGCCACTTCCAGCATCATGCCTTCTTCGGGAGCGATGTTCGGGGGCAGCTGCTCGCGGCGCACCTCGAAGATGAGTTCAGGGCGGGTGGAGCCGTAGCCTTCTTCCGGCGGAATCTCGATGCTGGCGGTTTCGCCGGCCTTCATGCCGACAACCGCTTTCTCGAAACCGGCGATGACCATGCCCTCACCGAGAACAAACTCCAGGGGCTCCCGTCCTTCGCTGCTGTCGAACACCTCGCCGGTGTCCTTGTATTTGCCTGTGTAATTGACCTTAACCTTGCTGCCTTCGTTAGCGACGGACATAAAGCCCTTCCTTCGGTTCGGGTTGCGGATTCGCTAAAAGTCGAAACCGATTATTTCACGCACCTGCTGCATGGTATCCTGTGCATAGGCGCGGGCCTTCTTGTTGCCCTCGTTCAGAATGTCGGCGAGCGTGTCCTCGTCGAGGCTCTTGCGCCGCTCCTGAATGGGGGCGAGGAATTTTTCGAGCGACTCCAACAGCAGCTTCTTACAGTCCACGCAACCCCAGCTCGCGTCCCGGCAGCCCGCTTCGATTTCCGGCAGGCGCGCGGGATCGGTCATGAGCTTGTGGTACGGGAACAGGTTGCAGATGGACGGGTCGCCAGGGTCGGCCTTGCGCTTGCGATTTTCGTCCGTAAGCATTCCGCGGACCTTGGGCACGATGGTGTCCATGTCCTCGGACAGGCCGATGGCGTTGCCGTAGCTTTTGGACATCTTGCGTCCGTCCAGCCCCGGCAGTTTGGCCTCCTCGGTGAGCAGGTCCTTGGGCTCGGGGAAGAAGTCCCTGCCGAAAATATGATTGAACCGACGCGCTATCTCGCGGTTGAGTTCGAGGTGCGGCAGCTGGTCCTTGCCCACGGGCACGGCGTCCGGAAGGTACATCAGGATATCCGCTGCCTGCAATACGGGGTAACCGAGGAAGCCGTGGGTATGGATGTCCTTGTTGGTGAGCTGTTCGCGCTGCTCCTTCCAGGTGGGGTTGCGCTCCAGCCAGCCAAGCGGCGTGACCATGGAAAGGATAAGGAACAGTTCGGCATGTTCCTTGATCATGGACTGCTGAAAGACCACGCACTTCTCGGGGTCGATGCCTGCGGCCAGCCAGTCCTGCACCAGACCGGGCACGAAACCCTTGATTCTGGAGGAGTCCGCGTATTCGCTGGTGAGGGCGTGCCAGTCGGCCACGAAGAAATAACAGTCGTATTCGTCCTGCAGGTTGATCCAGTTGGCGATGACGCCGAAGTAGTGACCAAGATGCAGGGGGCCGGTGGGTCTCATGCCGGAGAGGATGCGTTTCTTTTCGCTCATGGGGATAATCTTGTGGTTGTATCGGTTAGAGGGGAACACCAAGCAACGCCGCTCCGAAACGAACGGGTGGGAACAGGAACGTGCCAAGCACGCTGAAGCCGAGTATGTCGCCCAGAATGAACAGTCCGAGTATCACGAAAATGCCGTAGCGTCCGAAACGCTCGTACTGGTACGCAAGCCGCTGCGGAAGAAAATACTGCACGATGCCCGAGCCGTCCAGCGGCGGAACAGGCAGCAGGTTGAACACGCCCAGAATCAGGTTCACCAGCACGCCGGCCTGACAGATGAGCAAAAGCGGCACCAGCACCTTCAAAGCCATCCCTTCCGGGTCGGACACGGTGGTGCTGTTGATGAGATGAAACCCAGCCGCAAAAATCGCTGCCAGAATGAAATTCGCTCCGGGACCGGCAATGGAGACAAGCGCCATGCCTGCCCGAGGGTTCTTGAAGTACCGCGGGTCCACCGGCACGGGCTTGGCCCAGCCTATCTTGATGAGAAAAAACACGACGGTCCCGATGGGGTCCAGGTGCTTGAGCGGGTTGAGGGTGAGGCGTCCCGCCCTCTTGGCCGTGGGGTCGCCCAGCTTGTAGGCGACGAATCCGTGAGCGAGCTCGTGCAGGGTGAGTGCCGCCAGAAGAGGCACGGCGAGCACGGCTATCTCCCGGATGGTGCTGGATATGTCGAACATGAAGAGCGGCTACCACAGCCACCCCCGGCAGGCAAGGAGATTCATCTCCGACAGGGCACCCAAAGGCGCGGCGGCAACCCCGAAACAGGTTGCCGCCGCGATGAAAAAACGCGCGCTGGGCGTCGTCACCCGGCAACGCTGGCCTTGCTCACGGCCATGCGCACCTTGTCCTTCAACTCGGTGAGGTCCACGGATTTAACCACATAATAATCCGCGGCGATAGACTTGATGTCGTGCTGGTAGGAGTCGTAGGCGGTGGACAGGATAACCGGCAGCGTCTGGCTTTCGGTTCGGATTTCCTGCAGAAGATCCAACCCGGAACGGTTCACTCCGAGCTTGATATCCAGAATGACGATATCCGGCTCTTCCCTGTGTATGACGTCGAGGATGTCCTCCTCGCCGTCGGAAGTCGCCACCTGGAAGCCTTCGGCTTCAAGCTCCTCCCGATAAAGCATGCGAATATGCTTTTCATTGTCGACGACGAGTATCTTGTGTTGATCCATTAGTCCTCCAGAGGGTTTTCAGTCATGGCTCAATGTAAGGGAAAATTCATTTTTCGGTCAACACCTGTTCAACAAATGGTGGACAATTCTAACCCCTCACCGCGTTCCAGAGCATTCCCGCACGAGACATATCCTTGCGAACCGTGCCGTCTAGGGCTAAAAGACCCTGCCCCGCCGGGAGAGGAAAATCCTGCGGGAAAGGAGACAACATGATCACCGTTCAAGTCGAACCCGACGGAAAAACCGTCGAAATGCACAAGGTACGCACCGTGATCGCCATGCTCAACCGCCTCGAACTCAGGCACACCATGGCCCTGATCATTCGTGACGGCGAGCTGCTCACGCCAGATGAAAGACTGCTGCACGGCGACCACCTGCTCGTGCGCAAAGTAACCAGCGCAGGATAGGAGGTTTGCCATGAAATGCAAGCGCTGCAAGGCAAAAGCCGTCGTATCCCTTCCGAGTCACAACACGGCCTTCTGCAAGGACTGTTACCCGCTGTTCTTCACCAGACAGGTGGAAACAGCCATCCGCAGACAGAAAATGTTCACCCATGAAGAGCGAATCCTGGTGGCCCTTTCCGGCGGCAAGGACTCGCTGGCGCTGATGCTGGAACTTTCCCTTCAGGGTTACGACGTCACGGGCCTGCACATCGATCTGGGCATCCCCCGCAGCTCTGAAAAAGCACGCGCCAAGGTCGAGGCGTTCTGCGAACTGCACGGCCTCAAGCTTCAGGTGCTCGAAGTCGCCAATGAAGGATTGCCCATCCCGGCCATCAAGAAGCACATCAATAGGCCGGTCTGCTCGGTCTGCGGCAAAATCAAACGACATTATTTCAACAGAATCGCGCGCGAGGGCGG
The DNA here is from genome assembly GCF_000375485.1 of Desulfovibrio oxyclinae DSM 11498. NCBI lineage: Bacteria > Pseudomonadati > Thermodesulfobacteriota > Desulfovibrionia > Desulfovibrionales > Desulfovibrionaceae > Desulfovibrio > Desulfovibrio oxyclinae. The sequence continues at coordinate 95,132 of NZ_AQXE01000001.1, read as the reverse complement.
CTACGACGCGCTGGCCACGGGGCACAACCTCGACGACGAGGCGGCCCGTCTGTTCGCCAACACCCTGCGCTGGGATGCGGGCTACCTTTCCGACCAGGGACCGACCCTGCCCGCCGAGGAAGGCTTCGTGCGCAAGGTCAAACCGCTCTATCGCCTGAGCGAATTCGAAACCGCAAACTACGCGTTTCTCAAGGGCATCGAGATTCACTCCGATCCCTGCCCCTACTCCGGCGGCGCCAGCTTCACCAACCACAAGCACCTGCTCGGTGAGCTGGAATACAAGAGCCCCGGAAGCAAATTCTCCTTTTACGAGGGATTCCTCAAGAAAGGACGCCCGGCGTTCGCCATGCTGAACAAGGAAGAAGGCGACAAAGTCTCTCCCTGCGGCGAGTGCGGCTCACCCACCTCGCTGGACCTGTGCGGTGTCTGCCGCATCAGGACGGCGCTTAAGGAAAAAATGGCCGAAGCCGAATAAGGCGCCACCTCATCCAGAACGAGAAAGCGCGGCTCCGGGTATCCGGGACCGCGCTTTTTTGACGAAAATCCGATTCGGTCGGCTAGACCTTCATGTTCAGAGCGCGCATATAGCTGTTCTGAGCGTCGAACATGATGCCCTGAATTCCCGTGAACATGTCGTTTCCACCATTTTGCTGCATCCAGAAGGCCATGCTCTGGGTGTTGAGTTTCTGACGCAGCTGCTGCGGATTCATGCGGTTCTGGCTGAGCTGCTCCACCTCGTACAGGTCCATGATGGTGTTGAACTGCTTCACGCGGTTCGGGTTGTCCGCGAAATAGGCCTCGATCTTGTCCTTGTCGGGATGATCGTTGCCCACCACCACACGCTGGGTCGATTCGTCGTAAATAAGTTGAAACTTGGAATCCACGTCCACGCCGAGCTCCTTGAGTTCAGCGCGAATCTCGCTGTCGAACTGCTCTTCGACCTGCTTGCGATATTTGCTTATTTCCTCGAAAGACATGCGTCCAAAGGCATCCTTGGGCATCTCCTTGAGCAGCTCGGCGACACGGTTGGCCACGGACGAACCGTCGGAACCCTTTTGGCTCTCATCGGACTTATTGGCGGTGTCCGTGGTCTTGGACGCGGATTCCGCCTCCTCCTGCTTCTGCGAGGAAACCGTATAGGCGTTGCTGCTGTAACTTCCGAGCGCGTTGCTCACATAAGGCGTCATTACCCTGTCCTCCTGCGTGTCGTTTTGATGACGATCCGCAGCAGAAGATGCATCGGCCATGCCAAAACCCTAAAGACTTGTACATCGGCGCCGTGATGCGTTACTGTGAGAACAAAACGAGGAGTCCGCATGACAACACCCCACGAGATACCTCCGGTGAACGGCGTGGATCTTTCCGGCATCCGCAACAGAAACGAGAAGCGCGTGGCAACGCTCATGCCCGGCCTTCTGGAAGAAGAGGCGCCGGGCCACCAATTCGATCCGCTGGACCTTCAGGACATCTTCGCCCTCACCCTGAATCTGTTGCCGCCCCGCTACAGCCAGCGCGGGAGCATCGTCATTTCCAACAAGCTGCCCGACGATGAAATCCGTCAGCAGATGCGCGAGGCCGTCAAGCGAGTGCTGGCGAACCCAACGCGCAGTGGCGATTGATCCGCTCCGCGATTACCGAAAACACACGAGGGCACCTGGGGGTGCCTTCTTCACTTTTTCATCCGCCGTGGTAAATTCGCAGCAAAAGGCTAACCTGAAAAAGACCGAAGGGAGAAAATATGCTTGAATTCACCATTGATCAGGAAAAATGCACCAAATGCGGCGAATGCGTCGCAGACTGTCCGCGCTCCATCATTGAGCTTGAGCCGGAATTTCCGCGCATCAAGGATGGGGGCGAGGAAGAATGTATACGCTGTCAGCACTGTCTGGCGATCTGCAAGCCCGGCGCGCTGTCCATTTTGGGGACTTCGCCGGAAGACTGCCTGCCCCTCGATGGCGCGCTGCCCACGCCCGAACAGATGGAGGCGCTGGTGCGCGGCCGCCGCTCCACCCGCCGTTACAAAAAGGAAAACGTGGCCCCCGAAACCGTGGAATGGCTCATGGACATGCTGGCGCACGCCCCAACAGGCGTGAACAACCGCCGCCTGCTCTTCACTCTCGTGGATGACACCGAGACCATGGACAAGATCCGTGAAGAAGCCTTTGAAGGCATCCGCACGGCAGTGCAGCAAGGAAACCTTCCTGAGCGGTATGCGCCTTTCGAACAGTTCATCGGGGCTTGGGAGCAGGGCATCGACGTACCTTTCCGGGGTGCTCCGCACATGATCATCGCATCCTCTCCCGAAGATTCCCCATGCCCGGAGGCAGACCCGTTCATCGCCCTGAGTTACTTTGAGCTCTGCGCCGCTTCAAAGGGCGTCGGTACTGTCTGGTGCGGGCTGGGCAAGTACGCCCTGTTCGACATCGTGCCGGAACTCGGCCGCAAGCTGGGCGTGCCCGAGGACCACAAGTCCGTTTATGTGATGCTCTTCGGCAACCCGGCCCTCAAGTATCACCGCACGGTCAAACGCGACAATACGGCAGTCAACCGCGTCCGTTACTAGATGCAAAAAAGGCCGGGGAACACCCCGGCCTTTCTTCATTCCCCGATTTCACGCAGTCGCTGCGCCAATCCCCACCGCTTCACGAGCCGAAGGGTTTCCGGCGGCACCATAGACGAAACATCCTCGCCTCGGGCTAGCGCTTCCCTGACGGTGCCTGCGCTGATGCCCTTCTCTTCGGGGGGACGCTCCCAGAGCACGTGAGTATCAAGCTCCAGCGCCCGGAACCGCCGCAGCTTGGCGCGGCCCCATTCATCATAGATGGTCAGAAAGAACAGAGCGTCCATGGGGACGTAGTATCTGATTCGCTCCGGCTTGTTGATGGGAAGCGGCACTACGGAAAAATCGCCCGGATCAACCCCCGCTCCAGTCAGTACCTCGCGCACCATGACCTGCCGCTCCCAGTAGGTCAGCGGATTGTTGCGCGGGTCGTCGCGTTCAGGATCAGCCGCTTCGCCCGCCGTCAGTTCCGGGTCCGGATTGGTGATGCCGACCACCAGATGCTCGCAAAGCCGCTTCCCGGCCAGCAGGTATTTCAGGTGATCAACGTGGAGCACCTGAAACCGGCCGTGAATGACTCCGAGCGGATGCATCATTCCTCTCCCGGCAGGATGAACGGCCGATAATCGCCCGGCCAGAACAGTTGGCTCGAAGCCGAGTCCCGGATCCCCTTCAGGCGGCCCCTGTCGAGGTAGTTCAGGACCAGATGCATGAACTCGTCGCCCCGAGGGTACCCGAGGCAGCCGGTGGCCACAGCGATTTCATCGTAATAGTGCACCTTGTCCTTGCGCACTCCCTGTCCCACGAAGGTCATGGGCACCGGTTCGCCGGAGTGGATCATGTCGCCGCAGCTCGGCGTGGAGTGATCGGCGGTTACCACCACCAGCAGTTCCGGGTCGGCCAGCAGCTCATCGATGACCATGCCGAGGCCGGTGTCGATCGCTTCGATGACCTTGCGCTTGGCATCCGGACTCTTGGTATGCGCGGCCTGATCCGGCGCCTTGGTGTGCACGTGGATGAAGTCGTAGTCGTCGAATTTATCAATGGCGCGGCGGATACGCGATGAAATGTCGAAGGCGTGGTCGCCCGAATCCACGGCGCGCTCGAAGTCCATGCCGAGGTAGTGCGCCAAACCGCGATACATGACCCCGCTGGCGATGCTCAGGCCCGTAAGGCCGTGCCGTTCACGGAACGACTGCACGCTGCCGAGCTGCCCCGCGCGCTGGGTTACGATGCCGTTGATGGAGGGAAGCCCCTGCCGTTCGCGGATCTTGTTGACTTCCGTCGCTTCCAGCTGGCGGTAGGCCCATGCCAGATATTTTTTGAGCGCCCCGGCCGCGCGCACGCAACGGGCGTCGCCACGGTGGGAGTCCAGCGGCACCACGTCCGATAGCCAGCGTCCATCGACCATGGGGTTGGAGTCCGTAAAGCACGGCGCCACTTCGCCATGCAGGGTGACCACTCCGAACATGCGCTTGGTGGGATGGAAGCGGATAGTGACGTCGTCCACCTCGTACTCCGCCACGGTCTTGCAGTAGGTCTCAATCTCGTTGTTGTCGCCGCACATGCGGTCGTACCCGAGCTTGAGCCTGCCCTCTTCGTTCTTGAGATGAACGAAGTGAGCCAGCACGGCCACGTCATCCGGCTCCAGCGGGATGTCGGCCCCGAGCGCCTCCAGCGCGCCCCTTCCGGGAAACGCGTCCTGCTCGTAGCCGAACATGGTGAAGTGCGCCAGTTCACTGGGCAGCGGCTGGCCGAGCTTCCCGGCATGGTACAGACCATTGCAGCCCAGCGTGGACAACCTGTCCAAATTCGGGGTCTCGGCGGCCTGAAGCGGCGTGCGGTTTCCGTATCGGGCGTAACTGCGGTCCCCTATTCCATCCAACAATATCACTATGCATTTCTTAGGCATTGCGGCTCCCTTGTATTTCGGACATGCGTCCGAATCTGCCGAGGATATATTTTATCTATGCCCTCTACGCAACCGGATAGAGCATTGATATTTGCAATCCACCCGGGGAGTGTTCATAAATAGACATGCTCATCGACCTGCACGTCCACAGTTCCATTTCACCGTGCTCCATTCTCGAAATGGACACCATCCTCACCAGAGCCCGGCTTCTGGGCATGGACGCCGTGTGCATCACCGACCACGACACCATGCGGGCGCGGCAGCTTGTCCGTGAAGGCAAACAGGAAAACGGCTTGCAGGTCATCATCGGCATGGAATACGCCACCGATGAAGGCGACTATCTCATATTCGGCCCCTTTGAGAAAATCACCCCCGGCATGAGCGCCCCGAAACTCGTGGAACATGTCCACGACAACGACGGCGCGATCATAGGGGCTCATCCGTTCAGGCAGGCCCGCCCCGCCGACGCATCGATATTCGGTCCCGGCCTGTGCGACATCGTGGAAGTGGCCAACGGCCGCAATCGCCCTGAGGAAAACATCCGCGCCATGCATATGGCCCGCCGCCGGGGGCTTGCCATGACCGCCGGTTCCGACGCCCACACTCCGGATGAAATCGCCACCCGCCCCACATGCTTCACCGTCCCCGTCCGCTCCCGCACGGACCTCGTGAGCGCCTTGCGCAACAAATGCTTCCACCCCCACGGCGAGTCCATCGACCCGCCGCTGCCCGACCTTCGCTCCGCAGGCTGAACCCTGCCACCCTGTTAATAAACTAAAAACGCCTGTGGAAAAGTCATGGTATTTTTCCATCGGCGGGTCTTGACTTGACAGTGTCGTGCATTATCCTAGGACATTGAAATCGAGAAATCTTTTCGTTCAAGGAGTGCGACGTACATGAGCGTCGAATACAAAGACTACTATAAGGTTCTCGGGGTATCCCGGTCCGCCAGCAAGGAGGAAATCGGCAAGGCTTACAAAAAGCTTGCCCGAAAGTACCATCCGGACCTGAACCCCAACGACAAGAGCGCCGAGGACAAGTTCAAGGAGATCGGCGAGGCCTACGAAGTCCTCAAGGATCCCGAAAAGCGAAAGCTGTACGACCAGTTCGGTTCCAACTGGGAGCACGGACAGAATTTCCAGCCCCCGCCGGGCTATGAAAACATGCACTTCGACTTCGGCGGAGGCGGTGGAGGCTTCGGCGATGCAGGCGGCTTCAGCGACTTCTTCGAGACCATCTTCGGCGGCGCGGGCGGGGATTTCCGCAGCGGCTTCCGCCAGACAGGCGGTTTCGGAGGCCAGCATTTCCAACAGCGCCCGCGCAAGGGACAGGACTCCGAGGCCATTTACGAGCTGTCGCTTGAAGAGGCCTTTCAGGGCGGTCAGAAGACCATCACCCTGACCGAGACCGGCCCCACCGGAGCGCCGTCAACCAAGACGCTGGACGTAAACGTACCCGCAGGCATCAAGGACGGCCAGCGCATCCGGCTCTCCGGCCAGGGACATCCCGGCCCCGCCGGTGGTCCGTCAGGCGACCTGTTCCTGAAGATCAGGCTTCGCAAGCACCCCCGCTTCTCGGTGGATGGAGCGAACGTCACCCTTGATCTGCCGCTGGCACCATGGGAGGCCGCCCTCGGCACCAAGGTCCGCGTGCCCACGCTGGACGGTTCCGTGGACATGAACATCCCCGCGGGAATCGGTTCCGGCAAGAAGCTGCGCATCAGGGACAAGGGGCTCGGCACCGGCGCCAAACGAGGCGACCAGTACGTGCGCATCATGATTCAGGTGCCGCAGAAACTTTCCAAGGAAGAACGGGAACTCATGGAAGAACTGGCCGAGAAGTCGTCCTTCACGCCGAGAGACTTTTAGGAGGTAGCATTCATGCCCACGCGGAAACTCAAGCAGACCCTGCTTTCGATCCCCGGCCTCAATCTGCCGGAACGCTCCACCAACGTGGCCTGGACCCAGCTCGTGGAGCTGACCGGCGTCACCCCCGGGGCCATGGCCGAGTTGACCGAGCTGGGCTGGATAGAACCTGCCAGAACCGCTTCCGACGAGTACATCTTCAGCCACCGGGATGTGTACCGGATACAGAAACTCATGCGCATCTGCCACGACCTCGAAATCACCTTCACCGGCGGCAGCATCATCGTTGATCTTCTCGAACGCATCGAGGAGCTGGAAAGCGAGATTACCGAGCTCAAGCAGCGCTAGTTTTTCTCCAAGGAGGTACATACATGGACCCGAACAAGTTCACCAAAAAGACCCAGGAAGCCGTTTCCGAGGCGCAGAACCTCGCCATTCGGCACGGGCATCAACAGATAGACGCGGAGCACCTGCTCTACGCCCTCGCCATGCAGGACGGCGGACTCGTTCCGCAGATCCTGTCCAAGCTCGGCACCGAGCCCGGCCGCTACTCCGGCGCGCTCGAAGCCGAAATCAAGAAGTTGCCCAGCGTCTCCGGCCCCGGCGCCAGACCGGACCAGATCGTCGTCACGCAGCGTTTGCAGCGTGCGTTGGTCACGGCGGACGAGCACGCCAAACGGATGCAGGACGAGTACATCAGCGTCGAGCACATATTCCTCGCGCTCATGGACGAACCGCCTTCCTCCGGCGTGGGCCGCGTCAACAAGCAGTTCAACCTCAACAAGGACAGGGTGCTTGAAGCCCTGACCGAAGTGCGCGGCAACCAACGCGTGACTTCGGACAACCCCGAGGCCACCTACGATTCGCTCAAGAAATACGGACGCGATCTGGTGGAGGCAGCCAAGAGCGGCAAACTCGACCCGGTGATTGGCCGCGATGCGGAGATTCGGCGCGTGATCCGCATTCTCTCCCGACGTACCAAGAACAACCCGGTGCTCATCGGCGACGCGGGCGTCGGCAAGACCGCCATCGCGGAAGGTTTGGCCCAGCGCATCGTCAAGGGCGACGTGCCCGAGGGGCTCAAGGACAAGTTGATCTTCGCTCTCGACATGGGTTCACTCATCGCCGGCGCGAAGTACCGCGGCGAGTTCGAGGAGCGCCTCAAGGCCGTGCTCAAGGAAGTGCAGGAAAGCGCGGGCCGGATCATCATGTTCATCGACGAGATCCACACCATAGTGGGTGCGGGCAAGACCGACGGCGCCATGGACGCGGGCAACCTGCTCAAGCCCATGCTGGCACGCGGCGAACTGCACTGCATCGGCGCAACCACCACCGAGGAATATCGCAAGCACATCGAAAAGGACCCGGCGCTGGAACGCCGCTTCCAGACCGTGATGGTGGACGAACCGAGCGTGGAGGACACCATTTCCATCCTGCGTGGCCTGCGCGAGCGCTTTGAAGTGCATCACGGCGTGCGCATCTCGGACGGTGCGGTGGTCGAGGCAGCGGTGCTTTCCAACCGCTACATCTCCGACCGCCAACTCCCGGACAAGGCCATCGACCTCATTGATGAGGCCGCGGCCCTTATCCGTACCGAGATAGACTCCCAGCCCTATGAACTGGACAAGGCCAGCCGTCAGGTGATGCAGCTTGAGATTGAGCGCGAAGCCCTCAAGCGCGAATCCGACGAGGCCTCCAGAGAACGCCTTGAGAAACTGGAAAAAGAGTTGGCCGACCTCAAGGAAAAACAGGCCCGTCTTACCGCCCAGTGGGAAAATGAAAAGGGCGGCATCGAAAAGCTGCGCTCCATCAAGGAAGAAATCGAATCCGTGCGGCTGGAAATCGACGAAGCCAAGCGTATTCACGATTACAACCGCGCCGCGGAGCTTGAATACGGCAAGCTCAACGCCCTGCAAAGGGAACTCGCCGAGCGCAACAAGGCGCTCGAAGACGGCGAAGGGCAGCGCATGGTCAAGGAGGAAGTGGGACCGGACGACGTGGCGCAGGTCATCGCCCGCTGGACCGGCATCCCGGTTTCCAAGCTGCTGGAAGGCGAACGCGAGAAGCTGCTGCGCCTCGGCGAGCAGCTCCACGAACGGGTCATCGGACAGGAACAGGCGGTACAGGCCGTGGCCGACGCCGTGCTTCGCGCCCGCGCGGGCCTGAAAAATCCGGCTCGCCCCATCGGCTCGTTCATCTTCCTCGGCCCCACCGGCGTGGGCAAGACCGAGCTGTGCAAGACGCTGGCGCAGGCTCTGTTCGACTCGCAGGACAACATGGTGCGCATCGACATGTCCGAGTATATGGAAAAGCACACCGTGGCCCGGCTCATCGGCGCGCCTCCGGGGTACATCGGCTACGATGAAGGCGGCCAGCTCACCGAGGTCGTTCGCCGCAAGCCCTACTCCGTGGTGCTCTTCGACGAAATCGAAAAGGCACACGGCGACGTGTTCAACGTGCTGCTCCAGATTCTCGACGACGGACGCCTCACCGATTCGCACGGTCGCACCGTTGATTTCAAGAACACGGTGATCATCATGACCTCCAACCTCGGCGCACAGTACATGCTCGACGGCATCGACGAGACCGGCGAGTTCCGTGAAGGCGTGGAGGATCAGGTCATGGGCACGCTCCGCCAGCATTTCAGGCCCGAGTTCCTGAACCGCGTGGACGAGACCGTGCTCTTCCGCCCGCTGCACATGGACCAGCTGGTGAAGATCGTGGACCTGCTGGCCGAGGGCATCCGGGAAAGACTGGCCGACCGCAAGATCGAGCTGACAATCAGCGATGAGGCCAAGGCATTCATCGCACAGTCCGCCTACGATCCGAGCTTCGGGGCGCGTCCGCTGCACCGCTACCTTCAGGTGCACCTCGAAACGCCCCTTGCCAAGCGCATCATCAGCGGCGACCTGCAGGACGGCCAGAGTGTCACCGTGGAACTGGTCGATGGAGAGCTTGTTTTCAGCTAACCAGACACAACATTGATCATTCAAAAAAGGGGAACGTCCAGCGGCGTTCCCCTTTTTCTTTGAACCAGCTCCCCTTCGCAACTCACCAACCGGCAAAGATGCACTTGACCTTCCTCCGGTCTTTGGACATCGTACATAATTAGAAATATCATTCGCGCACCATTCCGCACTTTCAAGAACCGACATAACAGCGAAGCATCGAACCGGAGAAATCATGGAATCCCTGCTTGAAAAACACTGGTATCACATGCCGGCGGAAGAAGTGGCCGACCTTTTGGACACCGACCCGGAAAAAGGGCTGGACCAGTTCGAGTCTGAACGCAGGCTGAAGAACTTCGGCCCCAACGTCATCAGCGGCAAGAAGCAGGCGACGGCCCTGCAACGGTTGCTGCTGCAGTTCCACCAGCCGCTGGTCTACATCCTCATCGTGGCCGGCATCATCACCGCCGCGCTCGGTGAATGGGTTGACTCGTCGGTCATCCTCGCCGTTGTCCTCGTCAACGCGCTCGTGGGTTTCTTTCAGGAATCCAAGGCCGTCAAGGCGCTCAACTCGCTTGCCGCGTCCATGCACGTGGAAGCCACCGTGATACGTGCAGGAGAAACTCTGCGCCTCGACGCCGCGGATATCGTGCCCGGTGACATCATCATCCTTCGCTCCGGCGACAAGGTGCCCGCCGACGTCCGCATCGTGCGCGGCAAGGAGCTTCGGGTCGACGAATCCACACTCACCGGCGAATCGGTCCCCGTGGAAAAGAACGGCACTCCGGCAGATCACGACGCGGTTCTGGCCGACAGGACCAGCATGGCCTTCGCAGGAACCCTTGTCAGCTACGGGCAAGGCTACGGCATCGTGGTCGCCACCGGAAACAAGACTGAAATAGGCCGCATCTCCGGCATGATAGACGCCGCAGAAGAACTGGATACCCCACTGACCCGCAAGATCACCCGGTTCAGCCACATTCTTCTCGTGGCTATCCTCGCACTCGCAGGTGCCTCCTTCGCGCTCGGCATGATGCGCGCCCAGCCCGTCACGGAAACCTTCATGGCTGCCGTGGCGCTCGCCGTCGGCGCCATCCCCGAAGGGCTCCCCGCGGCCGTGACCATCATCCTCGCTCTCGGCGTATCCCGAATGGCCGAGAAAAAGGCCATCATCCGCAAACTCCCGGCCGTGGAAACCCTCGGCGGAACCACTGTCATCTGCTCCGACAAGACCGGAACACTCACCGAAAACCAGATGACCGTGCAGGAAATCCACAGCGGAGATTCCTTCTACGACGTCACTGGCACCGGGTATTCCAGTCAGGGAGAACTGGCCTCGCGCGAAGCCGGCTCCATGCCCGTGACCGAAAACACCGCCCTGCGCGAATGTCTGCGCGCCGGAATGCTCTGCAACGACGCCGTCATCCGCCACAGCGACGACCAGTACACCGTTGAGGGCGACCCCACGGAGGCAGCCCTGCTCGTCTCCGCGCTCAAATACGGCCTGTCGCGCAAGGACGAAAACGCCAACGCCCCCAGAAAGGACGAACTCCCCTTCGAATCCGAGATGCAGTACATGGTCACCCTGCACCGCGAGGATGACCGCAACGTCGCGTACATGAAAGGCGCCGCCGAAAAAATCTTCGACTACTGTTCCAAGGTCATGAATGCCGACGGAACGCTCTCCGACATCGACCGCAAGCATATGGTAGCCATCCAGCACGAGCTTGCCTCCAAAGGATTGCGCGTGCTCGCCCTTGCCCGAAAGGAACTGCCCGACGGCAAGGAACTCGGACACGAAGACGTGGCAGAGGGAATGATCCTGCTCGGCGTCCAGGGCATGATCGACCCGCCCCGGGAAGAAGCCAAGCGTGCCGTCGGCACCTGCCTGCGCGCCGGAATCCGGGTCAAGATGATCACCGGCGACCACGCCGTCACCGCAGAAGCCATCGGCATGATGCTGGGCCTCGGCGGCGACGGCTGCACCCTCGGCAGAGACTGCCCCGTACTCACCGGCAAGGAAATCGGCGAAATGACCGACAGGCAGCTGCGTGAACGCGTGCAGGGCGTCCCCGTTTTCGCCCGCGTCTCCCCCGAACAGAAACTCCGCCTCGTCATGGCCTTGCAGTCCCACGGCGAAGTCTGTGCAATGACCGGCGACGGCGTGAATGACGCTCCCGCACTCAAGCAGGCCGACATCGGCATCGCCATGGGCATCAGCGGAACCGAAGCCGCCAAGGAAGCAGCCGACATGGTGCTCACGGACGACAACTTCAGCACCATCGAAGCCGCCGTCGAAGAAGGACGCGGCGTATTCGCCAACCTCGTCAAGTTCATAGCCTGGACCCTGCCCACCAACGCAGGCGAAGGGCTCGTCATCCTCACCGCCATCCTCTTCGGCGCAACCCTGCCCATCCTGCCCCTGCAAATCCTCTGGATCAACATGACCACCGCAGGCTGCCTCGGCATGATGCTCGCCTTCGAACCAAAAGAACCCGGCATCATGGAAAGAACCCCCAGACGCCCGGACCGCCCCATACTCGACAAGGTCATCCTCAGCCGCATCGCACTCGTCAGCGTTCTGCTGCTCATAGCCGCCTTCGGCCTCTTCAAATGGGAACTGCTCGGCGGTGCCAGCGTGGAAAAAGCCAGAACCATGGCCGTCAACGTCTTTGTCGCCGTCGAAGCCTTCTACCTCTTCAACTCGCGCTCCTTCAGAAGCTCCCCCTTCACCCTCGGCTTCATGAGCAACCCGTGGGTGCCCGCAGGCTTCGGCATCATGGCCGTTCTGCAGTTGCTCTACACCTACGCCCCCTTCATGCAGAACATCTTCCAAAGCGCGCCCCTCGACTTCCTCGACTGGCTCAAGATCATCGGCTGCGGCATCATCGCCTTCCTGCTCGTCGAAGCAGACAAGAAACGCGTGGAGTCGGATATATAAAAGAACATGCCTCCGGCGGCACTCCGAGAGGCAGGGCGCTGCCCTGCACCCGCCAAAGGGCCGAGGGCCCTCTGGACTCCCCGATTTGCCCGTAAAGAAGGATGCCCCGCTGTCGCGAAGCACAGCGGGGCATCCTTCTTTACGGGCGGGAAAGGGAATGGGGTGAGTTTGCTAACAATCTCAACAAGTCCATCACCCCGTCCGCGGGGTTGCAGCGAGGTCGCGAGTTGTGTGGCCGCATGAATTCAGCCGCTGCAACCCCGCGGACAATTCAGGGTTTCCAAAGGGGGCCCGCCCCTTTGGTCCGCCTGAAAGGCCCGCCGGAGGCACAACGACTACCTCACCTCGGAAGTTTCACACTTCACGTGACAGACACCGGTGATGGTTTCCACGGCATGCGGAAAAAACTTCCTTTTAAAATAGACGGCTACGTTCACGAGGGCTATCAGAACCGGGACTTCGACGAGCGGGCCGATAACGGCGGCAAACGCTTCACCGGAGTTGATGCCGAAGACCGCAATGGCGACGGCGATGGCCAGTTCGAAGTTATTGGAAGCGGCTGTGAAACTCAGGGTCGTGGCCTGTTCGTATGTGGCATCTGCTTTATAGGAAAGATAAAAGGATACCAGGAACATGAGCAGGAAGTAGATGGTGAGCGGGATGGCGATTCGGACCACATCGAACGGAAGCTCGACGACCTTGTCTCCTTTGAGCGAGAACATCACGAATATGGTGAAGAGCAGGAAGACGAGCGTCAGGGGGCTGATCTTGGGTATGAAGACAGTTTCGTACCATTCTTTTCCCTTGAGCTTGATCCCGACAAAACGAGAGATCATGCCGCCCAGAAAGGGGATGCCCAGATAGATGAGCACGCTTTCTGCGATCTGCGCCATGGAAATGTCAACCACGACTCCTTCCAGACCGAACCAGCCGGGCAGCACGGTGATGAAGACATAGGCATAGACCGAAAAGAACAGTACCTGAAAGATTGAATTGAACGCCACCAGCCCTGCGCAGTATTCGCTGTCCCCCTTGGCGAGGTCGTTCCAGACGATGACCATGGCAATGCAGCGTGCAAGGCCGATGAGAATCAGGCCCACCATGTATTCGTGATATCCCGACAAGAAAGTGATCGCGAGGCCGAACATGAGGATCGGGCCGATGATCCAGTTTTGAACAAGGGAGAGGGCCAGCACCTTGTAGTTCCTGAACACCTGCCCCAGCTGTTCGTATTTTACTTTGGCAAGTGGCGGATACATCATCAGGATAAGCCCGATGGCGATGGGAATGTTCGTGGTGCCGACCTGAAAGGAATCAATGACGTTCTTGATGTCGGGATACAGATACCCGCCACCGACGCCGATGAACATTGCCATAAAAATCCACAGGGTCAGGTAGCGATCCAGAAAGGACAGTCTTCTCACGACGGATTCGGACATGACTTCTCCTCGACGGCTCAGCCGCACGCGTCGGCTTTCTTGGTTTTCAGATACTGCTTCAGCCGTTCGCGATCTTCAACGCCTGTGTCGAGTTCGGGAAGATGCTCGCGCAGGGTGGCAAGAAGATCGATCTGCACTGGATCGACTGGCTCCGCCAGCGCGTAATAGACCCACTTGCCCTTGCGCTGGCTGGTCACCCATCCGCCGTTTTTCAGAAACGACATGTGACGGGACACTTTCGACTGCGGCAGATCCAGGGCTTCCATCAAATCGCAAATGCAAAGCTCTCCTGCCTCAAGCAGGGCCAGCATTCGAAGGCGGGTCGGGTCGGACAACCCTTTGAGGCGTTCGGCAAGTTGCTGCATGATGCAAAACATATCTGCCTATGCGGATATGTCAACAGCGAACTGTGTGCGTAACCAGAATGTCATCCTATGAAAGTCGCGCCGGACGTGGAGATGGTACGTCCGGCGCGGCTGAAATCGTATGAGCAAACGGCGGGCTTGGATAGCGCGTATGCGCCGTTGGCCCGAATCGTTATTCGAAAAGCTTGGCGATGGCTTCCTTGTAGGGGGGCCTGAGAACGCCTTTTTCGGTGATGATGCCTGCTATGAGTTCGTTGGGGGTCGGGTCGAAGGCGAGGTTGTAGACTTCCACGTCATCGGGTGTGATCTGATGATCGCCGACGTGGGTGACTTCCTTGGGATCGCGGTCTTCAATGGGGACATCGTCGCCGGAAGGCGTTTCGGGGTCGATGGTGTAGACGGGGGCGGCGACGTAAAACGGAACGCCGAAGTGTTTGGCGAGCAGTGCCACGCCGTAGGTTCCTATCTTGTTCACGGCGTCGCCGTTGGCCGTGATGCGGTCGGCGCCCACGACAACCTTGTCCACGAGACCTTCCTTCATGAGCAGTGCGCAGGCATTGTCGCAGGCGACTTTGACTTCAATGCCATCCTTATGGAGTTCGTAGGCGGTGAGGCGTGCTCCCTGAAGGAAGGGACGGGTCTCGTTGGCAATGACCTTGACCTTCTTGCCCTGATCAATGGCGCCTCGAATGACGCCAAGGGCGGTTCCGTAGCCTGCGGTGGCCAGCGCCCCGGCGTTGCAGTGAGTCATGACGGTGTCGCCGTCGTCGATCACTTCGCCGCCGAAGCGTCCGATGCTTTCGCACATTTCAATATCGCCCGCGTGGATCTGCTTGGCACGTTCGAGCCAGATGGTGCACAGCTCATCAAGGGAGACATCGCCCGTCTCGTTCCAGACGCGGCGCATTTCGCGCACCGCCCAGCGCAGATTCACTGCCGTAGGACGAGCATTTTCGATCTGGTCGAGCTTGTCATGCAGATTTTTCTTCCAGTCACCTTCCATGCTCTGTACTTCGCGTCCGGCGAGATAGCAGCCGTAAGCGGCAGTGACCCCGATGGCCGGAGCGCCGCGAACCACCATGACCACGAGGGCAAAGCAGATGTCGTCGGTGGTCTTGCAGTCGAACCAGTCTTCACGGTTGGGCAGAAAACGCTGGTCAAGCAGGACAAGAGCGTCCTTTTCGGGAGAATACTGAATATGCTCGGTCATGATGACTCCTTATTATGTACTAGGTCGCGGAATCCGGGAAAAAACACGCACAGTGGTACTGTCAGGAGAAAAGGGAGTCAATGCCGGGGTGTTCAGACAACACGCAGAATGACGGATTCTTCATCGGGTTGCACATCGGGAGCGGCATCACCCAGTGCGGACTTCAGCGCGTCCGCGGAAACCACCACCCCGCGTGCGAGGATTGCCGGACCTGCATCCTGAGCCACGAGATTGAACAGCTTGACCGTGACGAGGGCATCGCCTTCCGGCACTTCCCCGGAGTCCTTTGCGCTGATGTCGCTGCGAAAGCCGCTGACGGCNGTGTTGCGCCCCATGGCGATACCCACGAGCCCGGGCATTGCGGCTGAGAGCGAAAGCACGTCGCCGTCCTTCACGTGAACACCGTCAATGTCGTCCACCGGAGAACAGTTCAAAAAAATCGTTCTCACATCCGTATCTATATACTCCGGCGACAGGCCCAGCGACTGTTCAAGGAACTCACCGACGCTTGCTCCGGAAGCCCCGGGGACGCAGACTCCCTTTTGCAGCAGTGTCGTGGTTCCAAGGGTTCCCTTGCCGATTTCGACTGTGCGCATGGTGCACTTCATTCCTATATCCTCCAAAACGTACGGCATTCCCGCACAAGTGGGATGACTATGTCCAAGCAGGCATAGTCCATTGTTTTCTTTGACATATTTTCTCCACAATGAGTATACTGAAGAGGATTTGTCAAATAAATGTTAGCCACCGCTCCTGCGGTGACAGATAACTTCAAACGACGAGGTGCTCCATGCCCCGCATTCTGCGAATCAACACTCGTACCAAGGAATACCGGTTTGAGGAACAAGGCGAATACGCCGGTCTCGGCGGCCGCGCCCTGACCTCCCGACTGGTCAACAAGGAAGTCCCGGCAAACTGTCATCCGCTCTCCGGCGAGAACAAGCTCGTCTTCGCGGGCGGTGTGCTGGCCGGCTCCTCCGCAGCCAACTCCGGCCGCGCCTCCGTGGGTGCAAAATCCCCGCTCACCGGCGGCATCAAGGAGTCCAACTCCGGCGGCCTGTTCGCCCACAAGCTGCCCAAGCTGGACATCCACGCCATCGTGCTGGAAGACAAGCCCGAAGCGGACGCCCCGCTCCAGACCCTTTTCATCTCCAAGGACAAGGTCGAGTTCCGGGACGCAGGCGACATCGCCGGCATGAACACCTACCCGGCCCACGACAAACTGCTGGAAGAATACGGTGACAAGCTCGTGGCCGCAATGATCGGCCCCAGTGGCGAATACTGCGGCAAGGCCTCCACCATCCAGTTCACCGACCCCTACAAACGTCCGGCACGCTCCGCGGGTCGCGGCGGAATGGGCGCAGTGATGGGTTCCAAGCGCATCAAGGCCCTCGTGCTCGACCCCGAAGTGAACGAAAAGGTCACCGCAGCCGACCCCGAAGCATTCAAGACCGCCCGCAAGGACTGGGTCAACGTGCTCACCGGCCATCCGGTCACCAGCCAGGGCCTGCCGGGATTCGGCACCGCCGTGCTCGTGAACATCATCAACGAAGCCGGCGCACTGCCCACCAAGAACTTCCGCTTCGGCCAGTACGACAAGGCTGCCGACATCTCCGGTGAAAAGATCGCCGAGACCATCGAAGCCCGCGGCGGCAAGACCAAGGAAGGCTGTCACGTCGGCTGCGTCATCCAGTGCTCCCAGCAGTACAACGACAAGGACGGCAACTACCTGACCTCCGGTTTCGAATACGAGACTGTCTGGGCCATGGGCGCTGCCTGCCTCATCGACGACATCGACCAGATCGCCCAGATGGACCGCATCTGTGACGACAAGGGCGTGGACACCATCGAGATGGGCAACACCATCGCCGTGGCCATGGAAGGCGGCATCATCCCGTGGGGTGATGGCGAAGCAGCCATCGACCTGCTGAGCAAGATCGGAACCGGCGACCACCTCGGCCGCATCATCGCCAACGGCGTGGACTTCGCAGGCGGCGCGTTCGGCGTGGACCGTCTGCCCACCGTCAAGGGCCAGTCCCTGCCCGCATACGACCCGCGCGCCGTCAAGGGCGTCGGCGTCACCTACGCCACCACCCCCATGGGCGGCGACCACACCGCCGGTTACGCGGTCTGCCAGAACGTCCTGAAGGTCGGCGGCGAGATCGACGGCCACAAGAAGGAAGGCAACGTGGAGGTCTCCAAGAACCTCCAGATCGCCACCGCCGCCATCGACTCCCTCGGCCTCTGCCTGTTCGTGGCCTTCGCGGTCCTCGATGACGAAAACGGCGTGCAGGCCATGTGCGACGTGGTCGCGGCTCACACCGGCCTGAAGTTCACCGCAGACGAATTCATCGCCCTTGGCGTGAACTGCCTGAAGGACGAACTGGAATTCAACAAGCGCGCCGGCTTCACCGATGAAGACGACCAGCTCCCGCGCTTCTTCAGCACCGAAAAGCTCCCGCCGCACGACGTGGAATGGGACTTCTCCGCTCAGGAAATGCAGGGCGCAAAGGTCTAACTTCAGCAGTCATAGCAAGCTGTTACGGGGCGACCTTCGGGTCGCCCCTTTTTTTTGCATTTCACCCTAAAGAATGCCAGCCCGTCCGCCGATAAGTAGACTGAAAAGGACTTCCATACGCGAGAGAACAAATGAGCTTCGTCACTTCGTCCAACGACTTCACCGCATCCCTCTTCGGGACCCTGTACGGCAGCTTGCAGAAGATGCACAGCACGCCGCGCATGGCCCCGCCGGAGCCTGTGCAGGAGCATCCGCAGGACGAAAAGAAGCAACAGGGGCGAGACCAACGTCAGGCCGAGGCCGGACAGAGAAGTTCGGAGCAGCAAAACGTCGAGAAGGCGGTGAAGAGCCGCTCCGAGCTGAATGGCTCTGAAAAGCGCAACCTCGACGATCTCAAGCAGCGCGACCGCGAAGTCCGAACCCATGAGCAGGCGCACATGTCGGCCGGCGGGGCACACGTTCAGGGCGGGCCTTCCTACTCTTTCGAAACCGGACCGGACGGACGCCAATATGCTGTTGGCGGCAACGTCAGCATCGACGTATCCAAGGTACCGGGCAATCCCGAAGCCACCGAAGAAAAGGCGCGTACGGTCCGCAAGGCCGCCATGGCCCCGGCCAACCCTTCGGCGCAGGATCTCAAGGTTGCGGCCAAGGCCACCCAGCTGGCACAGGAAGCCCGGCTGGAGATGCAGAAGGAAAAGCAGGCCGAACGCGAGGAAGCCGAAGAAGAACAGCAGGCTATCAAGGCAGAGCGCCAAGCCACATCCGCCGCCGAAGACGAGGTGGCACCCTCTGCGCGCACCCGTCGTGCGACGCAGGCCTATCAGGCAGCATCCTCCCCCATCGAGACCCCGACTCCGGGCAGCGCATTCAGCACAGCCATCTAAGCGGTGCAAAAGCGCGCACTTGTCGGGTAATAACGCGATTCCCATTGACTCCGTCCATTCGGGCGGATATTTTTTTACGAGCGGCCAAGAGACCGCTTCATCACAATGAGAATGAGGAATCCACTGGTGAATCACGACGCCGCACACATTAAAACGCACACAACGAAAAAACCCGACAGCCTGAGCTGCCGGGTTGACTTTTCGAGTGGTGGGTCACCAAGGAATCGAACCTTGAACCTCCGGATTAAGAGTCCGCTGCTCTGCCAATTGAGCTAGTGACCCACTCGGCGTTGGGGGCGTTTGCCCTCAGCGCGGAGAGATAACTATCCATGTGACGGTTCGATGTCAACAATAAAAAACGTTTTTCAAGGATTTTTTGTGAATCGACTTCTGAAAACGATCCTCGCAAGCCTGCTCCTGATGCTTCTCGCTGCCGCGCCAGCCGCAGCACAACTCGGATTCCAGCAACAGGACTACCCTGCCAAGACGAGTTGGGGCATGTATGCCCTTCCCGGAGGCGATTCCTCCATGGCCGTTCTCACCATGACCTTCGAGGACGGCTGGCACACGTACTCCGCCGAACCAACCGGAGTGGGAAAACCCACTACCGTTCAGGCCACAATCGAACCAGGCGGCATGGAGCTGGCAGCGGTTTTTCCGCCCGGCGTCTCCAAGCCTGACACCTTCGACCCCAGCAAGACCGCCAACATCTATGACGGCGTCATGCGCGTCTTTCTTCCAATACCACCCGATGCACCGGAGAGCGGCAGCATCAACGCACAGGTGGAGCTGCTCTTCTGTTCCGACACCAAATGCCTGCCCGCCAGAATGGAGATTCCGTTCCGGCCAAAGACCTTCAGCCCGGACGATCTCGCCAAGGCCGAGCTTCAGCCGTGGTGGCCCGAATTTCTTGAGGCGTTCGGGGAAGAGCCCGTTGAACCCGGCGGACAATGGGGCTTCTCGCCCAAGCCGTACACCGAGTCCCTTGAAGTCACCAGCCTTGGGGCCGCGCTTTTCTTCGGCCTGATTGCGGGGCTGCTGCTCAACCTCATGCCCTGCGTGCTGCCCGTCATCAGCCTGAAGGTCTCCGCCCTGCTCGGCAGTGGCGGCGAACCGGAGCAGCGGCGAAGGGAAATCCGCACGCATGGAATCTTCTTTGCGGCAGGAGTGCTCTCGTGGTTCGGAGCGCTGGCGGTCATCCTCTGGAAGACCGGCATCGCATGGGGCGGCATTTTCCAACAGCCTGAAGTGGTTGCCGGGCTCGCCATCTTCGTCTTTGTCATGGGCCTGAGTTTACTCGGCCTGTTCGACCTGCCGGTAATCGACCTTAAATTCGACAGCAAGGTCCGTTCGCACAAGGCACAGGCCTACTTCACAGGCCTGCTGGCGACGCTGCTCGCCACACCATGCAGCGGCCCCTTCCTCGGCGGCGTGCTCGCGTGGGCACTCCAGCAGCCTCCGGGACACATCGCAGCTGTTTTCTTGGCCGTGGGCCTCGGCATGAGCTCGCCCTATCTTGCCATGTCCGTTTTTCCGGGCGTCGCCACGTGGCTGCCGCGTCCGGGCGCATGGGTTCAGCACGTGGAACGCGTCGTGGGATTCTTCCTGCTCGGCACCGTGCTGTACCTCATCAACATTCTGCCGCCCGCCGAGGTCATGCCCGCCCTGTTCGTCATGTGGCTTGCCGTCCCTGCCGGATGGCTCTGGGGACTCGCCGGACCGGGCGTTTCCACCGGTGCCCGCTGGGGCCTGCGCCTTGCGGGGCTGGGCCTGCTCGGACTCACGCTGCTCTGGTTCTATGCGCCGGAGCGCGAATCCTTCATGTGGACCGCCTACAACCCGGTCACTTTCGAGGAACGCCTCGGCCGCGAAGCGATGTTCGTGGACTTCACTGCGGACTGGTGCCCCACCTGCAAGGTCATCGAAGCCACGGTCCTGACGCCGGAGAATCTGACGCAATGGCGCGAAGAATACGGCGTACGTTTCGTGCAGGTGGATCTTTCGGAGCAGAATCCCGAAGGCGAGGAACTGCTTTTCTCCCTTGGCAGTCGCAGTCTCCCGGTGGCGGCCTTCTTCCCGGCGGGGGACGACTGGAACAAACCGGTGGTCCTGCGCGATCTCTTCACCGAGGAGCAGGTTGAAACAATTCTGGAATCATATAATAACTAAGAAGATAAACACATTGGAGAATCATAGAATGCAATTTACCTTCAACATTCCCACCTGCATCGAGTTCGGCGCGGGCAAGCTCGACGTGCTGGCCACCACGCCCCGCCTCCCGCAGGGGTCGAAAGCCATGATCGTCATCGGCGAATCCGGTGTCATGCTCAAGCAGGGATACCTTTCCCGCGTTCAGGGCCTGCTCGGCCAGCGCGAGGTTTCCACCATCGTTTACGACCGCATCACGCCCAACCCGCTCTCCGAACACGTGGAA
Organism: Desulfovibrio oxyclinae DSM 11498; assembly: GCF_000375485.1. Classification (NCBI taxonomy): domain Bacteria; kingdom Pseudomonadati; phylum Thermodesulfobacteriota; class Desulfovibrionia; order Desulfovibrionales; family Desulfovibrionaceae; genus Desulfovibrio; species Desulfovibrio oxyclinae. The sequence continues at coordinate 74,053 of NZ_AQXE01000001.1, read as the reverse complement.
GAGGCCGCGAACATCTGCCGCGAGCAGAACGTGGACTACGTGGTGGGCCTCGGCGGCGGCTCGACCATCGATTCCGCCAAGTCCATCGCCCTGCTGGCCGCCAACGGCGGGGAATACTGGGACTACATGACCGGCGGCTCCGGCAAGGGCAGTGCGCCTGAAAAACCCGCGCTGCCCATCGTGGCCATCCCCACCACCGCCGGGACCGGCACCGAGGCCGACCCGTGGACCGTGATCACCAAATCCGGCTCCGAGGAAAAAATCGGCTGGGGCAACGACTCCACCTTCCCCGCGCTCTCTGTGGTGGACCCGGAGCTGATGCTCTCCGTGCCGCAGAACCAGACCGCTTTCACCGGCATGGACGCGTTTTTCCACGCCGTGGAGTGTTATCTGGCCACCTGCCGCCAGCCCACCAGCGACCTGCTGGCGCTGGAGGCGGTGCACCTCATCACCCACTACCTGCCCATCGCGGTGGAGGACGGCGACAACATCGAGGCACGCACCGCGCTCGCCTGGGCCAGCACCGCTGCGGGCATGTGCGAGGCACTCTCCTGCTGCATCTCGCACCACAGCATGGAGCACGCGCTCTCCGGATTCCATCCGGAAATGCCGCACGGCGCCGGGCTGATCATGCTCTCCAAGGCCTACTTCGGTTATCTCGCCGAAAAGGGCGAAGAGCGCCTTGAAGACGTTGGCCTGACCATGGCCGACTCCCGCGAGATCGAACCGGAGGCCGAAGGCTCCATGTGCTTCATCGAGATGCTCGACGACCTCATCAGTGACATCGGGCTGGACGGGATGAAGCTCTCCGACTACGGCGTCACCGAAGACGAAATCCCGGCACTGGCCGACAACGCTCTGTCCACCATGGGAAATCTCTTCGCCGTTACACCCATCGAGATGAACCGCGACGACGTGATGGAAATCTACCGCCGCGCCCTGAAGTAGCCCTGAAGCCCCAAAAAAGAGACATGGCCCGCATCGAGATGTTCGATGCGGGCCTTTTTCATGCCATTTGCCTCGTATCTGACGCTACTCCACGCAGATGATGTCGAACTCGTCACCGGTGATGCAGCGGGCACCGTCCTCGGTTATCTCAAAAGTGTTCTCCACACCGACCATGCCGACGCCGGGGATACCCTGCTTCGGCTCCACCGCGATGACCATGCCCGGCTTGAGCGGATCGCGGAATTTCTTTGCCAGCGGCGGCCACTCGTCGATGGTCAGGCCGATGCCGTGGCCGATGAAGGGCACCTTGTTTTCTCCAAGGCCCATGAACCCGTCGCCGAAGCCGCGCTCTTCCGCCTGAGACGCGCAGTACAGGTACAGCTCCTCGGGCGTTGCTCCGGGCCGCGCGTTGTCCGCGACCCACTGCTGCATTTCCATGCAGAAATCATGAGCGCGTCGAACCTCGTCCGGGATGGATGAAGCCGGTCCGGCCCAGTAGGTCTGCGTCTTGTCGGTATGGTACCCTTCCACGATGAACCCGATGTCCATGCCAAGCGGCTCGCCCTCATTCCAGAGCTTGCCCGCGTACCCCATGTAGGGCGACGCCGGGTGCTCACCTCGTAATCCGAGCGGACCGTTGAAAATGCTCGGATAGTTGCCGGAATTTCCGGCGGCGACATGACCGAGGAAGGCTTCCTCGCCGTGGGCCTGCATACGCATGAGTCCCTGATGACCGTTGGCGAAAAACACTTCCCACGCCTTGTGAGAGATTTCGCGCTCGCTCATGCCCGGCTTGATGACTTCCGGGATGAGCTCATGCAGGCAACGATGATGCCGCTGTCCGACCTTGCGCATGATGTTCAGCTCCCACGTGGACTTGACGGCCTTGGCCAGCGCCACGGCATGGTCGGCGGGCTGGAACGTCGTTTCCGAGAGCTTCGCTGTCAGCAAGTTGGAGAGCTGCCATGTCAGGCCGGCGGTCTCCGCGCCGACGGTTGCGGTCAGGGGGCTCCCAGCCTCGGCGCAGACTTCGGGAATCTGCCCGTACGACTTGAACGGATGCGGCTCAAGGCCCGCTTCGAGCCTGGCGCGTTCCACTCCCTTGCGGATCATCAGGACCGGGTTGCCCTCCAATGGAATCCAGAGTGCGCCCTGACCGAGCGTGCCGGTGAAATAATAGATATTCAGGCGTGAAAAGATCAGAATGCCTCCAGCTTCGGGTGCCACGTCGCGAAGATGGCTCCGCACGGCCTCGAAACGGCTTTCCAGTTCTTCATGCGGTATATTCGCCAAAGATTCAAACATGTCTCAATCTCCTTGGACAGTTACGGGGGACTATGCAAGACCGGATGTTTCCGGTATCAAAATGCGGACGAAGGAGTTACCAATGCTGTACAATGAAAAAGAGCTAGCCGCCCTGCTCCGCGAGGTCAAGACCATCGCCATCGTCGGAGCCGTGGACAAGCCGGGTCGCCCCGTGGACAGAGTGGGTCGCGCCCTTATCGATATGGGTTTCACCGTCATCCCAGTCCACCCGAAACGCACCGGCGTATGGGGACTGGAGACATACACCTCCCTCAAGGACATTCCGCATCCCGTGGACATTGTCGATCTGTTCCGCGCCTCCGAATTCTGCGCCGACCACGCACGGGAAGTTCTGGAACTGGATTCACTGCCCCGCTGCTTCTGGATGCAGTCTGGCATTTTCAATCCCGAAGCTCGCGCCATGCTTGAGCCGAAAGGCGTCATGGTCGTGGAGGACCTCTGCCTCAAGGTCGAGGCAGAACGTCTGCTGCCGGAGGCCCGATGAGCGTCGCGGCTTTCGATTGCAAGATGTGCGGCCATTGCTGCCACGGCGAAGGCGGAATCGTCATGTCCGAGAAGGACCGCGTGCGCCTTGCGGAACACCTTGAGCAGGAAGTGGATTCCATGCTTGAGCAGTACGCATACCAGCGCGGCGGAAAGTGGCAGGTCGTCACGGGTGACGACGGCTACTGCGTCTTCTTCCGTGAAGGCGCTGGATGCAGCGTACACCCCGGCAGGCCCGACATCTGCCGTGCGTGGCCCTTTTTCCGCGGCAACCTCATTGATGAGGGAAGCTGGGAAATGATTCAGGAATATTGTCCCGGCGTGAATCCCGAGGCGGGACACGACGAGTTCGTGCGTCAGGGCAAGGAGTACATCCGTCAGGAAGGACTCTCCCGTCACGACCCCGACTGCGACGCCAACGCGCTCATCAGCGAGGAGTAACCGCCCGCCATGTCCATGTCCGTCAATGAATGCTACCGGGTTCTCGGCGTCCGCGCCGGATCGGACATGGACGCGGTCAAGACCGCTTTCCGGCAGCTGGCCTTCAAGCTCCACCCCGATCTGAACGACTCCGAAGACGCGGCGGACCGCTTCCGCAAGGTCAACGAAGCCTACGTAACCCTGCGCAAGACCCTTGGGGAGACCTCCACCTCCGGAGCACGGGCGAAACCGGGCGAGGAACGACGCGACCGCAGCCACGGCAAGGCCTACAAACGCCCTGACGAAGGCGCGCGGGCCTACCAGCGGCAGCAGCGAAGCACGAAATCCGAACCGGGACCGGGAACCCGGCAGAAGCAACGCAAAAAGTGGGAGCCGGGGCCGGAATCCACGCGTTCGCGCAGCCAGCGGTTCTATTACAAGGAAGAAGAGGTTTTTCGCGACCTCATGAACGACCCGTTCGCCAGACAGGTCTTCGAGGACATATACAACAGGGTGGACAAGAACCGGCCTCACGGCGGCCCCTTGAAACTCAAGCGGCGAAAACTCAGCCTTGAACTGCGCGGCAAGAAGCTGGAGCTCGACCTTTCCGACGGCATTCTGGGCAGTGCAAAAAACTGGGTCCGCTCTCACCTCGACGACGAACTGACGGCCTACTTCCCGGCCAGCGTGCTCATGCCGGGACGCAAGATCCGCATCACGGTCCACCGCCGCTTCAGCAACGAACCTCGCACCATCGAAGTGACGCTGCCCTCGGACTTCCATCCGGGGCGGCCCATCCGCCTTCGGAGTCTGGGAAAGCAGGTCGGCCCGTGGAAGGGTGACCTGCTGTTGAAGGTCTATCCTGAAGAAGCCCGGCCTACCAAATAACCAGCCCCTTCCTGCCGTTGCGGAACTCCCGCACTGCCGGCGCCGGGGACTCCACCGCAGCCTCGACCACATCTTTGGCGACCAGTTCGAGCTTCACGAAGAAGACCGACACGGAAAGACTTGCCAGAACGAACAACACGGTTCCCATTACTATCGATATCATGCGGCCTCCTTGTTTTTGCGGCGTTTGCGTACGCCGTTTTTACCCTTTCCTACTCAAGGAGCGTGCCATTTATAACTGCAAATCATTCCGGCACGTTGTAAAAGGCATACACTCAGTGAAAAATTACATTTTTGAAAACCTGCTCTTATTGGCTTCTAAAAACGTAAATAATGGACGCTTGAGGAAAACGACTTGCATTCCGCTGTTTTTTTCACTACTCGCTGGAATGAATGAAACCCCTGAGGAGGGCCGACATGCTGGCAATCTTTGAATATAACGCCGGGAACCAGACCAGCGTGAAACGCGCTTTGGATCACCTCGGCATCGAAAACGAAATCACCAACGACCCGGAACGGCTCGAAGCCGCCGACGGCATCATCTTTCCGGGTGTCGGCGCGGCCGGACAGGCCATGGACGAACTACACATCGATGGCAAGGACGAGACGCTCAAGGCGCTCATCTGGCAGGAAAAACCCATGCTGGGCATCTGTGTGGGCTGTCAGATCCTGCTGGACTACTCTGAGGAAAACAACACCAAGGCGCTGGCTATCATCCCCGGCGAATGCCGCCTGTTCAATCCCTCATGGACCGACTACGAGGGCGACCCCATCCGCGTTCCGCACATGGGTTGGAACACCATTGAACTGAAGCAGGAATGCGAACTTTTCAGGGGCATCGACCCCGAAGCGAATTTCTACTTCGTCCACAGCTACTTCCCGGCCCCCAAGGAAGAATTCATCATCGGCGAAACACGCTACGGTCGTGACTTCTGCTCCGTGCATGGACGCCGTGGCCTCTGGGCCGTGCAGTTCCATCCCGAAAAGAGCGGCAAGCCCGGACTGCAGATGCTCAAGAACTTCCACAACTTCTGTCTGGAGGCAGCCAATGCTGAGTAAACGAGTCATCCCCTGCCTCGACGTTCGCGACGGCCGTCTGACCAAGGGCATCAAGTTCAAGGACAACGTAGACATCGGCGACCCCGTGGAAACCGCCCGCAAGTATTACGAGCAGGGCGCCGACGAGATCGTCTTCTACGACATCACCGCATCCTCCGAAGGACGCGGCATCTTTCTCGACGTGGTGGACAAGGTCGCCTCCGAGATTTTCATCCCCTTCTCCGTCGGCGGCGGCATCAACACGGTCAGCGACATGCGCGACGTGCTGCTGGCCGGTGCCGAGAAAGTCTCGGTGAACTCCGGCGCGGTCAAGAATCCGGACATCATCAGCGAAGGGGCCGCACGCTTCGGCTCTCAGTGCATCGTGCTTGGCATGGACGTCAAACGTGTGGAAAAGAGCGATGACATCCCGTCCGGGTTCGAAGTGGTCATCCACGGCGGACGAAAGCACATGGGCATGGACGCCCTCGAATGGGCCAAGACCGGCGAGGCGCTCGGCGCAGGCGAAATCTGCCTGAACTCCATCGACGCCGACGGCACCAAGGACGGGTACGACCTTGAACTGACCCGGCTCGTTGCCGAGTCCGTGCACATCCCGGTCATCGCCTCCGGCGGCGCAGGCCACCCCGACCACATGGTGGACGCCGTAACCAAGGGTCGCGCCAATGCCGCCCTTATCGCTTCCATCGTCCACTACGGCGAATGGACCCTGCCGGACATCAAAAAGCACATGGCGGACGCCGGAGTGGTCATCCGGACAATCTGGTAACCGGCGCACCCACCGGATGCGAACATCCGGTCCATCCAAGCCCTTACGGGCGAACATATGCATATATGAAACGGGCGGTTCCATTCCGCCCGTTTTTCTTTGCTCTGTAAAAATATACATTACAGAGCTACCACATGTTCGTGATGAATCTCGACCGGCACTGGATGCTGTTCTACGCATACGGGGATGCGCAGTACGTACAGTACGTGGCCAAGGTCGCCAGCACCGAAAAGTTGGCTTTCGCCGCTCCAACCGTGCAATGGTCCCTCAGGGAAAAGCCGAATAGCCCCTGCATCCGGCTTTGACCGAACCGGCCTCAACTGATAGCTCCATCGCATGCCGACTCCCCACGACATCCTACGCACGGTTTTCGGATTCGATGACTTCATCGGCCTTCAGGGCGACGTGATCCCTCACGTGGCCGACGGAGGCGATGCGGTCGTGCTCATGCCCACCGGCGGCGGCAAGTCCCTCTGTTACCAGATTCCGGCCATGCTCAGGGACGGCTTCGGGGTAGTGGTTTCGCCGCTCATTGCGCTCATGCGAGATCAGGTGGCGGCGCTGCGGCAGGCGGGCGTACGTGCGGCGTGCCTGAACTCATCCCTTTCCATGCAGGAAATGAACGAGGTGCAGGCCGATCTGGAGTACGGACGGCTCGACCTGCTCTACGTGGCACCGGAACGCCTGTGCCGCCCGGAGTTTCTGGAGCGTCTGGCGCGGCTCCGGCCCAACCTCTTCGCCATCGACGAAGCGCACTGCGTCTCCCAGTGGGGGCACGACTTCAGGCCCGAATACCTCCAGCTTTCCATCATCCCGGAACGCTTTCCCGGCGTACCGAGGGTGGCCCTTACCGCCACGGCGGATCTGCCGACCCGCAACGACATCCTGACGCACCTCGGCCTTGACGGAGCGCGCATCTTCGCCACCGGTTTCGACAGGCCGAACATTCGCTATACGGTACAGCCCAAGGATAAACCGCAGCATCAACTGCTCCAGTTCATCCGAAACACCCACCAGGGCGACTCCGGCATCGTCTACCGCATCAGCCGCAAGAAAACCGACCAGACCGCGGCATTCCTGAACAAAAACGGCATCACGGCTCTGCCTTATCACGCAGGACTCAGCGCGGATGAACGCAACGCGCATCAGGAACGGTTCATGCGCGAGGAAGGGCTGGTCATGGTCGCCACCGTAGCCTTCGGCATGGGCGTGGACAAGCCGGACGTGCGGTTCGTGGCCCATCTGGAACCGCCGCGCAGCCTTGAGGCCTATCATCAGGAAACGGGCCGCGCCGGACGCGACGGGCTCCCGGCGGATGCGTGGATGACATATGGTCTTCAGGACTTCGCGATCATGCGCTCCATGATCGTGGGCGGGGATGCCGATGACCGCCGCAAGTTCGTGGAACACCGCAAACTGGATTCCATCATGGCCTTTCTGGAAGCTCCGGGTTGCCGCAGGCAGGCGCTGCTTTCCTATTTCGGCGAGAGCATCGAACCTTGCCGGAACTGCGACACCTGCGCACAGCCGCCCAAGAGGTGGAACGGCACCGTGGCCGCACAGAAGGCGCTTTCCAACATTTTTCGTACCGGCCAACGCTTTGGAGCCAAGCATCTGGCGGATGTGCTCAAGGGCGAGACTAGCAAACGCATCAGCCAGCTCGGCCATGATCAGCTATCGACCTATGGCATCGGCGACGAGCTCTCCGGCGGAGAATGGCGTTCCGTCTATCGTCAGCTCGGCGCCTCCGGGCTGCTTGAAGTAGACATTGAGGGCCATGGCGCACTGCATCTCAATGAAAACTCGTGGCAGGTGCTCCGGGGAGAGCGCGAAGTGGTGTTGCGAACCGATCCGGTCGTTCCCAAAATTTCCCGGCGCCGCACCAGAGGCGAGCGCATTGACGAGGAAGGCACGCTGGCCACAAGCGAAGCGCGCATCCTCTTCGACGCCCTGCGCGCAAAACGGGCGGAACTGGCGTCCGAACGCGGCATCCCGCCCTACGCGGTCTTTCCCGACCGCACCCTTCTGGAAATGGTTCGCTACCGGCCTAGCGCACTGGCGGATTTCGGCCTTCTCAGCGGCATCGGGGAAATGAAGCTGCAAAGCTTCGGGGAAACCTTCCTTGCCGTTCTGGAGGGACATGAAGCCATCAACGGCAGACCGGATGACCTTCCTCCCCTGCCGCAACAACGCTCCACCGCCAAGCCCGCGCGAAAGGGCGCAAGCGAATCCGCGCTTGAGAGCGCGCGGGCGTTCACGCGGCTCGGCAACGTCGAGGAAGTGGCGCAGGAACGGAATCTCAGGGCGAGCACTGTCTGGAACCATCTTGCCAGCGCCGTGTCATCTGGCGAATACGACTGGCGGGACCTGTGTGCCCTCGAAGAAGACGCCGTGCGCGAGATCCGCGATGTCATGACCGCTTTCCGGACCAGAGGCATCATGGAACTCTCCCCGGTACACGAGGAACTTCAGGGACGTTACGATTACGGGCTGCTGCGCATTATCCGCAACGGACTGAACCGAGAAGGCGCTTCAAAATGACGAAGGGCTTGCTATGCTGCCCGGATTGCGCTAGTCAGCAGCAAAATCAGCAAACCCATGTCTAAATCACACCAAGAGCAATCCCTCATCCGCCCGGTACGGCGCGAACTCGACCGGATCATCGAACAAGAGATCCGCGACGGACAGAGCAAGAACGACTCCATGCACTGGGGCAACACCGGCGAGGAGATCATCACGGCCGCCAACATGGCTCTCGATGCGCTGGCCCCCGTAGTCGGCGACGGGTTGCCTGCGTTTTTTCATTCCTGCATGGAACAACTTCACCGTGCCCACGTGCAGTACCGCTGCGATCATGATGAAGACTCCGGGCATGGCTCCGCCACCTTTCATTCCATCAAGGCCGGTCTGGCAGAACTTGCATCGCGCCACGGGCTGACTCTGCCCATTCCGGAACTGCCGGACTCCTGCACGCCAGTGAACGTTTCCGCAGCACAGCCGATCCTCAACGGGCACTCCGGCACGGAATCGCTCATCAAGCGTCTCACTCGCGCTCTCAAGCGCTGAGACACTCTTTCTTTCCCCTTTCTTTTCAACGCCCTTCACGTCAACACACCCTGCTCCTTCCATTAAAAGTTGATTCTCTCTTTGACCATCGCTTCGTTTGGTGTATGGTTGGAATAAGTTTCTGCAAAGTTTACGGCATTGTAATGCTATAGAAACCAAACATGAAGGAGTACCCAATCATGTCGAACCGTGAAGAATACGTTCAGAAAATGAAAGCAAAGCTTGACGAACTCAACGCCGAAGTGAGCCGCCTTGAAGCCAAGGCCAAAGGGGCTGAAGCTGACCTGCGAGTCAAATACGACGACGAGATCAAGCAGCTGAAGGAACGGCGCGAAGAGGCCAAGGTGAAACTCGCGGAGTTCCAACAGGCTGGAGACAGCGCATGGCAGGATCTGAAGATTGGTCTTCAGGGAGCATGGGACATCCTTGACGAAGCTATCAAGTCTGCAAGCGCACGCTTTAAGTAACCATCACGACTGGGGGCGCCAAAGCCGCCCCCGGTCATTTTGAATTCCAGTCTAAAGGAGGAAACATGCTATCCTGGTCAGTGGTGTTTTTCATCGTGGCAATACTCGCAGGCATTCTCGGCTTCGGCGGCATTTCCGCGGCCGCTGCAGGCATAGCGAAGATTCTTTTCTTCGTTTTCCTCATCGCCTTCGTGATTTCACTTGTCATGGGAAGGCGCAGGCCGCGCATTTAACCATCTACCCCCTAAGGGAGAAAACAATGAAGATACTCAAGAAATTCGTTTACGTGCTCTGCCTGCTGGCATTCTTTGCCGTGGCCTTCGGTTGTGAGCAGGAAGGTCCGGCGGAGAAGGCCGGCAAACAGGTGGATCAGGCCATTGAAGAAGCTGGCGACAGCATCGAGGAAGCCGGTGACAAGCTGGAAGAATCGGTGGACAATTAGCGGTCGTCGCGAGGAACAGCATCGTGCCGCCATTCATGGATATCGACTGGGCGCAGGTGTGGTATCATCTCTGGCACATCGCCTTTGCCTATCTGTTGGCCCTGCCCATCGGGCTCAACCGCGAAACGAGCGAAATCCAGTTCGGGATGAGGACCTTTCCACTTGTGGCAGTCGTCACCTGCGGCTTCATGCTGGTCGGGATCTCGGTGCTCGATTCGACCGGGTCCGAGGCACGGGTCTTTCAGGGACTCGTTACAGGCATCGGTTTCCTTGGTGGCGGGGCGATCCTCAAGCACAGGGAATCCGTCATCGGTACCGCTACCGCGGCAAGCATTTGGAATATGGGCGCCATTGGTGTGGCCACCGCGTTCAACCGCTATGAGATCGCCATCGTTCTCAGCGCCATCAACTACGTGACTCTGAAAATGGTCGGTGGACTCAAAAACAGGTTGAGCGAGGAAGAGCAAGAGTGAACCCCGGCGGGATGGAATGATTCCGGCCTGAAACGACAAGGAGAACTGACATGAGCCTGCACGTGGATTTGCAACCCCTGTTGTCCCTCATGGCGGGAATACTGATTCTCGTGGCACCCAAGATGCTCAACTACATAGTTGCTACCTATCTGATCGTTTTCGGCGTGCTCGGACTGATTCAGTAACCGCCATTTGCTACACTAACCCAATAAAGCCCCCTTCCGAGGAAGGGGGCTTTATTACCGGCTAATCGTCTTCGGACGGGTGTCCCCATATCTCCGGGGACTCGCCAAAAGCCTTCTTGGCCTCCCGGTGACCGAGATTGAAGGCCTTGACGTTCACGGCGCGGATTTTCTCCGGCAGCGCCTCCTCCATGTTCTTGCGCATGACGCGCTGAACCGTGAACGGCAGCAGATGCGTCAACGCGCCGAGAACCACGGTATTCATGGCCTGCACGATGCCGATCTTTTCCTTGGCCATTTTGGTGAAAGGAAGACCAAGGTAATGATTGGATGGCGGCTGCTTCACGATATCCGTTTCAATTACCAGCGCTCCGCCGGGCTTCAGGTACGGATAATAGGCGTTGCAAGCCTCCTGAGACAGTGCCACGAGCAGGTCAAGGTTCTCCGCCTTGGGGAAGCTGATGCGCCCGGAGCTGACCACGAGGTCGCAGCGGCTGGAACCGCCACGAGCTTCCGGCCCGTAACTCTGGGTCTGGGTCACGTTGTAGCCGTGTCCCAGCGCGAGCCCCGCGCCCATGACCCTGCCGAGGGTAATGATGCCCTGCCCTCCGAGTCCGGAGAAGCGGATTTCAAAACGTTCAAGATCCATTGGCTGTTTCATCTACTTGCCCTCCTCTTTCTGCTTGGCCAGCATTTCCTGCTTGAGGGCGTAATAGCGCTCTTCGAGCCCGGGCTGTCCCTTGTCTGCAAAGACGCCGATGGGGATGCGGGATTCGCGCTGCTGTTCGGTCATTTCTTCGTAGCGCTCCACGGGAACAGCTGTCTTCTTGAGCCATTTGTACATGTCCACAGGGCCTTTGAACTTATTCTTTCGGCCGTACTGCGTATGGCAAGGAGTCAACACTTCAAGCATGTTGAAGCCCGGCTGGGTGATGGCCTGCTGCATGAGCTTTTCCAGCTTCTGCACATGGAACACGGTGCCGCGGGCCACATAGTTGGCTCCGGCGCCCTTGGCGAGGTCCACGGTGTCGAAGTTTTCCTCCAGCTGGCCGAAGGGGGCGGTCATGGAAACGCTGCCCGCAGGCGTGGCCGGTGAACTCTGTCCGCCGGTCATGCCGTAGATGTTGTTGTTGAGTACCAGCGCGGTGATGCCTATATTCCGCCGCGCCGCATGGATCAGATGGTTGCCGCCGATGGACAGCGCATCCCCGTCGCCCATGATGCAGATGACCTTGAGCTTGGGGTTTGCCATCTTGATGCCGGTGGCGAATGTCAGCGCGCGGCCGTGGGTGGTATGGATGGTGTTGAAGTCCACGTACACGGCGAGCCTGCCGGAACAGCCGATTCCCGCGACGATCACCATGTCGTCCTTGGGGATATCGAGCGCGTGCACGCTGCGGATGAGGGACCCGAGCACGATGCCGTGGCCGCATCCGGCGCAGAGCACGTGCGGGAACTTCTTATTGTGCCTCAGGTATTGATGGATGATCTGATTTCCTGTCACTTCGTTCATGGCCCTACCCCTGCATGATGACCTTGAGGATTTCGGAAGGCGTGATGATCTGGCCGTCGACGCGGTTCACGGTTCGCACCGAGGCGCGCCCCATATTCACCCGTTTCACCTCGCGGGATATCTGCCCCATGTTCATCTCCGGCACCACCAGCGTGCGGGCTCGGGCCAGCAGCTTCTCGGTGGCGCGTCTGGGGTACGGGAAGAGCGTCTTGAGTTTGAGCAGTCCGGCCTTCACCCCGGATTCGCGCGCCTGCTGCACGGCGTATTCCGCGGATCTGGCAACCGAACCGTAGGCCACCACGACCACCTCGGCATCTTCCGTGGTGGTCTCTTCGGTGATCTGGATGTCGTAGAAGAACTGATCGATCTTGCGGTGCATACGCTGCACCAGTTCATTCACCTCGTCCGGCCGGGAGGTGGGAAAACCGTTTCGGTCATGGGTCAGACCGGTGACGTGGAAGCGGTACCCGGATCCAATCGGCGGCATGGGTGGCACGCCGCGAACCGTTTCCTCGTAAGGCTTGTACCACTCGGGCGGCATGGACGGCACCACGCGGTTGAGAATCTCGTAGTCACCGTTTTCGGGCACCTCGATCTTCTCGCGGGTGTGGGCCGTGATTTCGTCGATGAGCAGTACCACCGGAGTGCGATATTTTTCGGCCATGTTGAACGCTCGGATGGTCATCTCCAAACATTCCTGCACGTCCGAGGCGGAAAGCACGATGATGGGATGATCGCCATGGGTACCCCAGCGAGCCTGCATTACGTCACCCTGCGCCGGACTCGTGGGCAGTCCGGTGGAAGGCCCGCCGCGCATCACGTTGACCAGCACGCACGGAGTTTCTGCCATGCAGGCGTAGCCCAGATGCTCCTGCATCAGGGAAAAGCCGGGCCCGGAAGTGGCGGTCATGGCTTTTCTGCCTGCCAGCGAAGCACCAATCACGGCTCCCATGCTGGCAATTTCATCCTCCAGCTGGATAAAAGCACCGTCCTCCGTGCCCGGAAGACGGCTGGCCATGATCTCCATGATTTCCGAAGACGGAGTGATGGGGTATCCACCGAAGAACGAGCAGCCCGCTATGAGTGCTCCCTCGACCACCGCCTCGTTGCCAAGCGCGAAAATCTCTTTTTTCTTCTTCTTTCTTGCCATGTTGGAAAATCCTCTCCCGCAGCGGTGGACTGCTATTCTTCCGATTTCGTCTTTGCAGTGACGACGATGGCGAAATCCGGGCAATGCAGCTCGCAGAACCCGCAGTGAATACAGTCGTCTTCCCTGGCAACGTGACATTTTCCCGTTTCGTCCAGCTCAAGCACCTTGGCCGGACAGAAGGACACACAAACGCCGCAACCCTTGCACCAGTCCGGATAGACCGTGACCTTGCTCTGTCCCTTCTTCTTTTTTGCCATAACCTCAATCCGATAAAGAGTGGTAACCCCAATGCCTCGACCGAACAGTAATAGTTTCGGCGTAGCACTGTCTTATGAGCAAGGCAAGCGTGACAGGGACGAATATGATACGGAAATAACGACTTAGCGCAGAACGATCTCCGCCAGCGCGTTGACCACGCAGGCGGCAAGTGCGGAACCGCCCTTGCGTCCCCGGACGGAGATGCAGGGGATGCCGGAGTCCATCAGGTAATCCTTGGACTCGGCGGCGTTGACGAACCCCACGGGCATGCCAACCACCAGCGCAGGAGCCTCGGCCCCTTCGCGAATGCGATCAACCAGTCGGATGAGTGCGGTGGGCGCATTGCCAACAACCCAGACCGCGGGCTTCATTTCCGCAAGGGCCACGTCAACGGCGGCGAACGCGCGGGTGGTGCCGCGTTGCTTTGCAGCCTCGGCCACCCGCGGATCGTTCATCAGGCAGCGGACGGTGCAGCCAAGCGGCTCCATGCGTCGCTTCGGGATGCCCATGCGGGCCATTTCGGTGTCGGTGACGATGGTGCAGCCGGACGCCAAGGCGGCCTTGCCCCGGTCAATGGCATCGGGGTGGAAGTGCACGAGGTCAAGCAGCTCGAAATCCGCCGTGGTATGCACCATGCGGCGTGCGATTTCCCAGTGTGGGCCTTCGAATGGGCGCGGCTGTGGGACCTCGGAGTCGATGATCCGGAAAGACTCGGCTTCGATGTCGGCAGGCAGAGGAATGTTGCGGATGCTGTCGCGGCTCATTGCTTGGTTTTTCGCGGAGCACGTCCGCCGCAGACCGCCACGGACGATGAGGTGCCGAGCCTGTCGGCTCCGGCCTCCAGCATGAGCCGGGCGTCATTGAAATTCTTGATGCCGCCGCTGGCCTTGACTCCGAGCGCGTCTCCCACGGTTTCGCGCATGAGCCGAACGGCCGACGGCGAGGCGCTGCCGGTTCCAAATCCGGTACAGGTCTTGACGAATGCAGCTCCGGCCTCGGCGCTGATCTCGCAGGCGCGCACTATCTCGGAATCCTTGAGCAGGCCGGACTCGATGATGACCTTGACCGGAACACCAGCGGCAGCCTTCACAACGCTCTTGATGTCCTTAAGAACGGTCTTATAATCATCGGCCTTGAAGCAGCCGACGCTCATGACCATATCCACCTCGGTGGCACCGAGACGGACAACGGCCGCGGTCTCGGCGGCCTTGGTTTCAGTGAGACTTGCTCCGAGGGGAAATCCCACCACGCTGCACACGTCGGGCTCTTCCTTCTTGAGCAGCCATGCGGCGAGTTTCACGTGCAAGGGATTGACGCACACGGTGCGAAAGCCGAAACGCACCGCCTCGGCGCAGAGTTTGTCCACGTCGGCGGCGGTGGCGTCGGGCTTGAGAAGTGTATGATCTATGTACGGCGCGACCTCAAGCGGTCTGTTAATCTGCATCAGCTTCCTCTGGCCTGATAGCGTGACAACTGTTTTTCCATCCTGCGGCTCGTGGATGTAAGCACCCAACACACGATGAAATACAGTACCGCGATGGTGATGTAAATCTCTGCAGAGGCATTCATCTCGCGGTTGTCCACCTGAACCGCAGTCCGGGTGAGCTCGTTCACGCCAATGACGTAGGCCAGCGAGGTGTCCTTGGTCAGGGACACGAACTGGTTCACGAAGGACGGAATCATGTTGCGCAGCGCCTGCGGCAGAATGACGAACACCATGGCCTGCGTCTGCGAAAGGCCGGTGCCGCGCGCGGCTTCCAGCTGTCCGCTTGGCAGCGCAAGAACACCCGCGCGAACAATCTCCGCGATATAGGCGCCGGTGAAGATCACAAAGGCGATGAGCGAACTCTGAAACCCGGGCAGGTTCTTGCCCATGGCCACAGGGGCCAGAAAATAGAACCAGAAGATGAGCATCAGAAGGGGAACGCCCCTGATGACCTCGATGTAGAAAACGCTCGGATACCTGAGCCAGGGCTTTTTGGACAGGCGCATGAGACCGAAGGCCATGCCTATCCAGAAGGCGAAAAAGATGCCGAGGACCGCGAGAATGATGCTCGCCAGCAGTCCGCCCACGTTATGGATGTAGGGAAAGACCCCGTCGAATTTGGTGGCCCCCCAGAGGAAATAATCGAAGTTGTTCCAGACGACTTCCCAGTGCATTGCGGCCCCCTAGTATTTCACCTGCAGCATGAAGTGCTTGTTGTACAGATTGATGCAAAGCGAGACGACGAGCGAGATGCACAGGTAGATGAGCGTCGCGACGGTAAAGGCCTCGAACCCGCGGAACGAATAGGACTCCACCTGACGGGCCATGTAGGTCAGCTCGCTGACGCCGATGACCATGCACAGGGAGGAGTTCTTGATGAGGTTCAGGGACTGGGAAATGAGCGGCGGCACCACGATGCGCAGTGCCTGCGGCAACACGACATAGCGATACGCCTGCGTAAAAGACAGGCCCACGGCCCGGGAAGCCTCAAGCTGGTTCTTGGGAATGGAGAAAATGCCCGCGCGGATTTCCTCGGCGATGAACGCGGAGGTGTAGACCGTCAAAGCGATAACGCCGGAGAAGAATTCGACGTTGAGCAGCATCCATTCACCCACGAATTCACGCCCGAACAGGGTGAAGGCGCCGGGGACGAAGACGTACAGCTCGTTGAGCCAGGTCATTATCCCTTCCGGGATCACGAGGTACGCTCCGAAATACCAGAACAGGATCTGCACCATAAGCGGCGTGTTCCGGAAAAATTCTGTAAATGCGAGGGCAAACCACCTGAAGGGTTTGAAAGGCGTCATGCGCATTACGCAGATGATGATCCCGAGGAGCATTGCGCAGACGAGCGAGACAACGGAGATTTGCATGGTGGTGACAAATCCCTCGTAGAGCCACTGTGCGTATTCGCCGCTGAGGACGACATCCCATTCGAAATTGTAATTCAAGGCGCTGTCCGTCTGTTTTGGGGTTGCATAGAAAGGGAGCGCCGCAAGAACGGCGCTCCCGAACAGTCGGATTCGAAACCTACATGGGCCAGACGACCATTTCCCAGGTGTCGGGCAGCTCGTAGCCCATCCACTTTTCAAAGAGGGTCTTGTAGGTGCCGTCGAGCCACATTTCCTGCAGGGACTTGTTCACGAAGTCGCGGAACGGGGATTCGTTCTGCGGCACGCCCNGTCCGTAAGGTTCGCTGNAGAAGAAGTCGCCGACGATGGCCCAGTTTTCGGGGTTGTCGTCACCGGCCTTGAGTCCGGCGAGGATGCCGGAGTCGGTGGTCACGGCCTTGACCTTGCCCTGCTTGAGAGCCATGAAGGCCTGCGGGTATTCGTCATACGCCACAACGCGGGCCTTGGGGTTGGCCTTGATCATGTTCTTTTCGGAGGTGGAGCCCTTGACGGTGCCGACCTTCTTGTTGGTCAGGTCGTCGGTGGACTCGATGCCGGAGCCCTTCTTCACGAGCAGCTTCTGGCCGTCCATGAAGTAGGTGATGGAAAAGTCGATCTTTTCGTCGCGGGAGTGCTTGTGCGTCATGGTCGCGGCGAGCATGTCCACGGAGCCCTGCACCAGCATGGGGATGCGGGTGGCGGAGGACACAACCTTGAATTCGACGGGCACGCCGAGCTTCTTGCCGATTTCCTTGCAGATGTCCACGTCGAAGCCGGTCAGTTCCTTGGTCTCGGGATCGATGAATCCGAACAGGTTCACCGAGTCCTTGACGCCACAGATCAGCTTGCCGCGTTCCTTGATCTCTTCCAGCTTGTCCGCATTGGCTACGCCGGCGCAGAACACGAAGGTCAGGATCATGGCCAGAATGGTAGTCAGCCGTTTCATTGTGCCTCCTCGAAAAGGGTTGGGGTTACTCTCCGTAAACCGTAACTGTTAAAGGATTTCCTTCAGGAAAGCCTTGGTACGCTCGTGGCGGGGGTTGCGGAAGAATTCATCCGGCGGAGCCTGCTCCACCACGACGCCTCCGTCCATGAAGATCACGCGATCCGCGACTTCGCGTGCAAACCCCATTTCATGCGTCACGCAGAGCATGGTCATTCCCTCGCGCGCGAGGTCCTTCATGACGTTGAGCACCTCGTTGATCATTTCCGNGTCGAGTGCGGAGGTGGGTTCGTCGAAGAGCATGACCTTGGGCTTCATGGCCAATGCGCGGGCGATGGCCACACGCTGCTGCTGTCCGCCGGAAAGCTCGGCGGGATACTTGTGGGCCTGATCGTGAATGCCCACCCGCTCAAGCAGGGCCAGCGCATTCTGCTCTGCCTCGTCCTTGTTCATCTTGCGGACCTTGAGGGGAGCGAGCGTGACGTTCTTGAGAACGGTCAGGTGCGGATACAGGTTGAACTGCTGGAAAACGATGCCGATTTCGGCGCGCAGTTCGTTGATGTCCACATCCTTATCCTGAATATCCTTGTCGTCGAAAAGAATGGTTCCCTTCTGGTATTCTTCAAGACGGTTGATGCAGCGAATGAAGGTACTTTTTCCCGAGCCGCTGGGACCGCAGATGACGAGCACCTCGCCACGGTTCACGTTCTCGGTGATGCCCTGCAGAACATGAAAGTCGCCAAACCATTTCTGCAGATTGTTGACTTCGATCATTGCCANAAGTTTCTACTCCGAAAAAAAATTTCGACGATGCGCCGCGTGGGAAATGCGGTCGTTCGCCGCTCGTGACCCGCTCGGGGTCTGGGTGTCTCCATGATAGCTCGATTGATTTGCAATAAAATAGCAAAAAAGTCAAGGTGCAGGGTCTCATAGAGAGGTGCCTCAGGCACCGTTTTCATAAATGTAATTGCTTCATCTAACCCCTCTTCCGCATACTGCTTTTCTCACACGACAAAAGCATCCGGCGCCGCACCGAGGCTAGCCGAAAGGCGCCTCTGCACGGTCGAAAAGCCTGAAAACGCTGCCCGCCAACGGTTCCAACGGCACTCAACCCTCATTTCCCGCATGGAAAACCATGCTTCCTGTCAATCCGGTGCCGGCGATCCTTTCTCAAGGCGAACCCTGCGGCAGACCGCTCCAACGAAAGCGTCGCCCACAACCGTTTTTGGCCGAAAACTACCGACAACGCTTCGCATCATGATCCGCCCCCTGATTTCGCGATGCCCAACCATGCCGTCATCCGTAACTCATTCTGCAAAACAACAGTTTCTTCCTCTCAAGGCATGCATTTCCGCTTGAAAAAGGATATCATGAAGCCGGAGGTATCCCATGTGGGCACGCATGCAGGAAATGGCCATACGGTTGCAGACCCCGGGACCGCTTCACGAAGGTGACGTCGTTGACGGGTGGCGCATTCGCAGGATTTTGCCTCCCATTACGGGGAATCGACGCTATCTGGCTGCAAAGGACTGGCGCCTTGGTGAGTTCAGGCAATTCTACGACGTGAACACGGACGCTTTCCTGCGCTGGCAGCATCAGGCAAGGCTTGCGAGCCTTCCGCCGGTTGCGGGACTCATTCATGCAGAGGCGGAGTGGCGCGGCGGTATCATCATCCCCGACCCGCGGCTGAACACGCTGAATGACCGGATTCCGGAAAGAATCACGGACAAGATTCGGGTGGCATCACGAACCGCTTCCCTGCTGGCAGGAATGCACGAGGGCGGGATGGTGCATCACGACCTGCACCCCGGTGCGGTTTTGCACGGCCGCGATAAGGTTTTTCTTCGCCATTTGGGAAGATCTTCCATTCAGGGAATGCACGACTTCTGGACCCGCTTCGCCGGTTGCAGGATGCCGGACTATGCCGCCCCCGAACAGCTTCGCGGGGTCAGAGGGAACAATTTTTCGGATGTGTATGCTTTCGGCATGATTCTGCATCACCTTTTCGGCACGCCGATGCACATGCGCAGCCTTCTTCGTGTCGGACAACTGGGGCGCGAGGTTTTCCGACGGTTGCAACGCCTGTTGGAAATCGGCACCATGCCGCCGGAGGCAAAGGAAATAGCCGAAGCCTGTCTGGAACACGCTCCGATGAACCGGCCGACCATGACGGAAGTCGCCAGGCTCCTCGGCAGCGCACCCAGCCCCCTCCCGCGTTTGACAAAACGGCGCCCACCCGACGCCCTGCGCGTGTTGGCCTTTGCGACCAACGACTCCCACGCGCAGGCCATTCTTGACCAAGCCAATGAGCTTGGACGCGAAGGGCATGCCGTTCTCGTTGTTTCGCTGATCCCCATCGATCTTGCCACAGGGGAGTTGGAAGGGTTCAAGATCGGCCTTTTCCGCGCCTTGGCGGATGGACTTCGTGCCATGCGGGAGACTTCGATCAACTGGGGACTGCTTGTACTGGACAACGCCGACCCGACGCAGGCCACCCGTCGGCTCCATGAAAACCTTTATCCCGATGTCGTCCTCTGCGGACCGCCATCGCGTCACGGTCTCAAAGCCACGCTCAAGCCCGGCGTGCGGCGAACGCTTGAACGACTCGGCGCCCCGTTTGAACCACCCCCAACGACGGAGGGAGAGAATCTTGAAGCGTCATGAATTGGAAGTTTTCGTCAGCAAGGTCCCATGTCCATGTTGCGGAGATGCCCCGGACCCGGAGATGGAGAAGCTCATGAGTGCTCTTCAGCACGTCAAGGAGCGACTCGGAGACGCGATGGTGTACAAGGTTCATGGCCTGAACAATCTTTCCGCTTTTCGCGAGAATGCGGAAATGAGCGCCATATTGCGAAACGAAGGACACTCAGCACTGCCCGTGGTTTTTCTTGATGGAAAGGTATTCAGCAAAGCGACTTCAATCGAAGTCGAACAACTCCTCGCCGCCATGGAATGAGGCGTGATAGCTGGCTTGCATTCCATTCCGGGCCAGACGCTCCATATCCTGAGGTTCGGCGAGGCCGATAAAACGGTCCACTTCCCTCCCGTTCAGCACAACAAGAAAGCTGGGGATGCCCCGCACACCAAAGTGCCGCATCCCCAGCTCGATGTTTTTGAAAGAATACAGACAGCAGTAAAGCTCAGGCCCGTGCCTGCGTGAGATCATCTCCATCGTTTCGATCTGCCCGGAAGCACTTCGCCCGCGCCTGATGAACGCCACCAGTACGGGCTTTCGTTCCGAAATAGCCAAAACATCCTCGAGTTCCACGGTCCTGAGCATCCCATCCCCCAGCTTTGGGTTTTCACAAACCCATGTGAACCCACTAAAGGGATGCGCCGCCCGCGTGCACTGCGTTAGTATGATTAGAACTTAGGGAACAACCCTTTTTACTGTAGGATTTCAGGTCACTGGAAGGATCGAGAAAACTCGATGCGACGTGTTATTATTATGCTTCAAGGCCGAATTGCTTCATCTTGCGGTAGAGAGTGGCCCTGTGAATGCCCAGAATCTCGGCGGCTCGGGATTTATTGCCCCCCGCGCTGATGATGGCCTCTTCGATCTCGCGAACCCCCGCAGCAGGCCGGGTGGGGATAAAACGCGCTCCCGATGCAGGGCGGGATTCCATGGCCTCCAGCACGTCCGGCCTCAGATACTTTGTACCGATGGTGCCGCCGGGGCACAGAATACAGGCATGCTCCAGCAGATGCTTGAGTTCCCGGATGTTGCCCGGCCATGTATACCGCAGGAACAGGTCCATGACCTCTTCGGAGACGCCCAGCAACTTCTTGTCGAAACTCTTGGAAAAAATCTTGATGAAATGAGTGACCAGCAATGGCACGTCACCTTCCCTTTCACGAAGCGGCGGAAGAGTCACGGGCATGACGTTGAGGCGATAGAATAGGTCCTCGCGAAAGGTCCCTTCCTCCACCCGCTCGCGAAGGTCCACGTTCGTGGCCGCAATGATGCGCACGTCAGCCTTGCGAGTGCTGGACTCGCCGACTCGCTCATATTCCTTCTGTTCCAGAAAACGCAGCAGCTTGAGCTGAATCAGAGGGGAAATGTCCGCAATTTCGTCAAGGAACAGGGTTCCCCCTTCGGCTGCCTCAATGCGGCCCACCTTGTCGCGCACGGCGCCGGTGAAGGCCCCCTTGACGTGACCGAAAAGCTCGCTCTCCAGCAGGCTTTCGGAAAGCGCCGAGCAGTTCACCTTGACCATATTGCCCGTGGCGCGCGAGCCGCCGTAATGCAAGGCATCGGCGGCCAACTCCTTTCCGGTGCCGGACTCCCCGCAAATCATGACCGTGGCTTCAAGCGACGCGAGCTGTTCAAGCAGGCGATAGATATCCTGCATCTTCTCGCTCTTGCCCACTATGCCCCGGAAACCGTGCCGTTCCTGAAGCCGCTTCTCAAGGTCGGCAATGCGTGAAATGTCCCTGACCACAAGCACCGCGCCAATGAAAGTCCCGGCCTCGTCCAAGAGCGGGGAGCAGTTCAGCTCAACCATCCGTTCACCGGTCTCCAGCGGCATTTCGGCCTGAAACCCTCTCACGGGTCGGCGGGTGCGCAACACCTGCTCCAGCACCTCAGTGCAGGGATTGGGCTCGCTCTGCACCACGTCGCACAGGGCGCAGCCGAGCGATGCGGCATCGGACAGGCCGCATATTCCATATGCAGCATTATTGTTCGCGATTATGCGCATGTGGGCATCAACGGTAATGATAGCGTCCGGGATGCTTCGGAACGTGGCCTCCAGATTGAGGCGGAAGCGTTCCTTCTCTTCGTTGGCGAACTTGAGCGCCTCTTCGGCCCGGCGGCTGTGAGTGATGTCGCGGCCCACGGCCTGAAATTCGCTGAGATTGCCACGGTGGTCGAAAATGGCTCTGTTGACCCAGCGAATCCAGCGAATCTCACCGTCATGCCGCACGTTCTGCTGTTCCAGCTCATATACCGGATCCGCGGGGCTGACTCGTTCCATCCAGCGGTCCAACCGCCTGCGCGTTTCTCTGTCCGGGATGTCCGGCCCGAAGGCGGAACCGATCAGCGAATCTTCGTCGCGACCGAAAAATTTCGCATAGGCCCGGTTCACGAAGGTGAGCGAACCGCTGGGCTTGTACCGGCAAATGAATTCGGTCTGATCCTCGACCACGGCACGATACAGTCGAGCGCCCTCGCGCAGCGCCTCTTCCACGACCTTGCGGCTGGTGATGTCGCGAACGAACACGGTTGCAACCTGCTGCCCGCCCACGGAAAACGGGCTCATGGTCGTCTCGGCCGGAAACACCCGTCCGTCACGGCAACGATGCTTGCGAATGGGCATCCTGCCGCCTTCCGCCGCAAGGACCTCAACTCCCCTGTCGCTTTCCGCGCTCAGATCGCTGATGAAATTCAACTGCTCCAGCTCGTCGGTGGAGTATCCGTAAAGACGGCGTGCGGCGCGGTTGGAGTCAAGCACATCACCGGTGACGCGGTTGACGAGCAAAATGGCGTCCGGCCCGGCTTCGAAGACGCTTCTATACCGCAATTCGTTTTCCGAAAGCTCCCGCTCGGACTGCATGAGCGCCGTCACGTCCTTGCTGACCACGAGGATGCCCTCCAGACATTCCCCTCGGGCCACGCGCCGCATGAAGACCTCCAGGGTAGCCCCGCCGCGACGCACTCTGAAGGTGATGGAAGGCGTGCCGTCAAAAACCCTTTGCAGGGCATCGGAGTAGGCTCTGCCCACCGCGTCCGGTAACACGGAAAGATACGCGGCGCCGAAAAGCTGCATGGCCGGGACCGTCATCTCGCTCTGCGCAGGACCGTTCATGGCCACGATGTTGCCGCTTCCGTCGAGCAGGACTGCGGAATCGGGCATATTGGAAACGAGCGAGTACAGCAGTTCGCCCTGTTCGATGCTTCTGGACTGAAGCCGCTCCACGGATGCGCGGTGCTTCCTGCTGAAGGCGGCAAAGCCCAGCACGTTGGTCAGGCTCAGGGCGCTCACAGGGCGTTTGAGCGAGGCGGGGACATAGTCGGCAAAGCGGGGATAAAGTTCCGGATAGTCATAGTGCCGTCCGATGGAGACCACCGGAGGGGCACTGTCGCCACGAGACTTGAGCTGCCGCAGAAAGGCGCTTCCCTGTTCCGGATCGGAAGCGAGGTCCGCCATCACGAGGTCCGGCTCGAAATCGCCGCACAATTCGCGCGCAAGCAGAAAATCCTCTGCCTCGGCCGCAAGACAGTTCTGCTCTCCAAGCATACTGCATACCCTCTCGCGCTCCCGTGGATCAGGACCCACGACAAGCACCTTGATACGTACGTCGGATGCAAAGGAGGTATGCGGCATGGCTACCATCTTTGACACGTTCCTGAACCGTCATCAAGTGTATCGGATTCTCATACCCCGCGAGAATGCCGGGGAGTAGATATTGCAGTAAGGCAAACCGCTACCCCAAGGAGGACAGAGATGAGTCAGTACACGCAAAACGACCTGCCGCTGGACCTGCACCACGGCGAGGTCCTGTCGCTGGCCGACCAGACAACCATTCGCTTCGAGTCCAACGGCGAGGCAAAGGACGTCATGGTCAACGATTCCTTTGCGCCCGCGGTCACGCTCTTTCCGGGCAACGAATACGTCGTGCGGGCGTCCGACGGGGAGTACAGGCTGACATGCACCTTCGAGGATTGCATGCGCGTCGAGAAGATGTAGGCCGCAGCGAACGGAGCCGGTAACCCACCGGCTCCGCAACCGGGACAGGACCGTGAAAATTATCACCCCTTTTACGCGCACGTCATGATAGGGTAATTCCCATTCAAAAGAATGTACGGGAGAATCGTAAAACAGGGGGGATCAATGGCCAAGATACTCATAGCCGAGGACGACAGGATTTCGCAAAAGCTCGCGTCCAAGATCGTGGAAGAAATGGGCCACGTCGCGTTTGTCAGCCCGCACGGGAAACATGCCTACGAAGCGCTGATGGCCAGCAACAAATTCGACATGCTGCTCACGGACATCATGATGCCGGAGATGGACGGGCGACAGCTTATCCAGACGTTGCGAGGCGACCAGCAGTTCGCCGATTTTCCGATCATCATCATGTCCGCCGTCGTGGGGGTGAGCGAGATATCCAACCTTCTCAAGCTCGGAGCGACCCTTTTCCTTGCCAAACCGCTTGATAGAAAGGAGATTCAGGAATACATCCGCCGCTGTCTCCAGGCTGGTGGCCTCGGTGCCGAAGCCTGACGCAAGAACAGGGCGTGCCTACGTCGAATTCCTGCTCCTCTATGCCGTCCTGCCGTCGGTCTTCGCATTGGGGGTCATCCCTCTCCCCAAGCTCTCTGTCCTGTTTGGCGTGACCATCTTCTGCGTGGTCATGCTCTCGATGCGCGGCTTTTTCTGGAAACACGAATTCCGGTTTTCCGCGCTCGGACAGGCGGGCCGCGAGATAACCCGAAGACTTCTCTTTGTTGCCGTGGGAGCCGTGCTGCTGACGCTCCTGCTCGTTCCGGATCAACTCTTTGCCTTCCCGATTGAGCGTCCGCTGACATGGGGACTCGTGGTGTTGCTCTATCCGTTCCTTTCAGCTCTGCCGCAGGAAATCATCTATCGGACCTACCTGCACAAACGCTTCGGACCGCTATTCGGCGGCGAACGAAACCTAACGATCGTGAGTGCGACGGCTTTCGCCTATTTGCACATCGTCTACGTCAACCTGCCATCCATAGCGCTGTCCTTCGCAGGCGGCATGTTACTGGCCAGCACTTACGAACGCAGACAGTCTCTTGCCGCCGCCTGGGTCGAGCACGCAGGATACGGCGTCATCGTCTTCACCACGGGGCTTGGAAAGTTCTTCTACTCGGGATGAACCGCTTCCGGACGCATGACGTACGCCTTACCGTCCCTGTACAGTTCAAGACGCTCTTCAGCGACTTTCGCCTGTTCATCGCCCACGTGCTTGCGAAAAGCTTTCACCGCTTGCTGCTGAAACTCCACGGCCTTGCCGAAATTCCCGGCCCGTGCATGAGCCGCGGCCAGCGTATCGAGCACGAAAGGATTACCCGGCGAAAGATTGCTTGCGCTTCGGGCATACAGCAGGGCCTTCTCCGCATCGCGAAATTTCGCTTCAGGACAGGTGGCCCGCGCCCATGCAGCCTGATTGAGCACGCGCCAGCTCCCGGGAGTCCGGATCAGGGCCTCGTCGAGCGCGGCAACCCACTGGTCATAGCGCCTGAGCTGCCGCAGGACCTCGGCGCGGTCCAGTAGCACCGGAACTTCCGAAGGCGCCAGCTCGGCTGCGAGATCAAACACGTCCAGCGCCCGGTTCATGCGCCCCAACTGCATGTAGGCCCGGGCCAGTTCCTGCGCGGCTGAGGCATTTGTCGGTGCGGCGAACGCCAGATGTGACTCCGCCTCACGATATCGCCCTTCCTCGGCGAGCAATTTGCCGAGACGCGCGTGCAGGGAGTCATTGCGCCCGCCGATGCGCAACGCCTTGTCGAGATCCCTGATCGCCTCGACCCTGCGACCGAGAGACGCCAGGACGGTTCCGCGCATGGCAAGGACCGAGGCGTCGGAAGGCTGCTGTTTCAGGTAGGCATCAAAATCATTCAGAGCGCCCTGCATATCTCCGGCCTCGGCGAGCATACGCCCCCGGAGCGCTCTGGCACGAGCCAGCTCCGAATTCAGTGCCAGAGCCTGATCCAGACTGGCGACCGCTTCATCCCGATGTCCGAGAGCGCGCAGCACTCCCGCTTTTTCCACATACAGCGCGGCATTCTCCGGAGCGATTTCAACCGCCTTGGAATAGGTTTCAAGAGCTTTGGCAGGTTGCCGCATTTTCATGAGAGCCCGACCCTTGACCACGTATCCCGCAGGACTGCCCCGATGCAGGGCGATCATGGCCTCAGCCTCTTCCTCGGCTGCCTCGGCGCGCCCGAGCGAAAGCAGCAACCCCGCTCTGGCCTGCCGGGGAGCCATGGTCACCGGATGCTTCTCAGTGGCATCGGCGTAGACCTTCAGCGCATCTTCATAACGCCCCATGCCCTGAAGGGTCACCCCGCGCCCCATTGCCACGGCCAACGGATCACCACCGGCCTCAAGGCCGCGCCTGTACTCTTCGAGCGCCTCCTCGTGCCGGCCATTCATACGCAGAAAGTCCGCATGAAGCAGCCGACCCTGAGCCCACTCGGGGGCCTGCTCCACCGCCGCCTCGAAGTCGGCGGCAGCCTCGGACATCCTGCCCTGCATGGCCCGGACATACCCCCGGTTGGCAAGCGTGGTCGCGTCACCCGGGTCCGCGTCGAGCACGGCATCGAATACCCGCTCGGCCTCGGCATAACGACCAAGGGACATGAGCGCGGCACCGATCCGGGCCTGAACCTTCATGTTGTCGGGGGAAATCTTCGCGGCGCGACGGAAATCGGACAGGGCGGCTTCGGGGTCGCCGCCTTTGAACAGGAGATTGCCGCGTTCCCTGTACAGAGCTGCGGTGGAGGGAGCCAGACGCACGGCCGCGTCATAGGCTTCAAGCGCCTCGTTTTTCCTTCCCAGCGCGGCAAGAGCTGCGGCCCTGCCGCCGTGAGCACGGGCCGAGTCGGGCCGCAGCGTCAGCGCATGATCAAACGCCTTGAGCGCCTTCTCGTTCTGCCCGTCGGCATGCAGGGACGCGGCAAGGGTCAGGGAAAAGGAAAAACGGGCTGGCGCCAGATCGGCGGCTGCCTGAAAATCCCGCAAGGCCTCACGCGTCCTGCCGAGCCGTTGCAGTGCCAACCCACGGTTGAAGCGATACTCGGCCTTGGACGGATCCGCGCCGACTGCTTTGGAGAATTCATTGACCGCGGCTTCGAGCCGTCCGGTGCGGACATATTCATTGCCCTGGGCAAAGTGCGTCATGCCGGACTCGCTCGAGCCGTAAGCCGGAGTGGCCGCCAGAATCAGCATGGCGACCAGTAGATATCGAAGATGGTGCATCCTCTACTGCTACTTCCGACTTTCCTCCGGGTCAACATAGAGGTAGCGTTTGATCTTGTGCGTGGGAGTCTTGTCGAACGGTTCCACCTGCTCAATGATCCTTGCAAGACGGCTGAAGCTGGAAACGGAAGCGTTGACCTTCTTCTGGATACCGTCGAGAACTTCCTGCACCTTTGCGTGCGCCTTGGTCTCCGTCATGTCACGGGTTCCGTACTTCGCGTCCAGAGCGTCGTAATCGAGGTGCACTCTCGCGCACAGGCGGTTGTCCTGACGGAAGACGAGCGATTCGAGTACGTACTCGCAGTCGTTGACCGCCGCCTCGATTTCTTCGGGATAGATGTTCTCGCCGCTGGGACCAATGATCACGTTCTTGAGACGGCCCTTGATGAACAGATAGCCGTCGTCGTCCACGTAGCCCAGATCGCCGGTGCGCAGCCAGCCGTCCTCGGTGAAGACTTCCTCGGTCACGGCCGGAGCCTTGTAATACCCCTGCATGACGTTGGGGCCTTTCACGAGGATTTCACCCTCGCCGGTCTGAGGATCCGCGTTGTCGATCGTGATTTCCACCCGCGGGATGGTCTTTCCCGCGCCGCGGAAACGGGTGTCCGCCGGCTTGCTGCCGGAGATGAGGGGCGACGTTTCGGTCATGCCGTAGCCGATGGCGTACGGGATGTCTGCATTTCGCATGAAGAGTTCCACTTCGGGAGCAAGGAAAGCCCCGCCGATGGGGATGCACTTGATGTTGCCGCCGAAGGACTCCATCAGCTTCCTGCCCGCCACCTGCTGCAGCTTCTTCTTGCCCGCGCCGAGCTTCATGAGATTGCGACCAAAAGCGTTGCCGCTGAGCTTGGGCAGGATGCGGTTGCGGTAAATCTTTTCGATCACCAGCGGCACCAGCAGCAGGTAGGTAGGCTTCACCTTCTGCATGGCTGGAATCAGGGTACGCGGGGTGGGCGGCTTCTGGAGATAGTGCACGGATGCGCCACGCGTCAGGGGCAGGATAAGCCCCAGCGTACACTCGTAGGTATGCGAAAGCGGCAGCACGGACAAAAGCCTGTCCTCGTGATTCACGTTCACGATATTGGCCGTGGACTCGGCGTTGAACACGATGTTCTCGTGCGTGAGCATCACGCCCTTGGAATGACCGGTGGTACCGGAAGTGTACAGGATGGCCGCGAGGCTCTCCGGAGTGATGTCCGAAGTGCCCTTGTCGAAATAGTTCATGACCTTCTCGCGCATGCGGTCGTACCAGGCGCGGGCCTGAGCCATTGCTTCGCGGAAATTGGTCTTGAAGTTGTCCTCTTCGGAAACGAGGGAGAGGTCGTCGAGAATGATGCGGGTGTGCAGGTCTTCGGCCTCGCACTCCTCCACCTTGTCGAAATAACGTTTGGAGGCGAAGACCGCCTTGGCTTCGGAGTGGCGCAGGATGTGATGCACTGCGCTCACGTGGAACTCCTGAAGGATCGGCACGATTACGCAACCCATGCAGGTCACCGCGAAGTAGGCCACGCCCCAATGCGGCATGTTCTCGCCGATGAGGGCGACCTTGTCTCCCGGCACCACGCCCCTGCTTTGCAGAAGCAGAGAGACATCGCGCACCATCTGGTGGAATCTCGCGTAGGTAAGCGGCTCCCCTTCCACGAATGTCAGGGCGGGGCGGTCGGCATACTGCTCCACGCTGCGTTCCAACGCGTTCTTCAGGGTGGGTACTTCAAGACTTTTCAAAGGCTGCCTCCTAAGGTGTAGTGCGGCTCAAACCGCGCCGGAACCTTAATCGCGCCTTGAAAACGGGTCAAGTAAAGGCTGAATGAGGCCCTTTTTTTCAGTCCAGCGCGGCTTCCACGGCGGCCATGGCGTGGATGTGCGTGGTATCGAACAGAGGCAGCGGGCAGTCCTGCCTGTCCAGAAGCATGGCGATCTCCGTGCAGCCGAGTATCACACCCTGCGCCCCGCGCTCCCGCATGGAGTCGATGATACGACAGTATTCCTTTTTCGATGCGGCTTCCACGCGCCCGAGGCACAGCTCGTCAAATATAACGCCGTGCACAAGGTCCATGTCAGCATCCTCAGGCAGAATGACATCCAGACCATGCTGTTCCAGCCGTCCCCGGTAAAAATCCTCCACCATGGTGGGACGGGTACCCAGAAGACCGATTCGTGAAAGCCCGGCAGCCTTGACCGCCTCGGCGGTGGCATCCGCAATATGCAGTAGCGGGATGTTCACGACTTCGGCGATCTGCGGCGCGAGGCGATGCATGGTATTGGTGCAGATCAGGAGCATGTCGGCACCGCAGGCCTGAACGTTGCGCCCCGCGGCGGAAAGCTCGGCGGCAAGGCCGTCCCAGTCACCGGCGGCGAGCATGGGTTCGATCTCGCCGAAATCCACGCTGTACAGAGCTATCTTTGCGGAATGCAGTCCGCCGAGGCGATCACGCACCGCCTCGTTGATGAACTCGTAATAATGCCGGGTGGATTCCCAGCTCATGCCGCCGATAAGCCCGATGGTTTTCATCACTACCCTCCGAGAAAGAAGCGTCCCGCAGCTACCAGCCCCATGCCCAAAGCCACGGTGCCGAAAAAACTGCGCGTCTTGATGGCGAGGGCGAACGCCGGCAGCGCCGCCCAGAGAAAGAGATTGTCCATGCCGAAGTCGAACGAGCCGTCATGCAGCAGCAGCGACGGAGCCAGCATGGCCGAGAGCACCGCCACCGGAATGTAGGAAAGCCAGCGCATCACCGGCTCGGGGATGCCTCGCGCGGCCAGCGCCAGCATGGGGGCGGCACGGGGAATGTAGGTCACCGCAGCCATGCCGAGGATGGTCAGAAATACTATTTTTTGGTCCATGTTTCCACTCCCGCGCCAAAGGTTGCGCCAATGACCGTGGCCACGATCACGCTCCACTGGTCGAGCCCCGCCTGCACCAGAACCACGGCGGTGAGGCCCGTAAACCCGGCGGTGAGCCACTTGAGACCGTTTTCGGCCTGCATGGCAAGCAGCCCGATGAACATGGCCGGGAGCGCGTAATCAAGCGCCAGCGGCTTCACGTCGGGAACTCCGCTTCCTGCCAGTGCGCCCGCCCACGAGGAAAGAATCCACACGGTCTGGGCCATGGCGTTGATCATGAAGGTCTGCCGCCGGTCCCGGTCGCCTTCCGCAAAGCGCATGGAATGAAGCGCAAAGGTTTCGTCAGTGAGTTGGTAACAGAAGGCGGCCATGCGGCCGAGCCCCCACTTGGAAAGATGCGGAGCCAGCGCGGCAGACATCAGCAGGTGCCGCAGGTTGACCACAAAGGTGGTCAGGATGATGCTCACCGGCGGAGCACCCGCGGCGAACATGCCCACGGCGATGAGCTGCGCGCTGCCCGCGTAGACGAACACGGACATGAGCACGGCATTGAGCACACTCAGGCCTGCCTTCTGGGCAAGAACCCCGAAGGCCATGCCGACCGGAATGTATCCCATGGCCAGCGGCGCTATCTTTCGTGCGGCCTGAAACACGGCTCCCCTGTCCTTTCCATTGTCGATGACGCGTTCCTGCATGACTCCTCCGTCGCGGCACGGCGGCGACGTCTCGCCGACCATACCCTGTTTTCCCGCACAGTAAACCCGATCATCTGCCAGCAGTACAGATACAGATTCATAAAATTTAATCAGTACAGACTGCCACTCACCGAACCGCCACGGCTGCGGGGCTGTTGCGAAATCGATTCGGCGCTGCTATCGGTACAGATGCAGAAAACAAAGCGGCGACCATGACAGTTTTAAGCGGGAGAACCGATGGCGGATTACAGATATCAAAGCGTTGAGCAACGCATCATGGACATGATCGGCAATGGAACGCTGGGGCTTGGCGACAGGCTGCCCTCGCTGCGCAAGCTCGGCCGAGACATGGGGGTCAGCATTTCCACGGCCACGCAGGCATACAGTGAACTGGAACGCAAAGGCGTGGTGGAAGCCCGCCCGCGCTCGGGATATTTCGTCATTCAGACCGGGCAGCGTCTGCCCGCGCCGGATGCCGATCCGCTGCCCGCACAGCCGCCACGCCCCGTGACCCGCGCCGGGCTTATTCGCACGGTGCTGGACTACGTTGGAACAAAAGAGGCCGTGCCGCTGGGCATCATCGCGCCGCACCCGAGCCTGCTGCCCACCCGCGAACTGGGACGACTCCTGTCGCGCCACAGCCGCGAAAACGGCGATCTCGGCCTGTCGTATGAACTGGTCCCCGGCAATCCGGAGCTGCGAAGACAGATCGCACATCGCTCACTGGAGGCGGATATCCCGGTCCGTCATGATCAGGTTCTGGTGACCAACGGGGCAATGGAAGCATTGTACATCGCCCTGCGCTGCATCACGCGGCCCGGTGACAATGTCGTCGTGCAGTCGCCCGCCTATTTCTGTTTCCTACAGTTGCTGGAAACGCTCGGACTGCGCGCCATCGAGGTGGAAACCAGCCCCGACGGAGGACTGGATCCGGCTCTGGTGGCGGATGCGGCGGCCACATACGATGTGAAGGCCTGCATCCTCGTGCCAAACTTCGCCAATCCGGACGGATCCCTCACGCCGGACGACACCAAGCGTGAAATCGTCCGCCTGCTGGAATACATGGATATTCCGCTTATCGAAGACGACGTTTCATCTGACATCCACTTCGGCCCCAAACGCCCCGGCACCTACAAGCAGTTCGACGAGAAAGGACTGGTGATGATGTGCTCCTCCCTGTCCAAGACCGTGGCCCCGGGCTGGCGCATCGGCTGGATGCTGCCGGGCCGCTTTCTTGACAAAGCGCGGGAGATCAAAGCGACCACCAACGTCTGTTCCGCCACCCCGACACAGGCGGCCATGGCCGACTTTCTCCGCGAGGGACGCATGGAAAAGCAGCTCACTAGGATACGCCACGCCATCCGCCGCAGCATGGACACCATGCAGCTCGAACTCAAACGCCACTTCCCCGAAGGCACCCGCGTCACGCATCCTCAGGGCGGCAGCGTGCTCTGGGTGACGCTCCCCGGCGGCGTGGACGGCGTGGAATTCTTTTTCGAGGCCCGCGAACGGGGCATCGGCCTTGCACCCGGCGGCATCTTCACCACGCGCGACCGGTTCACCAGCAACATCCGCCTGAGCTGCGGCGGTGTCTGGACAGACGAAATAGCAGGCGGCATTCGCACCCTTGGCAGGCTGGCCCACGACATGTCGTGATGCCATCGCACATGACCCTGGAAAATCCCCGTGTTCCTTTGGAATACGGGGATTTTTTTGCAACGCCGATGCGGGAAGGAAACAGCCTTTCTGCGTCGTTGAACCTGAACCTCACCGAGAAAGGAAATGGAAAAGATTTGCGACTTTTCCAAGACTCGAAAACACGGATTTGTCAATATTGGATTTCCGTGCTAAACAGCAAACCCATATATTGAAGAACGTGTCGGCAACATCCACAGGGGATGTTGGGACGAACTTCATTTTTATTTTTCTTTTTCATCTACATTTAGATCAGGAGGATCTCTTGCAGAAAAAAAACATTGTTTTCTTTCTGACCTTTTGCCTCGTACTCGCCATCAGTTCCACAGCATTCGCCAAAGACGCAATCCGCTTCGCCACTCCGCCGTGGCCCGGCGTCACCGTCAAGACGGAAGTCGTCTGCCAGATTTCGGAAAGCCTCGGTTATGAAACCGAGCAACTTCAGGTGGGACCGCCCATCATCTACAAGGGCATGCCCCAAGGCGACGTGGACGTGTACCTCGCCGCTTGGGTCCCGGCCCAGAACGATATGCTCAACCCGGTGCTCGAAGAGGGCAACGTGGAAATACTCGGCACCAACCTCGATGAAGCCATCATCAGCCTGTGCGTGCCGACCAAGACATGGGAAGAAGGCGTGCGCAGCGTCGCGGACCTCGACAAGTACGCCGATAAATTCGACCACACCATCTACAACATCGAAGCCGGATCCGGCATGCACACCGCCGTGGACGAAATGATCAAGGCCAACGCCGACGGCCTTGGCGACTGGGAACAGGTCGCAAGCACCACGCCCATCATGCTCGGTCAGGCCCGCGACAAGATGCGCCAGAATGAAGCCGTGGTCTTCGGTTGCTGGAAGCCCCACTGGATGGACGTCCTCATGGACATCAAGTTCCTTGAAGGCACCGAAAACACCACCAAGCTCGTCAGCCAGAGCAAGGTGCACACCATCGCCAACGCCGATTTCGACACCCGTTATCCGCAGCTGGCCAAGTTTCTTTCCCAGCTCTACGTCACCGCTGAAACCCAGAGCATGTGGATTCACGATTACGGCTACAAGGAAGAAGATCCGGCCGACGTCGCGCGTCGCTGGATCACCGACAATCAGGACATCGTTGCCAAGTGGCTCGAAGGCGTGAAGACGCCGGACGGACGCGACGCCACCGAGGTTGTCGCAGCAGCCTTCAAGTAGGCGCTGTCCCATAATGACAAAAGGCCCGCCGGAAACGGCGGGCCTTTTTCATGGTCTTGTCTTGATCAAAATTCACTCGTCCAGAAGCAGCTTTCTGCGCCCCCACACGGCCTGCCCCAAAGAAATGCAGCCATCGTTGGGCGGTACCTGCGTGTGCATGAACACTTCCAGCCCTATCATCTCAAGCGCCATGGGCAACTCCACGGCAATGGTGAGATTCTGCATCACCCCGCCGGAGAGCGAGATCCTGTTCACACCGAGGTTTTCCGCAACGGTCGCCGCCAGTTCGGCAAGGCCATTGATCAACCCTAAATGGAACCGACGCGCAATGACGCCGGGAGCCACGCCGTTGGCCGCGTCCTCGCGCACGGCATCCAGCAGGGTCAGCGTGTCGAGCACGGCGGGCTGATCGTCCGTGAGCAGCGGGCACGGATAGGCCGAACGCTCCTCCATGTCCTGCGCCTTTTCCAGCAGAATCGCGGCCTGCCCCTCGTAGCTGATGGACGAGCAAAGTCCGATCATGGCCGAGGCCGCATCGAACAGCCGTCCGCAACTGCTGGTGCGGGGCGAGTTGATGTCCTTCTCCAGAACCTGCGAAAGAAATTTGTCGGCGGCTTCATGTTCCGCCAGCCACGGCCACCAGAACTCAGGTTCGCGATATCCCAGCTCCCACAGCGCTCCCCGCGCGATGCGCCACGGCTCGCGAACCGCAGCCTCCCCGCCGGGCAGCCGCAGATGCGCGAAACGGGCCAGCCGCTCGTGCTCCAGCGTCTCGCCATTGACGAACAAACATTCTCCGCCCCAGATGGTGCCGTCCTCGCCGTATCCGGTGCCGTCGAGCGCCAGTCCGAGCACCGGCCCTTGCAGCGCGTTCTCGGCCATGACGGCATGAATGTGGGCGTAGTGATGCTGCAGGGCCAGCACCGGAACATGCAGCTGGGCTCCCACCTCGTCAGCGAGGATGCTGGTCATGTAGTCCGGATGCAGGTCACGCACTACAAGCTCGGGCCGCACCTGAAGGATATCCTGCATGTGGGCCAGTATTTCCTTGTAGAACCCGTAGGTTTCGAGGTTCTCCATGTTGCCGATGTGCTGGCTCGGAAAAGCCATGCCCCCCTTGGTCAGGGTCAGCGCGCACTTGAGTTCCGGGCCTGTGCCCAGAACGCATGGCCCGTCGCCGTCCAGCGTGACAGGGGAAGGCGTGAAGCCGCGCGCCCGGCGCAGGATGATCGGCTTGCCGGAATACGGGTTCATGCGCAGAACCGAATCATCACAGCGGATGAGGATGTCCCGGTCATGAAAAAGAAAGACGTCCGCGATGCCGGAGAGCCTTGAAAGAGCCTCGCGATTACCGAGGCTGATGGGTTCGCTGCTCATGTTGCCCGAGGTCATGATAAGGGCCGAAAGCCCGCCACCGCCTTCCGA
This sequence comes from Desulfovibrio oxyclinae DSM 11498, assembly GCF_000375485.1. Taxonomy (NCBI): domain Bacteria; kingdom Pseudomonadati; phylum Thermodesulfobacteriota; class Desulfovibrionia; order Desulfovibrionales; family Desulfovibrionaceae; genus Desulfovibrio; species Desulfovibrio oxyclinae. Next base: position 38,988 of record NZ_AQXE01000001.1, on the reverse strand, counting down.
AAGATGCTCGAAAAGCACGTGATGCAGCGGCGTGTACGGTAGCATGAGACCTATGAAATTCGTATCCGGGGCAACGGTTTCCGGCAGTGGATGCTCAGCGTGCTTGGCCATGAGCACGATGGGCCGCGCAATGCCCGTCAGCCATGCTTCGTCCTCGGGCATAACCTCGGCCAGCCGCCGCACACAGTCCATATCCGGGACCATCACCGCCAGAGGCTTGTCAGGGCGGTTCTTGCGCTCGCGCAATCGGTCCACGGCCTCGGCGTTGGTGGCGTCGCAGGCCAGATGATAGCCGCCCAGCCCCTTCACCGCGGCAACTTTCCCGCCCTTCAGCTTCTCGGCCAGCAGGCGCATGGCTTCGTCGCCTCTGGCGATTTCGCCGCCCTCGGCGTCAGCTAGCCAGACCTGTGGCCCGCAGTCCGGGCAAGCATTGGGCTGTGCATGAAAGCGACGGTCCAACGGGTTGGTGTATTCCGAATCGCACCGTTCGCAGAGCGGGAAACAGCTCATGGAGGTGAACGGCCTGTCGTAGGGAATGGAGCGTGTGATGGTGTAGCGCGGGCCGCAATTGGTGCAGTTGGTGAACGGATAGCGGTAGCGTGGATTCTCCGGATCACGCATATCCGCAAGACAATCCGGGCAGGTGGCGGTGTCCGGGCTGATGAGCACATCGTGCCCTTCTCCTCCCTCGCTGGCGATGATCTCGAAGGAATCCTCACCTGTCACCGGGGTCAGATCCTCGGACGCAAGCGAGACGATGCGGGCCAGCGGCGGCACCTTTTCTGCCAGATCACGGCCGAAGCCGTCCACCTGCGCACGGCTGCCCTGCACCTCCGCGAGCACACCCTGCGAACCGTTGAGCACGGTCCCCGTCACCCCGTTCTCCGAGGCGATACGATAGACGAAAGGCCGAAAGCCGACGCCCTGTACCTGCCCACTCACGGCGTACCTGCGCCGTATCATGTCCGTTTCGCCCGAATTCATGAGCAGACACTACCGCCGACAGGCATCCGAAGCAAGGGAACTCAATCCCCGCAAAGACGTTTTTTCAGGCTCTTGATACGGCCCTTGAAAACCCTGAACGGATCAAAGCGAACGGGCTCCAGTTTCCCGGGGATGACCATGCCCGACACATCGAAGCTCTGCGGCCGCTCAAGGGGATACCGCAGCTCGCCGGGCTGCGCACCGGGCAAATCGCGGCGCAGGGCCTCGGCCCACAGCGGCACCTGCGAAGGGGAAAGATTCAGCATTTCATAGACCATGGCGTCCACGGCGTGCGGTGATGCGGAAGCTCCGAGCATTCCCAGCTCGTAGGCCTCCCCTTTTACGGGGCCGTTTCGATGCATGGGGCGCACTGCATCCATGAGGGAGACGCTGTGCGGCACCAGCTCGCAGATGTCCACCACCATGGCGGCGAACAGATCCGGACGATTGCCCAGCCGGTTGTGCGCCAACGCCTTTCGCGCGCCGCTCACGCAGCCGAACAGGTTCTTGACCGCCCCGGTCACCCGCATCTGGCAGTGTGCCTTGAGTCTCGGCACGTTCAGAATGGCCTCGGCCTCCAAGGCATGTCTGGAGACACCTATTTCCACACCGCACGGCAGCGTGGTCTTCTGCGCAGCGGCAAGCCCCCGAACCTCAAGGCCAAGCGCTTTCAGCGCTTCGACAAGCCCTGACGCCTTCGCCACCTGCGCCGCGGAGCCGAAGGCCGGGGAGTCGGCAACGGTGACGCGCACGCCCCTATCCAGCAGGAAACGGCAGGCTGCGCGCACCACCAGCGGATGCGTGCAGGACACGGCCGCGTTGGTGGAGTTGACCAGATTCGGCTTGACCAGCACGCGCTCGCCGCGCGATGGCCGGAATCCGGCTTCGTCCATGAGCAGTTCAACCGCCGCGTCCAGCAGTTGCGATTCGTATTCCATGATGCGGGCAAGGGCCACTGTTTCGGTCATGAGCCGAAGGTACAGGGCGCGATCGGTTTTTGCAAAGCGCATTCTGCTTGCATCCTCGGACGTTTCGCGCAACCATCCGGGCATGTTGCGCATCACGATATCCAACGCCAGTGTCACCCGCGAAGGTAGAAAGTTGCTTGAAGACGCCTCGGTCGCCATCACACCGGGAAGTCATACCGCTGTGCTCGGCCCCAACGGGGCCGGAAAGACGACCCTGCTCCGTGTCATTCGCGGCGACATGCCGCCCGACAACGAATTCAGTCGCACCTTCGAGACGGAAAACGGCGTACAGAATGATCCGCTCGGATTGCGCCACCGCATCGGCATGGTTTCAGGCGACATGCAGGACTTTTACGAAGACTCCGGGGGCAAGGCCACTGGCCGGGAAATCGTGCTCGCGGGCTTTTTCGATACGCCGCTGCTTTACGAGCAGCCCGACGCGAAAATGCTGGCAAAGGCGGACACGGCCTTGAGGAGAATGCGGGCGGCCGAGCTTGCGGACATCCCTGCCCGCGCCATGTCCACCGGTCAGTTGCGTCGTGTGCTGATGGCCCGCGCCTGTGCGCCGGAACCAGACGTCATCCTTCTGGATGAGTGCATGGACGGACTGGACGCGCCATCCCGGAAAACTGCGATGGAGCTACTGGAAACACTGGCGGAAAGAGCCACCCTCGTAGTCACGGCACACCGCAGGAAGGACCTCCCCGGCTGCATCCGACAGACCGTTCATCTCGGCAAGCACGCTGAACCGGGTGCCTCCGGCGAGACACTTCACTGTCCTTTGCTGCCGAAACCCGCCCTCATGGACTTCATCGTACGCATCCGGGATGCCGACGTGGTCATGCACGGACAAAAGATTCTTCACGCCATCGACTTCACCATGCTCCCCGGCGAGGCGTGGGCCGTATCGGGCGACAACGGCGCGGGCAAAAGTACTTTTCTCAAACTGATACTCGGCGACGTGGCCCCCTTTGCGGACGAAGGCACTGTGGAACGGTTCGGCGGCACCGGCACAGGGGAGACGCATCGCAGACGCATGGCCGTTGTCTCACCCGAGATGCACGGACTGTTCGCCCGCCTGCCGCACTGCCGCGACACGGTGCTGGAGACCGTGCTTTCCGGTATGTTCGGGACCGTCGGGCTTTACGAAACCCCAAGCGCGGTCCAACAGGAGCGTGCGCGGGAACTGCTTGCCTTTACCGGACTGCCGGAGCTTGCCGAGCGGCGCATGGAGACACTCTCCCACGGCCAGCGCAGGCGCGTGCTGCTGACTCGGGCCATAGCCGGCGAACCGTGGCTGCTGCTTCTGGACGAACCGCTCTCCGGGCTGGACGCGGAATCACGACAGTCCATGCGGCATACCCTTGACCAACTCATCCGTTGCGGGATGCCCGTTATCCTTATTTCGCATCATGAAGGAGACTTTCCGCAGAGCGTGAACCGCCGTCTTCACATGGCGAACGGCTGCATCGAAATAACCGAAGCTCCCGGTTAGGGACCACGTTGCCGGGAACAGGCCACGGTGCTATGAACGGATAAAAAGAATTCACACGGGAGTCATGCGATGCGGAGCACCGGAAAGGTCAGCTGGTTCAACGAGCGGGAAGGGTTCGGGTTCATCACCGCCGAGGACGGCGAGGATATTTTCGTCCATTACACCGAGATATTCCGCAACGGCTTTCAGACCCTGCATCCGGGTGAGGAAGTGGAGTTCACCCTGAACGACTCTGGCCCGGCCCCCAAGGCCTCCGAGGTCCGCATAAAAGGGGAGAACCCTTTCGGCAGCATCATCTGATCCCGGTCAAAGCTGAAAAGGAAAAGGCCCGGAACGCACAAGCATTCCGGGCCTTTCATTGTTTCAAAAGCCAATCAGGCGCAGCACTTCTTGAACTTCTTGCCGGACCCGCAGGGGCACGGCTCGTTGCGTCCCACCTTGGGGGTCTCGCGCACATAGGTCTCGGGCGGCAGCGCATGGCCGTCCACGTAGAGCCATTTTCCGTCACGCTTTTCGAAGGTGCTGCGCTCGCGGTATTCCACGTTCTGCCCCTTCTGGCGATAACGGGCAGTGAAGTCCACAACGCCGGTCTCATCGCTCTCCAGCCCGAGGCTGGTGGCATCGATGCTCAGGCCGAGCCATTCGGCGGATTCGGACCACTCGCGGACCGATTCCTCATCATGATCGCCGTGGCTTTCCGGAGCCAGGCTGTCCTTGAGATAGTCAATGGCGCCGACAACATAAGCGCTGTAACGCGAACGCATCAGGGCTTCGGCAGTGGGAGCCGCCGCTTCGCCGCTGATGATGGGTCCGCAACATTCGTCGTATTTCCTTTCGGAACCGCAAGGGCACTGATTCATTTTTACATCCTCCTGTGGAACCGGAAGGTAGACGAATCATCGGCGGTGTCAACATGGAACTCGCCGTCTAGGCATGGTACAGGGGAGAAATGAACATTCGAAAAATCATTCCCCTCATTTTGGTCCTGACCCTTGCAGGTTGCGAGGCCGCCCCCGGAGAATCGCCCGTGAAGCAGACGCCGCTGGATCCGTGTCCGAATACACCCAACTGCGTGAACAGTCTGGAAAGCGATCCGGACCATCATATCGCCCCCTTGACCTTCGAAGGGTCGGGCGAAGAGGCGCTTAACCGACTCAAACGCATCGTGGAAAAATTGGAAGGGGCTACAATCGTCTCATCGAACCCCGAAGGTTTTCAGGCCGAATTTACAACGAAACTTTTCGGTTTCGTAGACGACGTGTCGTTTCTGCTGCAGGAAGAGGACAAGGCGATACATGTCCGTTCAGCGTCCCGTGTGGGATACTGGGACCTCGGCGCGAACCGCAGACGCGTCGAAAAGATACGGGAGGCGTTTGAAAAAGGCCCGGGGGACTAGTCGAACAGCGCGCTGACGGCGTTTCGGATGCCCACCTTGTCGATGCCGAGCATGGCGCGCAGTTCCTTCTGGGTGCCGTGCTCCACGAACTCATCGGGAATGCCCAGACGCTGTACGTTCTTGCCCGCGAGCAGACCGTTGTCGGCAATCAGTTCCAACACGGCGGAACCGAACCCGCCGGCCTTGGCGTTTTCCTCGACAACGAGCACGCGGTCAAAGCGATTGACCAGCTCAAGGATCTGCTTTTCCGGCAGGGGCTTGATGAAGCGTGCGTTGAAAACCGTGACGCCGCGTCCCTCGGTTTCCAGCTCCATCGCGGCTTCCATGGCTGGATACACCCGCGAACCGACGGCCACCACAAGCGCGTCTTCGCCCTCGTGAACCACTTCGCCTTCGCCGAGTTCGAACGGTTTGGGATCGTCTTCCACTTCCGCCCCCACGCCGGTTCCACGCGGATAACGGACCGCAACCGGACCCTGGGTGGAGAATGCGGTGACCATCATGCGCGCCAGTTCCGCTTCGTCCTTGGGAGCCATGAGCGTGAGGTTCGGGATGTGCCGCAGAAAGCTCATGTCGAAGGTGCCATGATGCGTGGCCCCGTCCTCGCCCACGAGTCCACCGCGATCAAGGAAGAATTTCACATCCAGATTCTGCAGGCAGACGTCGTGCACGATCTGATCATAAGAGCGTTGCATGAAGGTCGAATAGATGGCCACTGCCGGGCGATAGCCCTGCGTGGCGAGTCCCGCGGCAAAGGTAACGGCGTGCTGTTCGCAGATGCCCACATCCACGAACCGCTCGGGATGCTTCTTGCGGAAGCAGTCCGTGCCGGTGCCCTCGGGCATGGCGGCGGTGATGGCCATGATGCGCTCGTCCTTGTCTGCCAGACGGCACAGCATGTCGCCGAAAATTTCCGTGTAGGACGGCAGACCGGGGCCGGAGAACTTGCGCGCCAAGCCGGTTTCCGGCTCGAAGCGCCCCACGCCATGGAAATATGTCGGATTGTTCTCGGCTGGTTCGTAGCCCTTGCCCTTCTTGGTGAGGACGTGGACCAACACCGGCTTGTCGATGCGTTTGACCTGTTCGAAGACCTTGACCATCTCGCCCATGTCGTGCCCGTTGATGGGGCCGACATAAGTGAAACGAAACGCCTCGAAGAGCATCCCCGGAGTGAAGAACGTCTTGAGGGAGTCGCCGGAGCGTTTGACGTACATGGCCAGCTCGTCGCCGAACTTGGGAACACCGCTCACCCACTGCTCCACTTCGTCCTTGAAGCGCTGCAGCAGCGGCGTGCTCAGTTTCCTGCTCAGGAAGGAGGACAGGGCGCCCACGTTTCTGGAGATGGACATCTCGTTGTCGTTGAGCACCACGACCATCTTGCGGCCCATTCCGCCAGCCTGATTGAGTCCCTCATAGGCCAGCCCTGCTGTCATGGAGCCGTCGCCGATGACCGAGACCACCTCGTGGTTCTCGCCCTTCAGGTCACGGGCCATGGCCATGCCGAGCGCGGCGGATATGGACGTGGACGAATGCCCGACACCGAAATGGTCGTAAGGGCTTTCCTCCATGCGGGGGAAGCCGCTGAGTCCATCCTTGCGGCGAAGGGTATCGAAGCGCGAATAGCGTCCGGTAAGCAGTTTGTGGGCGTAGGCCTGATGCCCCACGTCCCAGACGATGCGGTCACGCTCGAAGTCGAAGGCGCGGAACAGGGCAAGCGTCAGCTCGATCACGCCGAGCGACGGGGCCAGATGACCGCCGCCACCGGAGACCTGTCCAATGATGGTCTGCCGAAGCTCTTCTGCCAGAATCTTGAGTTCGTCCGGCTCCAGCCTCTGGACATCGCGGGGCCCTTCGATGCTGGGCAATAGTGCGGGTTTGGTCTTTTCTTCCTTGGTCATGAGCGCAGAGACCATAGTCCAATCATTGAACTCTGTCCACAATGTAACGAGCCAGTTCCCCGAGGAATTCCGCATCAGCGCCCTCATACGGCTCAAGATGCTTCAGCGCGCCGTCCACGTGGGCCCGGGCCAGCTCCATGCTCCGCTCCAGCCCCACAAGCGACGGATAGGTACTCTTTCCGGCCCCTTCATCGCTGCCCACGGGCTTGCCGAGGGTCTTCTCGTCGCCCACCACGTCCAACACGTCATCCACGATCTGAAAAGCCACGCCCACGGCCTTGCCGAAGGCCCGCGCGGCCAGCTCGTGCGTTTCGCCCCTGCCGGAGAGAATCGCGCCGCATTCGCACGCGGCCGTGATGAGCGCGCCGGTCTTCATGGCATGCATGGCCTGAAGCTCTTCCAGCGGGACCTGCCCCGCCCGGCCGGTCTGGGCCATGTCCACCGACTGGCCGCCGACCATGCCACCGGCTCCGGCGGAACGCGCCAGCACGTTCACGGCCCGCAGCACGTCACAGGCGGGAAGCCCTTTCTCCAGCGCGCTTTCGGTCATGAGCGTGAAGGCTTCGGTAAGCAATCCGTCACCCGCGAGGATGGCCTCGGCCTCGCCGAATTTCTTGTGATTCGAGGGCTTGCCGCGCCGGAGATCGTCATCATCCATGGCGGGCAGATCGTCGTGCACCAGCGAGTAGGTATGGATGCATTCGAGACTCGCGGCAAACGGCATGGCCCTGTCCGGCTCGCCGCCGAGCATCCCGCACCACGAAAGGACCAGCACCGGCCGCAGACGCTTGCCGCCCGCAAGCAGACTGTATTCCATGGCTTCGCGCAGCGAATCCGGGATATCCCGGTCCTTCAGGCAGCCTTCAAGAAAGGTTTCCACTTCGGCGGCACGCCGCATGAGTTCGTCTTTGACGGACACTAGTCTTCCTCCTCCAGTGGCGCATCCAGCGCCTCGAATTCCTTGACCAGCCCCTCGCTGACGATCTTGACCTCATGACGCGCCTTTTCCAGGTGGCCGCCGCATCCCTTGGCGAGTTCAAGGCCTTCCTTGTAAAGGGAGACGCCCTCTTCAAGGGGCAGTTCGCCGCGCTCAAGGCGCTCCACGATCTCGCGAAGCCGTTCCAGTTTCTTTTCAAAAGTCGGTTCAGACATACTGTGCGCCTCCAGCGACGCGCGTCGCCTTGTCGCCGGTCCGGGCCGGTATATTTGACATGATGCGGGCCGCCTCCACATGAGGAAACGGCCCGTGGCAAAACCTATTGTTTGAGCAGATCGTCCGCGCTCGTCTTGAACAGCGGAGCCGGATTCACCAGCCGTCCCTGCACGGCGATGGACATGTGCAGATGCGGCCCCGTAACGCGTCCGGTGGCGCCGGTAAGGCCCACGGTCTGCCCGCGTTCGACGCTGTCACCTTCCTTCACGGTGGGCTCGGAAAGGTGGAAATACATGCTCACCACCCCGTTGCCGTGATCCACATAGACGGATTTTCCCGCATAGTAATGATCATCCACAAGGGTGACCACGCCGTCGGCCACGCTCTTGATGGGATTCTTCATGGGCGAACGGAAATCCATTCCGCGATGTGGATTGCGCGGTTTGCCGTTGAGGAACCGCTGGAGACCGTAATCGCTGGAGACCTCGCCGCGCACCGGGCGGTAGAACGGCAGTGTCCAGTGACGCTCGGCGCTGTAATGGTCGCGGGCCTTGGCGATGACCTTGCGTTCCCGGGCGATGCGATCCAGCACTTCCTTGGGCGGGGTGACCATCTTGGGCGGCAGTTTCAGGTCCTGTCTAGGAAACTTGCGGTCCTTGATAGTGACCGTTTCCTTGAATTCCCGAGACGCGTCGCCAGCCGAAGCCGTGACCACGAGACTCTTCTCGCCCGGTTTGGCGTTGAGCACGTCGGTTCCGAGCATGACCAGCGCAACGTGCTTGTCGTTCCATACGGAAATGGATGGCGCGATGTTGCGGCCGTCCCAGTGAATCGACACATCCTCCAGCGGGACGGTCGAGGTCAGGCGCACCGCGAACGGATCGCCCAGTGCCACGGTTTCCGGATGAGCCAGCACGAGTTCCGCTTCGGGCTCAGAGGCCGTGGCGTTTTCGAAACCGGCCTCGTCTCCGTCCTGAAGCCCCACGCTCTGCGCATGCGCGAGCACGGGCAGGAGCAACATAGCCGCAATTATGAAAAATCGTTTATATCCTTGCATGCGCAGACCTTACCCTTCCGGGCCTTCCTTCTCAACCCTTGCGGCAAGGTTTCCGTCACGCACGCGGATGCTCAGACGGTCGCCGTCGGCAACTTCGTCCGGGCTGCGCAAAAACGGCCCGTCGTCACCGATGCGGATCAGGCTGTAGCCACGCTGCAAGGGCGCCTCCGGATCCAGCCCCGCCAGATTGGCCTTGGCAAGCTCCAGCTCGCGACCCCGGTCCTCCACGCGCCTCAGGGATGCGTCGCGCATACGCTCGGCATAGTCCTGAAGCGTCCCGACGGCGCGCTCCACGTCGGCGGTGCCGAACGCCCTTGTCAACCGTCCGGTCCAGCGTGCGGCCTGCTCCCGGCGGGACTCATAGTGCGCCCGGCCCAGTCGCTCAAGCCGCAGAGCCAGCGAACGGACCTGCTCGGTGCTGCGATCCAGGCGTCGCACGGGAGACAGCCACGCCAACGCACGCCGGAGCTGCTTCAATTCGTGCTCGTGCCCGTCCAGTGTCTTGAGGTAGGCGCGCGTCAGGTCCATTTCAAGCCGGTCCACCTCCTGAAGCATGGTGTCACGATCCTTCCAGATGACCTGAGCGGCATGGGACGGCGTCGCCACCCGCAGATCGGCAACGTAATCCGCGATGCTCACGTCCGGCTCGTGCCCCACCCCGCATACAACCGGAATGCGCGAACGGTAGATGGCCTCGCCCACCACCTCGGTGTTGAAGGCCCACAGGTCTTCCAGCGAACCGCCGCCACGGATGAGCACCACCACGTCCGCCCAACCCTCGTCGCCCACGGCGTCCAGCGCCGCCGCTATCTGCTCCGGCGCGGCCTCGCCCTGCACAGCAGTGGGCTGAATTCGAATTTCACTGCCCACTCCGCGTGTGGATGCAATGCGCAGAAAATCGCGAATTGCCGCACCAGTGGGCGAGGTGACCACGGCAACCCGAGCAGGCTCCCGCGGAATCTGCATTTTGCGGTCTTCCTCGAAATATCCCTTGGCCGCCAGCTTGCGCTTCATGGCTTCAAAGGCCATGCGCAAATCGCCAACGCCCTGCTCCTGCACCAGTTCGGCCACCAGCTGATACTGGCCGCGCGGCTCGTACACGTTGAGCCGTCCGGCACAGAGCACCTCCATGCCGTCCTCCAACGCATCGGCCAGGCTTTGCGGCTTTTCCTCCTCCACCTCGCCGGTGAGGGGATTCACGGCCTCGCCTCCTCTGCTGACCGGTTCCGCGCTGCGCTGGGCGCCCTTGAACCAGACCACGTTAACCAATGAGTCGCCATCGGTGAGGGAAAAGTAGAGATGCCCGCTGGCGGGCCGCCCGAGATTGGTGATCTGGCCGCGCACCCAGACGAAGGGGAATTCGGCCTCAAGCAGGTCCTTGACCGCGCGGGTGAGTTCGGAAACGGATAATATGGCTGACAAAGCGTGTTTCTCCCGATTGATTCAATCCCCTGAATACAGGTTCCCGCCACGGTGAGGCAAGCGAAAGGGAGTCCGCTTTTCGTGATTATCGACAACCCCTTTGCCAGCTCGCTGCAACGCCCCTTTCCGCCGCACCCTGAAAATCCCGGAACCGCTTCCCGCTCTTGGCTTGCGGGGCGTTTTGGGGTATTGTCCCCGTCCTTATGAAGCGTAACAGGACGAGAGCCATAGATATCGGCGGCGTGGGCATCGGCGGGGACAATCCCGTACGCGTGCAGAGCATGACCAACACCGACACGCGCGACGCGATCGCCACGGTGAGCCAGATTCTCGCACTGGCGGACGCCGGGTGTGAAATCGTCCGGCTCGCCGTGCCGGATGACAAGGCCGCGGCGGTGCTTGCGCAGATCAAGTCGCAGTCGCCCGTGCCGCTGGTTGCGGACATCCATTTCGACCATCGTCTGGCCCTTGCGGCGCTGGATGCCGGGATAGACGCGCTTCGCATCAACCCCGGAAACATCGGCAGCGCCGACAAGGTGGATGCGGTGGTGGACGCCGCCAAGGACCGCAGCGCGCCGATTCGCATCGGCGTCAACAGTGGCTCCGTGGACAAGAAACTACTCGCCAAGTACGGCGGCCCCACGCCCGAGGCCATGGTCGAAAGCGCACTGGAACACGTGGCCCTGCTTGAAAAACGCGGCTTTCACGACACCAAGATTTCCCTGAAATCCTCGTCCGTACTCAACACCATCGCTGCATACTCCCTGCTGGCAGAAAAGACCGACTACCCCCTGCACATCGGCATCACCGAAGCCGGAACCCTCGTGCGGGGCGCGGTCAAGTCCTCGGTGGGACTGGGCATCCTGCTCTGGCAGGGGCTCGGCGACACCCTGCGCGTCAGCCTGACCCACGACCCCGTGGCCGAAGTAGGCGTGGCATGGGAGATACTGCGCTCCCTCGAACTCCGCAGACGCGGTCCCGAGATCATCTCCTGCCCCACCTGCGGACGGACCAACATCGACCTCATCGGACTGGCCGAAAAAGTGGAAGACGCCCTGAAGACCGTCGAGGAAGATTTCACCGTCGCCGTCATGGGCTGCGTGGTCAACGGGCCGGGCGAAGCGCGCGAAGCCGACATCGGTATCGCCGGCGGACGTGGCCTCGGCATCATCTTCCGCAAGGGCGAGGTGGTGCGCAAGGTCAGGGGCGACGAGAACCTGCTGCCCGAATTCATGAAAGAAATCGAATCATTCCTGGAAGAAAGGAGAAAAGGCTAAATGAAGCTTTCCAACTATTATATCCCGACCCTCAAGGAAGCCCCCTCGGAAGCCGAGGTGGTCTCCCACAAGCTGCTCATCCGCGCCGGAATGATCCGCAAGCTCACCAGCGGCATCTACAACTATCTGCCGCTGGGCCTTCGCGCCCTGAACAAGGTCGCCGCCATCGTTCGCGAGGAAATGGACAACGCCGGAGCCATGGAAGTGCTCCTGCCCATGGTCCAGCCCGCCGACCTCTGGCAGGAGACCGGCCGCTGGGACTACTACGGCAAGGAACTGCTGCGCTTCAACGACCGCCACGGCCGCGATTACTGCCTCGGCCCGACCCACGAGGAAGTCATCACCGACCTCGTGCGCGGCGAAATCCGCTCCTACAAGCAGCTGCCGATCAACCTGTATCAGATACAGACCAAATTCCGTGATGAAATTCGTCCGCGCTTCGGCCTCATGCGCGGGCGCGAGTTCATGATGAAGGACGCCTACTCATTCGACAAGGACGAAGCCGGCGCCGAAGCCTCCTACTGGAACATGTTCGAGGCATACAAGAAGGCATTTGCCCGCATCGGCCTGCGCTTCAAGCCGGTACAGGCAGACTCCGGCGCCATCGGCGGCGACTTCTCCCACGAATTCATGGTGCTGGCAGAGACCGGCGAGGACACCATCGCATCCTGCAAGTCCTGCGACTTTGCCGCCAACCTTGAAAAAGCCAAGGTCAACGCCCCCAACGGCACCTGCCGCTGCGACGAGGACATTCCCGCGCTCGAAAAGGTCGCCACCCCCGGCAAGCACACCGTGGTCGAAGTCTGTGAATTCCTCGGCACCGACGCTTCCAAGGTGGTCAAGACGCTGCTGCTCGTGGTGGACGAAAAACCTGTGGCCGCCCTCGTACGCGGCGACCGCGAACTCAACGACGTCAAACTGCGCAACGCCACCGGCGGCAACGACGTGGATTTCGCCGACGAAAAGCTCGTGCGCAAACTCACCGGCGCACCCGTCGGCTTCGCAGGCCCGCACTCACTCCCCGAAGACGTGCCCGTCTACGCAGACCTCGAACTCTGTCAGGACACCGACTGGATCGCCGGCGGCAATGACGCCGACACCCACGTCAAGCACCTGTCCCTCGGCCGCGACTGCAACGTCACCGAATTCGTTGATCTGCGCATGATCGAAGAAACCGACCCCTGCCCCGAATGCGGACAGGCCATCGAGTTCACCAAGGGCATCGAAGTCGGACACGTCTTCAAGCTCGGACTCAAATATTCCGAAAAAATGGACGCCAAGTTCCTCGACGAGAACGGCAAGGAAAAGCACCTCGTCATGGGCTGCTACGGAATCGGCGTTTCCCGAATCGTCGCCTCCGCCATCGAGCAGAACCACGACGAAAGCGGCTGCGTCTTTCCCCCGACCATCGCGCCCTTCGAAGCCGCGATCATCTCCCTCGGCGGCAAGGACGAAGCCGTCAACGCCAAGGCCGAGGAACTCTATGCCGAACTCAAGTCCCTCGGCGTGGACGCCGCCCTCGACGACCGCAAGGACCGCCCCGGAGTCAAGTTCGCCGACGCCGACCTCATCGGCTACCCCATCCAGCTGACGCTCGGCGGAAAAGGACTCAAGAACGGCGTGGTCGAATGCAAGAACCGCAAGACCGGCGAAAAAGGCGAACTGCCCCTTGAGAATTTCGCCGAGGCCTTCCAGAACTGGCGCAAACAGGTCTGGGCGGACTGGAACCTCAAATTGTAATGTGATGCGCTGACGCGCATTGCCTCCGGCGGGCAGGGCGCTGCCCTGCACCCGCCAGGGGGATAATCCCCCTGGACCCTTGGCGGTCCTCCATATTCAGGCCCCCGGCCGGATGCGCTAACGCGACATCCGGCCGGGGGCCTGAATATGGAGGACGGAAAACATACCCTGAACAAACATCATTCCCACAGCACTACCCTGCCGTTTCCCACTCCGTTTTTGCTCTTGCCGGGAGTGCGGGCGTCGCGAAGCGCGACCGTACTCCCGGCAAGAGCAAAAACAAGCCAGGGTTTCCAAAGGGGGCCCGCCCCTTTGGTCCTGCCGAAGGCACCCTCGGAGAGCCGCCGGAGGCCCTTCCCACAAAAAAAGAGCGCCCCATCAGGGACGCCCTTTGAACATGCATAGCTCTCTCGCCTACAGCCCCGGGATGGGCATCGGCGGGAGGTTCTTTTCAAGGGTGTTCGCCGCCGAAAGCATAAGGTCTTCGCTGAAGGACGGGCCGAGCAGCTGAAGTCCGATGGGCATGTTGGTGTCGGCACCGAGTCCGACGGGCATGCTCATGCCGGGCAGTCCTGCGAGGTTGCAGGAGATGGTGAAGATGTCGATGAGATACATCTGCAGCGGATCGGCTTTTTCGCCGGATTTGAAAGCCGTGGTCGGGCAGACGGGGCCGGCGATGAGATCGCAGGATTCGAAGGCCTTGTCGAAGTTGCGGCGGATGAGGCGGCGGACCTTGGCGGCCTTTCCGTAGTAGGCGTCGTAGTAGCCTGCGGAGAGGACGTAGGATCCTATGATGATGCGGCGCTGCACTTCGTCGCCGAAGCCTTGGGTGCGGCTTTTGGTATAAAGATCAATGAGCTCTTCGGCGTTTTCGGCGCGCTTGCCGTAGCGGATGCCGTCAAAGCGCGAGAGGTTGGAGGACGCTTCTGCCATGGCGATGATGTAGTAGGTCGCGATGGCGTAATCGGTCAGGCCGAGTTGTACGGGGACTGTCTTGGCGCCGAGTTCTTCCATCTTGGCGACGGCGTTGCGGCAGGCCTGTTCAACTTCGGGGGACAGGCCGCCTTCCTTGTCCGGGTCGGGCCAATACTGTTCGGGCAGGCCGATGGTCAGACCGGAGAGGTCTTTGCGGTCAAGTCCTGCGAGATAGTCGGGCACTTCGCAGTCCACGCTGGTGGAGTCCTTGGGATCATGTCCGGCGATGACCTGCAGGACGCGGGCACAGTCTTCGACACTGCGAGCCATGGGGCCGATCTGATCGAGGGATGAACCAAAGGCTACCATGCCATAGCGCGAGACTCGGCCGTAGGTAGGCTTGAGGCCGGTCACGCCGCAGAAGCTGGCGGGCAGGCGGATGGAGCCGCCTGTGTCGGTGCCGAGGGCGGCGGCGCACTGCCCCGCTGCCACGGTAGCGCCGGATCCGCCGGAGGAACCACCGGGGACGCGTTCGAGGTCCCATGGGTTGGCGGTCTTGAAATATGCGGAGTTCTCGGTGGAGGAGCCCATAGCGAATTCGTCCATGTTCGCCTTGGCAATGCAGATGGCTCCCGCCGCGTCGAGCTTTTCGACCACGGTTGCGTCGTAGAAGGGCACGAAGTTTTCGAGGAACTTCGAGGCGCAGGTGGTGGTGACGCCCTTGGTGGTGAGCAGATCCTTGAGGACCATGGGCACGCCCCAGAGCGGCTTTGCCGGATCCGGCCCCTGACCGTCGAGTTCGCGGGCTTTGGCAAGGGCCTGCTCGCCCTGCACGGAGATGAGCGCCTTGACCGAGGGCTCGGTGGCTTCGATGCGGTCGAGGCAGGCCTGAACAGCCTGTTCGGCAGTGATTTCTCCCGCCTGAAGCATGGCGGCGGTTTCGCTCAGCGTCTTGTAATGAAGTTCGGACATGGTTGTGCTGATTCCTGTGCTAGACGATGCGGGGGACGATGAAGAACTTGCCGTCGGTCTCGGGGGCGTTGGAGAGCACCTCTTCGCGGGTGTGTTCCTTACGGACCTTGTCTTCGCGGGTGACGCTCACCTGCTCCACCGGGGAAAACATGGGCTCCACGCCTTCGGTATCCAGTTCGCCGAGCTTGTCCATATGTTCGAGGATATCGCCGAGCTGGCTGGTAAATTCCTCTATCTTTTCCGGGCCGAGTTCCAGCCGCGCCAGAGAGGCGACCTTTGCGACTTCTTCCGGGCTAATCTTCATATCTTGAGGTCTCCTTGCGATTGCAACGGGGCTACTGTTCGCCCTCTGCCTTTTCTTTCATGCGTTCCTTGTAGACTTCCGCGCGGTGCAGGCGGCGTTCGGTGGCGCGCTTGACGCCTGCCTTGAGCTTCTGCGGATCGGCAAGATTCTTGCCATGGGAGCGCGGACTGAAGAGATACAGTTCCTGCGAGGCCACGCCTTCCTCGTTCCAGCTGATGGGAGCCATGCTGAAATCCATGGCGGCCGCCGAAGCGAGGCGTTCGTTCACGTCTTCGGCATCGAAACCCGCCGGAAGCACGCCCATGCGGGCGGCAAAACGGGTGAAGTCGTATCCGAGGGCCACCCAGTAATCGGCGCGCCCAAGCCCTTCGTGACGCAGGGCGTCCTGAAGATTCCTGGCTCCGGAACTGCCCTTCCACCACGCGCCGGGACAGACGGCGAGTCGGTAGTAATGCTCGTCGATGTTCTTGGCGCGATCGAGTGCGCGGCTCCAGAGGCTGGGGCCGAGGTAGATCAGCTGCTCGCCTTCATAGAAGAAGAAGTTCGGGAGCAGGTTCTGGGCCTGTCGCCAGCCGTCGGGAACGAAGACGGCCCCGAAATCCGGCAGCGGAAGCGGCGCTTCCTTGTTTTCGCTGAAGTCGTCAGGGACGTCGAGCAGCTCGGCTATGCTGTTGTTCCAGCTCGGCAGATCCTTCGGGTCGTAAGACTCCATGCCGCGGATATGTACGCCAAGCGGCGTGGCTTCCTTGTAGAAAATCTTGGCCATAGCCCGCCCGAAGTCTTCGCGCGGATAAAGGACGGCAAAGTCTTTGATGCCGAGCTCACCCGCCGCCATCTGGACAAGGCTTTTCACCTCGTCCTCACGGCTGGCGAAGAAGCGCCACGCGTCATCGCCCTCTTCCGCTTCGCCGAGGCCGGGCATGAAGCCGAAGACGGCGCGGGTATCGATGATTCGGCGTCCGGGCAGGCCTTCTTCAAGACGTTTGAACTCGGATCCCCGGAGGGGGCCACCTACAACGGAGTAGCTTTCCGGAAGCTGTTCAAGACGTTTGACCCAGCCGGGATTGGCGGTGTTCAGCACGCGCACGTCCACATCGTCGCCGGTGTTGGCAAGCTGCCACTGAGCGACACCCACGCCACGGACGATGGAGGCTCCCACCTGTCCGTAGGGACCGGTAAGTGGAACCGCGATGACCAGCCCGACGCGCGGAATGCCGAAATCCTTTTCATAGGAGGCGAGCAGTTCGCCGAGGGACGTGCGGTCCACCAGCTCCGGGGAGTTGGCCACGGCGCGCATGGTGCGCCACGCATGCGGCCAGAGGTTCTGGTCGTCCGCCATGCGGCGGGCTCGTTCGAACGCCACGAGGGCGTAAGGGAAACGCAGCTGATCGGCGGGCGTGGCGACCTTGGCGAGATCGTCGAGCCGGCCCTCTTCCCAATTCTTGGTGGCGTTGCGCAGAGTGCGCTCAAAGGCCGCCCTGTCGGCGTCGGACTGGGCCTGCTTGTAGAAACCAGCCAGTACTTCCAGAGCGCGCTGGTCGTCGCCCTTGTCCGCAAAGTATCCGGAATACCAGACGGCCACATCCTGCCGCACCGGCCATGGAAGGGCCTTCTGTTCTAGGGTCCACTTGAGGTGATTCTTGAGCCGCTCGGTGTTGCCGGTTTCCTTGAGGGTGCCGAGGTAGGCCAACTCCCAGCCGCTGTCGGAGAGCGCGCCGAGGTCGAGGTTGGCGGCCTTTTCCAAAGCTTCCCGTGCCTGCCGGTAATGCCCGTTATGATAGGCGGCCTGGCCGAGACGGCTGAGGGCTTCGGCCCGAACGGCCTGTGAAAGATCGGATCGCTCAAGCGCCTTGGAATAATACAGCTCCGCGGCGGGGTAGTCATCCTGATTCCAGACCTTGTCTGCCTCGGCCAGCAGTGACGGCGTGGACATCATGCCCACGCTCCTGGCGTCCGGTCTCGGGGACATTGCGGTGGAGCAACCCATTGCGGTGAGCATCAGGGCGAGGATTCCGAAGACAGCGAGTCTCGAAAAGGATGTAGCACGTAGACGTATCATGACGGACTTCCCGTTTGATTCTTGCAAAGAAAAAACCCGGCCCGCTGATGCGGGCCGGGTAATGTCATACTGTGCTTGAAGCCGTAAGGCAAGAGGTGCCCTACTTGACTTCAGTGTAGTCGGCGTCAACCACGTCGTCGTCATCGTTGGAGGAAGACGCTTCGGCGTCGGCACCGGCCGCACCTGCGGCTCCTGCGGCTCCGGCGTCACCGGCCTGCTGTTCGTTCTGGTGAGCGTACAGCTGCTCGGCGAGCTTGTGAGAAGAGGCAGACAGGTCTTCGGTGGCAGACTTGATGGCTTCCACGTCGTCGCCCTCCACGGCCTTCTTCAGGGCCTCGACCTTGGATTCAATGTCGGCCTTGAGTTCGGCGTCAACCTTGTCTCCAAGGTCGCGCAGGGACTTCTCGGTGGTGTAGATCAGCGTGTCCGCCTGGTTGCGGGTCTCGATCAGTTCCTGCTTCTTCTTATCGTCTTCGGCGTGGGACTCGGCATCCTTGACCATGCGGTCGATCTCGTCTTCGCTCAGTCCGGAGGAAGCGGTGATCTGGATGGACTGTTCCTTGCCGGTGCCCATGTCCTTGGCGGACACGTTCACGATGCCGTTGGCGTCGATGTCGAATGCGACCTCGATCTGGGGCACGCCGCGCGGTGCCGGGGGCAGTCCGGTCAGTTCGAAGTTACCCAGCAGCATGTTGTCCTGCGTCATGGGGCGTTCGCCCTGGAAGACGCGGATGGACACGGACGGCTGGTTATCGGCCGCGGTGGTGAACACCTGAGATTTCTTGGCCGGAATCGTGGTGTTGCGCTCAATGAGCTTGGTCATCACGCCGCCCATGGTTTCGATGCCGAGGGACAGCGGGGTGACGTCGAGCAGAAGCACGTCCTTGACGTCGCCCGCGAAGATGCCGCCCTGAATGGCTGCGCCCATGGCAACCACTTCGTCCGGGTTCACGGAACGGTTGGGCTCCTTGCCGAAGAATTCCTTAACCTTTTCCTGCACCAGAGGCATACGGGTCATGCCGCCGACAAGAATGACTTCGTCGATATCGGAAGCCTTGAGTTCGGCGTCTTCAAGAGCCTTCTTGCACGGTGCCACGGTGCGGTCCACAAGGTCGGAAACCAGCGCTTCGAGCTTGCCGCGGCCGATCTTGATCATCATGTGCTTCGGACCGTTCTGGTCGGCGGTGATGAACGGCAGGTTGACCTCGGTTTCCATGGAGGAACTCAGTTCCTTCTTGGCCTTCTCGCCAGCTTCCTTGAGACGCTGCAGGGCCATGCGGTCCTGAGAAAGGTCGATGCCGTTTTCCTTCTTGAATTCTTCGACAAGGTACTCAATGACGCGCTGGTCAAAGTCTTCGCCGCCGAGGAAGGTGTCGCCGTTGGTGGAGCGAACTTCCACGACGTTGTCGCCGACTTCGAGGATGGAAACGTCGAAGGTACCGCCGCCGAGGTCGAAGACCGCGATCTTTTCGTTGGCCTTCTTGTCGAAGCCGTAGGCCAGAGACGCTGCGGTGGGCTCGTTGATGATACGCTTGACTTCAAGCCCGGCGATCTTGCCCGCGTCCTTGGTGGCCTGACGCTGCGAGTCGTTGAAATATGCCGGGACGGTGATGACCGCTTCGGTCACTTCTTCACCGAGGTAGGACTCGGCGTCCTTCTTGAGCTTCTGAAGGATCATGGCGGAGACTTCCGGCGGAGAGTACTTCTTGCCGCCGACTTCCACCCAGGCGTCATTGTTGTTGCCCGGAACGATGGCGTAGGGGCAATGATCCTTCCACTTGGCAACCTCGCCGGCTTCCATGTCGCGGCCCATGAGGCGCTTGATGGCGTAGACGGTTTTCTCGGGGTTGGTAACCGCCTGGCGCTTGGCGATTTCGCCCACCAGACGTTCCTTGTCGGTAAAGGCTACAATGGACGGGGTGGTCCGTCCGCCTTCGGGGTTGCTGATGCATTTCGGGTCCTTGCCTTCCATGACGTAGACGCAGGAGTTGGTGGTACCCAGGTCGATTCCGATGATCTTACCCATCGCGTGTCCTCCTCAAAAATCTATTTTAATTTCGCTAAGTGTCTTGAACGAGACGTTGCTGTACATCTAAGCACGCCGAAGAGCTTGTAAAGTCCCCGGCGGTGATTTTTTCCTACAGCTTGTTGACCATTACCTTGGTCGGACGCAGCAGGCGACCCTTGAGACGGTATCCGGCCTGCACCACCTGAACCACGCCGCCATCGGGCAGTTCGGGGTTTTCGGCCATGCCGACGGCCTCCATGAATTCGGGATCGAACTCCTGCCCCTGCGCGGCATCAAGACGCTCGACACCATGATTCTTCAGGGCGTCCAGAAAACTTTTTCGCGTCATGTCCACGCCCATGACGAAATTCTTGCAGGCGTCATCCAGCCCGTCGGTGTGGGCCAGCGCCAGATCAAGATTGTCCAGCACGGGGAGCATGTCGTTCAGCACGGAGTCCGCGGCGTAGCGCTTCATGTCTTCGGCTTCGCGCTGCAGACGCTTCTTGACGTTTTCCGTATCAGCCAGAGCGCGAAGCCGCTCGTTCTCGGCCTCCTTCATCACGTCGCAGCACGAACAAACGTGCTCTCTGCAAAGCTGCTTGAGCTCTTCCTCGGAAAGGGAAAGCTCCTGAGCCTCGCCCTGTTCCTCGGTCGTTTCCGCATTTTTCACGGCTTCTTCGGCCTCTTCGGCTTCGTGACCGTTCACGGGAATGTCGTGTCCGTTATCCTTTTTAGCCATATCAGTCAGTTCCTCGGTGTGATTTCAATACCAGCCGCTTCGGGCGGCATCAGAAGGACAACTAAGCACCGCTGAAAACTTGTCAACGGTTACCCGGCAGAAAGCATTCAGTTTTTCCAGCTGCAAAAATCCCCCATGCCGCACCGGACATGAATCATGCCAGCGGAAAGCCTTGAACAGGTCAGACGGATTCCTCGTCCGCAGGCTGCACGAAGCGTTCGGGCTGCCCGTCCGGGACGCTTTCGAGATAGACCGAGGTGCTCGGGAAGGCGAACGAAGTCCCCGCTTCCTCAACCATCTTCTTGACGTGACAGGCCAGTTCTTCCTTGATCCGAAGCCATTCGCCCCAGTTCGTGGTGCGGGTGAAACAGTAAACAAGAATGTCTATGGAGGAATCGGAGAATTCGTTGATGCGTACGAACGTGGAAGCATCGGATGGGCTGGCGAAGTCATCGCTGCCAAGGATGTAATCTTCGATGCCCTTGCGCACCTGGCGGAGCTGGTCCACGGTTGTATCGTAGGTAACGCCGATGACCCAGTAAATGCGACGGTACTTCATCTTGGAAAAGTTGATCATGGGTTTTTCCGAGAAGTACGTATTGGGCACATGCACCGGACAGAGGTCGAACCGACGGACCATGGTGGAACGAAAACCCATCTGCTCCACGGTGCCTTCGACCACGCCCTCGACCTTGACCCAGTCGCCGATGTTGTAGCGACGCTCGGTGACGACGGTCATGCCGGCTATGAGATTCTTGAACAGGTCCTGCGCACCGAGACCGACCGCCACGGAGAACAGTCCGAGACCGGCAATGACCGGACCAACGGCGATGCCCCACATCTGCATGACGGCCGCTCCGGCCACGATCCAGACGGAAACGCGCAGCCCCTTGGTCCCCCACTCGGAGACCAATTCCGACACCTGTGTTCCTCTGCGGCGAGTCAGCAGCCTCGGAATCTGCGAGGACATGCCCGAAAGCGAAGAAAAAACAAAAATGACCAGCAGCGTGCGCGTCAGCTTGTCCAGAAAAAACGTGGCCCGGTCGCTGAAGTCCACGATCTGCACCGCGATGAAAAAGCCGAGAATAACCGGCAGCAGTGACATGGGGCCGCTCAATCCGCGGTTGATGGTCTCCGGATTGGCTTTGAAAAGACGTGCCAGAATGTTCTGGATTCTGCCGAGCAGCAGTCTGGAGAGCGGGCCGCGAAACAGAACCGAGAACAGAAATATGCCGAGCGCCATCAGCGAATCCTGCGCCGAAAGTCCCTCGAACCCGTTGTGCCAGACATCTATGATCCAACGAGTGAAATCGCCGACCACTTCCAGGTTCTCTCCAGTGGCGTTCGCAGAAGCTTGGGGCATGAAGTCCTCCATGTCGATATATTTGAGCAGAGTCGTTTCAGTCAGTATTACGAGCAATTATGGATCACGACCTACACTGTGGCCGTGGTCCGTTTCCAAAGGCATCCATACCAGAGGCAGCAGGACAAACCAATAAAAATACCGCCGGAACCTACGCTCCGGCGGTATGAATGTCGTCAATGGCAGGCCGAATTATTCGGTCTTGCATTCTTCCTTTTCTGCGGGAAGAGGCTCGCTGCAGTCCTTGCACGGCAGGACAAGGTTCAGGATCACGCCGACCACACCGGCAAGGCCGATGCCGCCGAGACGGAACTCACCGCCGAACGGCAGGGACATGCCGCCCACGCCGAAGATGACAATGACCGCCACGATGGCAAGGTTGCGCGGTTCGAGCAGGTCGTGCCCCGCCTTGACCAGCGTGTTCATGCCCACGACCATGATGGCGCCGAACAGCAGCACCATGATGC
Source organism: Desulfovibrio oxyclinae DSM 11498 (assembly GCF_000375485.1). NCBI lineage: Bacteria > Pseudomonadati > Thermodesulfobacteriota > Desulfovibrionia > Desulfovibrionales > Desulfovibrionaceae > Desulfovibrio > Desulfovibrio oxyclinae. Next base: position 16,771 of record NZ_AQXE01000001.1, on the reverse strand, counting down.
CGCCCATGACCGGGACCGGAATGGTGGACAGGAATGCGCCGAGCTTGGACACGAAGGCCAGCAGGATGGCCGCGATGGCGGCCCAGGTCATGATGGCCGGGTTGAAGACCTTGGTCAGCGCCACGGCGCCGGAGACTTCGGAGTACGTAGTGTTCGGCGGTCCGCCGAGTACGGAAGCGATGGAGGTGGCCACGCCGTCGCCCAGCATGGTACGGTGCACGCCCGGATCCTTCACGTAATCGCGGCCGGTGACGCAGCCGATGGCAAGCACGTCGCCAAAGTGTTCGATGGCGGGCGCGATGGCCACGGGCACGATGAACATGATGGCCTTCCAGCTGAACTCGGGCATCACGAAGCTGGGAACCGCGAACCATGCGGCTTCGGAAATGGGGGAGAAGTCAACCACTCCGAGAAAGAGGGAGGACAGATATCCGACGGTGATGCCGCAGAGAATGGGTATGAGCTTGAACCAGCCGCGTCCGAGAAGGGAGACGAGGATGGTCGTGCACAGGGCGCTGAGGGAGATGATGAGCGCCTTCCATTCGACCACGAGCACCGCGGAACCGTCGCCGGTCTTGCCGAGCGCCATGGACACGGCAACAGGAGCCAGCACGAGTCCGATAACCATGATCACCGGGCCGGTGACCACGGGCGGCAGCACCCGACGCAACGCCTCGACGCCGAAGATGCGAATGAGAAAACTCAGGATGATGTAGAACACGCCCGCTGCGGCGAGGCCGGACAGGGTCGCGGGGATGCCCCAGGTCTCCACGCCATAGATGATAGGCGCGATGAAGGCGAAGGACGAAGCCAGAAACACCGGGATGCGACCTCTGGTGATGATCTGGAAGGCCAGGGTTCCCAGCCCGGCCGTGAACAGGGCCACGTTGGGATTCAGGCCGGTGAGCAGCGGCACGAGAACCAGCGCGCCGAAGGCCACAAAGAGCATCTGCGCCCCGAGGAACGCGTCTTTGAGCCTGAATGTGTACTGCGTGGAATGAACACTCATTGTAGGATTTCCTCCTCAGAATGGAAAACGGTTAAACACTCCCCCAAAAAAAAGGGCCCGCGGTTGCGAACCCTTGAATTGGCTATTTGGTGCCGAATATCTTGTCCCCGGCATCACCGAGGCCGGGAAGGATGTAACCGACGTCGTTGAGTCGGTCATCGATGGCCGCCGTGTATATGTCCACGTCGGGATGCTTCTCCTCAATGCGCTTGATCCCTTCGGGAGCGCAGACAAGGAACAGGCCGCGGATACGGGTACACCCCTTGTCCTTGAGGGTCTGGATGGTAGCCTCGAGCGTGCCGCCGGTGGCGAGCATCGGATCGAGAATCAGCGCGATACGCTCTTCCATCTTGTTGGCGAGCTTGACGTAGTATTCGACCGGCTGCAGGGTTTCCTCGTTACGGTAAAAACCGACGACGGAAACCTTGGCTCCGGGAACCATGTCCAGAACGCCGTCCATCATGCCCAATCCCGCACGCAGGATGGGGACAACGGTGACCTTCTTGCCTTTGATGGAATCAACCTCGACGTCTCCGGCCCAACCCTTGACGGTGACTTTCTCCGTCTCAAGGTCCTTGGTGGCTTCGTAGGTCAACAGACGGGAAATCTCGGTAGCCAGCGCGCGAAAGCGGCTGGTGCTGATCTCGTCCTTGCGAAGCAGGCCGATCTTGTGCTTGATGAGCGGATGCTCGACGACATGTACCGCCAAGGTCCTCCTCCTTGAGGCTTTGGGTTGATAAAAAAGAAGGGCTCGTCATCAACCAAATTTTCTTGTTGTAAGCGGAAGAAAACGGCCGGGTCAAGGGGTTAGTGATTCCCCCCGGACATGTCAAGAACAAAGTCCGTTTACTTCGCGGACACAAACGTATATACCCGGAATAATGGAAAAGAACGAAAACAGCCACCAACGCCGCGCCACCATTGCCGATAAAGGCACCCGGTTGGACCGGTTCTGGGCAAGAGAGCTTGAAAAACAGGGCGTTTCCCGCGGCCGGGTACGCGGCTGGATCGAATCCGGCTGTGCCACCGTGGATGGCCGTACCGTCACCAAGGGCAAACTCAAACTCGAAGGCGATGAGCTTCTTTGCCTCACCCCGCCGGAAACCGCCGAGGACGCCGAACGCGCCGAACCGCAGGCAGGACCGCTCGATATTATACATGAAGACCCTCACCTCGTGGTGGTGGACAAACCTGCCGGACTCACAGTGCACCCTGCCCCCGGCGAGCCGGACGACACCCTCGTCAACCGGCTGCTCGCCCGCTTTCCCGACATGAAACCGGACATCTCGGGCATGGATGGCCTGCGCCCGGGCATCGTGCACCGGCTGGACAAGGACACCTCCGGCGTCATGGCCGTGGCCAGAAACGAGGCCGCTCGCCTGAAACTTGCCGAGGATTTTGCCGAACGCCGCACTGCCAAGCACTATCTGGCAATCGTGCACGGAGTACCCTCCCCTTCTACCGGTGAAATCGACGCGCCCATGGGTCGACATCCGTCACAGAAGACGAAGATGGCCGTGGTGGACAAGGGCGGTCGCGACGCCAGAAGCGACTACGAGGTTCTGGAAACGAGCCCGGACGGTTCCGCCTCACTGGTTCTGGTGCGCATCCACACCGGACGCACCCACCAGATCCGCGTTCACATGGCACACATCGGGCATCCGCTGGTGGGTGACCGCACTTACGGTTCACGGCATCAGGCCGACTGGGACGCGCGAGGTTATCCGGAAGCCGGACGGCAGATGCTCCACGCCTTTCACCTCTGCATCGACCACCCGGACACGGGCGAGCGGATGCGCTTTTCCATTCCGCCGCACAAAGATTTCATCACTCTGCTCACAACCCTCAACGACCGCGCCACCAAAGTGGGAATCACAGGCATGCCCGGCAGCGGCAAATCATATTTCTCCCGTCTGCTCCACGAAGCGGGACATCCAGTCTTCTCCGCCGACGAAAGCGTGGCGAAGCTCTATGCATCCGGCGGCGACGGCGCGGAAATGATCAGGGGCCGCTTCGGCGGACGCTACACCGCCCCCGATGGTTCCGTTGACAAGCAGACGCTGTTTCGAGCCATGCTGGAATCCGATGCCCTACGCCGGGAAGTAATGGAAATGGTACACCCCATGGTTCGTCACGACTGCCGCGAGTTTTTCCGCAGGCACGCCGACGCGGCCTTTGCTTTTGCGGAAATTCCGCTTCTGCTGGAGTCCGGCTGGCACCGCAACGGGCTCGTTGACCTCAGCGTGTGCGTTCACTGCGACCAATCCGTGCGAACGGGCCGATTTCGCAAGGAACGCGGGCTCTCATCCGAGATGCTCGCCACGTTCGACTCGTGGCAGTGGCCGGAACAGGACAAGCTTGAAGCATGCGACATGGTGGTAAACAACCCCGGTACGCCGGAAGGAATGCAGCAGAGCGTGGAATCGTTCCTGAACGACCTGACCCGACGACGACGCGAAACACTCGCTGCTGTCGGTGAGCGACTGGCTTCCCTCTGGCCCGAGCTGGCCCACCGGTTCGGTGAGGAGGACCGATGATCCCCATCCGGGACAACGTGCCAAGGGTGCATCCGCCCATCAGCGTGCTGGTGATCATTGCGCTGAACGCCATCGCCTTTCTCTACACGCGCAGCCTGCAGGGGAATGAGTTTTTCAACTTCATGCACCTGTTCGGGGTGGTTCCCGCACGGTTCCTTTCGCCGGAATGGGCCACCTGGGCGGGCTACCCGGACAGCACCCTGCCCATGCTCTCCTACATGTTCCTGCACAGCGGCTGGCTGCACGTCATCATGAACATGTGGATGCTCTGGATTTTCGGGGACAACATCGAGGACGTGACCGGACACGTGGGGCTGCTGGCCTTCTACGTTATCTGCGGACTCACCGCCGTGTCCGTGCAGATTCTTACGGAGCCGGGCTCCACCACGTCCATCATCGGCGCATCGGGCGCGGTGGCGGGCATCATGGGAGCCTATATGGTGCTCTACCCCCACGGACAGGTGCTGACGCTGGTCCCGGTTTTCATCATCCCCCTCTTCTTCCGATTCCCGGCCATTCTTTTTTTGGCCGCGTGGCTGCTGGTGCAGCTCGTTTCCGGCGTGGTAGAGGCCGCGGGCAAAACGCAGAGCGTGGCATGGTGGGCGCACATCGGCGGTTTCTTCGCCGGGATGGTGCTCATTCGTTTTTTCCAGCGAAAGGACCGCTGCTACTACTGCTACAATCCCGAAACCAAGGACTACGAAGAACTGCCTAAAGACTGATCATCCAGCGATTTCAGGATCCAAATAAAAAAGGCCCGGAACCGAGGTTCCGGGCCTTTTGACTTTCATTGCGTCTAGCTAGTGGGCGGGCTCGCGGGATTCATCCTTCATGAGCCTGCTGGTCAGCGGCACGACTTCGTCGGCCTTGCGGAAAAGCGGAGCTTCATCGGGGCAGATAAGCGCCTGCTCCAACACCTGATCCATGTTCTTGACCGGGATGATCTCCAGTTCCTTGAGGATGGCGGCCGGGACTTCCTTGAGGTCCTTTTCGTTGTCCTCGGGAATGAGCACGGTCTTGACCAGTCCGCGGTGGGCGGCAAGGAGCTTCTCGCGCAGGCCGCCGATGGGCAGCACGCGTCCGCGCAGGGTTATCTCGCCGGTCATGGCCAGATCGTGGCGCACGGGGACGTTGATCAGCGCGGAAATGATGGCGGTCGCCAGCGTGATACCCGCGCTGGGGCCGTCCTTGGGGGTTGCGCCGTCGGGGACGTGAACGTGCATGTCAACTTCCTTGTAGAAGTCGGACTTGAGGCCGAACAGGTCGGAACGGGAGCGCAGGTAGGAAACAGCGGCTCTGGCGGACTCCTGCATCACGTCTCCGAGCTTGCCGGTGATCTCCACCTTGCCCTTGCCCGGCATGAGTGCCACTTCCACCATGAGCAGTTCACCGCCCATCTGGGTGTAGGCCAGTCCGGTGCTGAGACCGACTCTGGCTTCGTCCTCGCGCTCGCCGTAACGATGCTTGGGCACGCCGAGGAATTTGGAGATGTTCTGTACCGTGACGTTCACGGTCTTTTCGCGGTCTCCGGCTTCCACGATCTGCATGGCTGCCTTGCGGCAGATATTGGCGAGCTCCCTCTCGAGATTTCGCACACCGGCCTCGCGGGTGTAGCGCCGCACCACTTCAAGCGTGGCGTTGTCCGAGAGGTTGAGATTCTTTTCGTCAAGGCCGTGCATGTCGAGCTGCTTGGGCAGCAGGAAGTTGCTGGCGATCTCCACCTTCTCGTTTTCGAGATAACCGGGCAGCCGGATGATTTCCATGCGGTCCTGCAACGGCAGGGGAATGGAGTCCAGCGTGTTGGCCGTGGTGATGAAGAATATTTTGGACAGGTCGTAATCCAGATCCAGATAGTGGTCGGCGAACGCGTAGTTCTGCTCCGGGTCCAGCACTTCGAGCAGCGCGGAGGACGGATCGCCGCGGAAGTCGGCGCTCATCTTGTCCACTTCATCAAGGCACATGACCGGATTGTTGTAATCGCAGCGCTTGAGCGACTGGATAATCTTGCCCGGCATGGCACCGACGTAGGTACGGCGATGACCGCGGATTTCCGCTTCGTCACGAACGCCGCCGAGGCTCAGGCGGACGAATTCGCGGTCCATGGCTCTGGCGATGGACTTGGCGATGGACGTCTTGCCCACACCCGGAGGGCCCACGAGGCAGAGAATGGGGCCACGCAGCTTGTCCACGAGATTCTGGACGGCCATGTATTCGAGGATGCGCTCCTTGGGCTTTTCCAGCCCGTAGTGGTCCTCGTCAAGAATGGTGCGCGCCTTGTCGATGCTGGTGTCGGTAGCCTTCTGGGCGCCCCAGGGCAGGTCCAGAATCCAGTCGATGTAGTTGCGAACGACGGTGTACTCCGCGCTGCTGGGCGGAGTCTGGCGCATCTTCTTGAGTTCCTTGCGGACGCGCTCCTTGTTCTCTTCGGGCATTTCCTTGGCTTCGAGCTGCTTTTCCAGCTCGGCGGCCTCGGAGGCGGGATCGTCTTCGCGTCCCATCTCCTTGTTGATGGCCTTGATCTGCTCGTTGAGATAGTACTCGCGCTGGTTCTTCTCCATCTGGTCCTTAACGCGTCCTTTCACTCGCTTCTCGATGCTGGCGATTTCGACTTCGCCAAGGAGCATCTCGTAAACGGTTTCCAGTCGCTTGAGCGGATCGAACTCCTCAAGCACTTCCTGCTTGCGGGCGAAATCCAGCTTCAGATGGGGCATGACGGAGTCGGCGAGCTGCCCCGGATCGCGCAGGGAGGTCATGGCGGACACGGCCTCGGGCGCGAGCTTTTTGTTGACCTTGGCGTACTCGTCCAGCGTTTCCTGAACGGAGCGCACGAGGGCGGTGGCCTCGGGATCCTCGACGGTCAGTTCGTCGATGCGATCCACCGTGGTCCACGGGTACTCGTCTTCACCGAGATCGTGACTGAAATTGCCGGTCTCGCGATTCCAGCGTGCGCGATAGAGTCCCTCGAAAAGCACCTTGATGGTGCCGTCGGGCAGCCTGAGCATTTGCAATATCTTGCTGACCGTGCCGATCTCATAGAGATCATCCTGCTCGGGGTGCTCTTTCTCGGGGTTTTTCTGGGTTACAAGAAAAATCTTCTTTTCATAATCGGCGATGGCCGTCTCGATGGCCTTTATGGAAGCCTCGCGTCCCACGAACAGGGGCGCGATGGATCTCGGAAACATCACCACTTCCCTAAGGGACATCATGGGAAGACGGGTATCTTCAGGGGATTTCCTGCCGTCAAAGGAAAAAGTCGGCATGTGCTCCTCCGGTTGACAATGTTACGCTTCGCGGGCGCGAAGCGCGGGGATGCTCTCAACCTAATACCGCTGAGGGGAATGTCAAACCCACTGGATGGAAAAACGGCCCGCTCCACCGTGCGGAACGGGCCGGTGCAAGCTTATGCGCTCTTCTTTTCCTGTCTGTAGAAAAGAAGCGGCTCTATGCCCTTTTCCACCACGGCCTTGTTGACCACGCATTCCTTGACGCCGGTCAGGCCGGGGAGTTTGTACATGATGTCGAGCATCACGGATTCCAGCACGTTGCGGAGACCGCGTGCGCCGGTCTTGCGTTCGACGGCCTTCTTGGCGATGGCCTTGAGCGCGTTGGGGGTAAAAGTGAGCTTGACGCCGTCGAGGTCGAACAGGGTGTGGTACTGCTTGACCAAAGCGTTCTTGGGCTCGGTGAGAATCTTGACCAGATCATCCTCGGAAAGTTCCTGAAGCGCGGTCATGACCGGGATACGGCCGATGAACTCCGGAATCAGACCGAACTTGATGAGGTCGTTGGGCTCGGCTTCGGAGAACACTTCCCCGATGGGACGTTCCCGCTTGGCCTCCACCTTGGCGGCGAAGCCCATGCCGGATCCCTGCATACGCTGCTGCACGATGGATTCAAGTCCGATGAAGGCACCGCCGAGGATGAACAGCACATTGGACGTGTCCATGCGGATGTATTCCTGCTGCGGGTGCTTGCGGCCACCCTTGGGCGGGATATTGGCCTCGGTGCCCTCGATGATCTTGAGAAGCGCCTGCTGCACACCCTCGCCCGAGACGTCGCGGGTAATGGACGGACTGTCACCCTTGCGCGCCACCTTGTCGATCTCGTCGATGTAGATGATGCCGCGGCTGGCAGCGTCGATGTCGTAGTCGGCGTTCTGCAGCAGTTGTACAAGGATGTTTTCCACATCCTCGCCTACGTAACCGGCCTCGGTCAGCGTGGTGGCGTCGGCAATGGCGAACGGCACGCGCAGGATGCGGGCCAGAGTCTGGGCGAGCAGCGTCTTGCCGGAGCCGGTGGGCCCGATCAGCAGGATGTTGCTCTTGTCCAGTTCGATGTCCTCGTTGCCTCGGCCCTGCGAGTAGTGCACGCGCTTATAATGATTGTGCACCGCAACGGACAGGATTTTCTTGGGGTGCTCCTGACCGATGACATACTCGTCGAGCAGTTCCTTGATTTCCTGCGGGGGAAGCAGTCTCCCCTGCTCGAACTCCTCGTGCACCGTCTCCTGCGCCATGATGTCGTTGCACAGCTGCACGCACTCGTCGCAGATGTAGACGTCGGGGCCTGCGATGAGACGCTGTACTTCGCTCTGGCGCTTGCCGCAGAACGAACACGTGAGTTCGGTTTCATTCATGGTATCGGACATATTGATTCGCTATCCTTCCTCGGACTCCACGATGTCTTCGCGGGAGGACATGACCTTGTCGATGACGCCGTATTCGGCGGCTTCGTCCGCGGACATGAAGAAGTCCCGTTCGGTGTCCTTTTCTATGGTCTCTACATTCTGACCGGTATGACGGACCAGTATATTGTTGAGGCCCTCGCGCAAACGCAGAATCTCGCGGGCGTGAATGTTGATGTCAGTGGCCTGTCCCTGTGCTCCGCCGAGCGGCTGATGCATCATGATGCGGCTGTGCGGCAGGGCGTAACGCTTGCCTTCTGCTCCCGCGGCCAGAAGAACCGCTCCCATGCTGGCCGCCTGTCCCATGCAGAGAGTGGCCACGGGGGCCGAGATGAACTGCATGGTGTCGTAGATGGCCAGTCCGGCGGTGACCAGGCCGCCGGGAGAATTGATATACATGTAGATATCCTTTTCCGGGTCCTCGGACTCCAGAAAAAGCAACTGGGCGCAGATCAGGCTGGCCACATGGTCGTCTATGGTGCTGCTCAGAAGCACGATACGGTCTTTGAGCAGGCGGGAATAAATGTCGTAGGCCCGTTCGCTGCGGCCCGTGGTTTCGATGACCATCGGTATGGCGGTCATTCCACTCTCCTTATTGTCCCGGTTGTCCGGCCCGCCGGGCCGGAGTACGTGCAAAGGCATCCGTCAGCCTTCGCTTTCCGTTCATTATGGAGCATTTCCTCCCGCAAAACAAGAGCCGGGAGGAGAGGCTTGATTTCACAAACTATTCATGATCCGTGGCAAGTCAACAGCGGATAAAGAAAAAGCGGCGATCCGATGCACGGACCGCCGCTTGAATGGACTGGGAGAAGACTACTCTTCGCCTTCCTTCTTCTCGTCAGCCTTTTTGGAAGCGGCCTTCTTGGTGGTCGTCTTCTTGGCTGCGGGCTTCTTGGCAGGAGCCTTCTTTTCGCCTTCCTCGCCCTCTTCGGACTTCTTGGCGGCGGTCTTCTTGGTAGTCGTCTTCTTGGCTGCGGGCTTCTTGGCAGGAGCCTTCTTTTCGCCTTCTTCGCCCTCTTCGGACTTCTTGGCGGCAGTCTTTTTGGTGGTCGTCTTCTTGGCGGCAGTCTTCTTCGCCGGGGCCTTCTTTGCGGGCTTTTCTTCCTCGCCTTCGACCTTGGGCTCGACTTCGGTGACCTCGGAATTGTCGTAGATCACTTCCATGGCCTTATCGCAAAGGATACGATCCTTGAGCGGGTGGATGAGGTTGTTGTCCTCATAGTACTTCTTGAGCTCGTGCAGCGGCATCTGGTTCTGCATGGCGAGCTGGCCGAGAGTGGATTCCACTTCCTCGCGGGTGGCTTCGAGACCTTCCTCGGCTGCCACGGCCAGCAGCAGAATCTCGCTGCGCACGGTCTTTTCCGCATCGGGGCGCAGGTCCGCGCGGATCTGCTCCATGGTCTTGCCGAGGGAGGACAGGCTGCGGCCCTGACGGTCGAGCTTGTACTCGGTGTCCTTGACCAGACGGTCGATGCGGTCTTCGACCATGGAAGGAGGCAGCGGGAAATCGACCTTTTCCATGATCTGCGCCAGCAGATCCTGCTGCGCGTTGGAACGGGAAAGCTGCTTGCGGCTGTCGAGATAGGATTTCTCGATGACTTCACGCATCTTTTCCACGGATTCGAAACCGGCCTTCTTGGCGACTTCGTCGCTCATTTCCGGCAACACGCGCTCCTTGAGGGCGTGCAGCTTGACCTTCATGGTGACGGTCTTGCCGGCCAGCTCTTCATTGATGAAATCTTCGGGGAAGGTCACGTCCTTCTCGCCGTCTTCGCCCACTGTCAGGGTCTTGACCAGCTCCTCGAATTCGGGAAGAGCCTGGCCTTCGCCCAGCGGAAGGTCGAAGTTCTCGGCCTTGATGCCGTCAACGGGCTGGCCGTCGCGGTAGGCGGCAAAGCTGACGCTGGCGATCTCGCCGTCCTTCGGATTGCGGACGTCTTCAAGGACCTTGACTTCGGCGGCGTTGTCGAGAATGCGCTTCTCGACCTGCTCCAGTTCCTCGGGCTTGACCTCGGCCTTTTCCTCTTCAACCTTGAGGCCCTTGTATTCGGGCAGATCGACCTTGGGAGCGACTTCGAACGTCAGGGTGTATTCGTAGTCCTGGTCGCGCTTGATCAGCTCGTGGTCAACGTCGATGCGGGAAAGCGGCTGCAGGCCGAGCTCGCCCATGATCTGGTTGATGTGGTAGTTGATCAGGTCGGTGGTGGCTTCGCCGTAGATCTGCTTGCCAAAGCGGCCTTCGATCACGGTGGCCGGAGCCTTGCCCTTGCGGAAGCCCGGGATGTCGGTGCGCATCTTGTAGAGGGCGGTGGCAGCGGAGATGGCCGCGTTTGCCTCTTCGGCGGGAACGGTGACGCTTACTTTCCGTTCCACCGGGGAAATTTCTTCAACCTTATACTCCATCGTATCCTCCTGAGAGCGCAATTAAGCGCAATAATTTGCAAAAGCTGGTGCGGGCGGAGGGACTCGAACCCCCAAGCCGCGAGGCACCAGAACCTAAATCTGGCGCGTTTACCAATTCCGCCACGCCCGCAAAAGACGTGCTTATTAAGCAAGCATTTGAAGCGCTGTCAACCTTTCCGGACCGCAACCGCCCCTCTATCAAAGGCTTTCAGCGCTTTTCAAACAGTCAATAACCCCGCAAATTCGACTCAAAAAGGTCGAAGAATCCGGGGCAAAGAGCCAAACCATCGGCGGGTGGCCGGCACCGCTTTCGCAGGCCACGGCCCCCACTTCCTCACCCTCGGCCAGGCCTTCTTCCGGCCAGGCCGCCTCTACAACACGGGACTCCAGATCGCCGGGACGACCATCGAACCATGCAACATCCGCACGGGCGCCAAGGCAGCGGATGCCCGCTTTTTTCAAAGCGGAAAGAATATCCGCACCGCCACGCAGATTCATTGCCCAATGCAAATCCCCATTACGACGACGCGCCTCGCAAAGCGCGGAGGACACCCGGACAGATGCACCGAAAGAAGGGTACCCCGCAACCATCACGGCTCCCTGCCTTGATGCGACCACGCCGCCGGTAAAGGCCGCCATGTCCTCGGAACAATCCGCATGCGGCACCGCGCAGGTCACGTTCATGCGACACTCGGGAATGATATCCTCAAACCCGGACATGGTGGTCACACGCCGCCCTATTCCATCCAGTTCGGAGATGAGTGCAGGACGCGAAAGCTCACGAAGCCACGGGGCAAGGTGGTTGGGCGGCCCATTGCCGGCTCCGAGGGAGAACGAGGCCCGCAGCGCCAGATTCAGGTACTGCTGGGCATTGCGAACCGCCGTGCACAGATCCAGTCCGAAGCCGAGCCCGGTGGCGATTGCAGCCGAAAGCGTACACCCGGTGCCATGGTTGTTCTCGGTTTTCACGCGGCGCATGATCAGCGGCATGGGCTTCACACCGGGCTGGGCCAGCCAGTCAGTGGCGGTAACCGAATCCATGTGACCGCCCTTGATCAGCACGGCCTTTGGCCCCATGGTCAGGAGCTTTTCGGCAGCGGCCACCATATCTTCGGAAGTGTGAATCGAGATTCCTGTAAACAGTTCCGCTTCGGGAATATTCGGGGTAAGCAGATCCGCGTGGGGAAACACATGCTCCACCATGGCGTCAACAGCGTCGTCCTCAAGAAGCTTGGCACCGCTTTGCGCCACGCAAACGGGATCAACCACGAGCGGAAAATCCTTGGCAGCCAGATGCGGCCCCAGTGCCTTGATGATCGGAGCCGAGAACAACATGCCGGTCTTGGCGGCCCGAACCGGGATATCCGAGGTAACCGTTTTAAGCTGCTCGGCCACAAAAGCGGGATCAGGGGCGTGAATACCCGTCACGGCAGTGGTATTCTGTGCCGTAAGCGCAGTGATGACACTGGCGCCGTACCCTCCGAGCATTGAGATGGTCTTCAGGTCGGCCTGAATCCCTGCGCCGCCGCCGGAATCTGACCCGGCAATGGTGAGGATGCAGGGGATCGGTTGCATGGGTTGCTCCTTTACAGGATATACGAGAACGGAGGATGCTGGGAGCACCCTCCGCATTCACTTCATTCGGCTCAGGGATCAATACTGGAAATATTCTATGCTGGCAAGAAGGTCTAGCCGCAGGAAAGCTTGACGTAATCGTCGATGGCGACACCGTTCCAAGTCTTGCTGACCCAGAACGCGCAGGCCCATATCATGAGGGAGGTGGCCTGAAGGTCGGTGAGGCGGCGAAGCTTCACTTCAAGATTGCTCTTGCTCGCGCCGTGCTGGATATGAACGTTCTTCTCGTCGCACGCCTCCTGCACACGAAGCATGAGGTACGCCTGCTTTGACTGGTTGGGCAGGAGCTTCACGTCCTTGTGCGCTTCGAGAATGGTCTTGAGTTCGGCAACGGAAAACTCGCAGGACACGCTGCGGATGGACTTGAAAAAGACGTCGACCGCCCACGGGAGAATAAACTCGGCTCCGGCGCTTTTCGTTTTGAAAAACTCCTTGAGCCATTTCTCCTGATCATGGGTAATCCTGGCTGCGACCTGGGGCATGAGACTCCCTCCTGCGGCTCCGATAGATGTCCATCAAATCACGACTACATCTCTATAGTCAAAAAGCGTGGACAGATCAAGAGATTTTCTAGACTTGATTTCATTAAAAAAAAGCTACCCTCCGAAAACAGACCGGACCTGACGGAACAGGCTCAGCAGAAGAGCGTCCGGAGCATCTTCGCCATTAATGTTGAGACGAATAATCTCGACGACGGTGTTGCCGCTGGGAGTAACGGTTTCGTGCGTCACGAGGACGATATTCTGATCCGACATCCCACCGTTGGACTCGGTGCGAACCAGCAGCACCCATGCGCCATCCTTTTTGCTCCAGGATGTCTCCACCTTCATGGACTCGGACATACGGCGCTCAATAAGGACAACGAAATCCTTGAGGGAGAAGTGCTTCTTGTCACGCCCCTGCACGCCAAGGAATTCTCCTTCAGACCGAATGACCAGCGGCCTGCCGAGGTAGACGTCCGGCGGAAAATCAATTCCCCCACCAGGGCCGGCGGCAACCTTCCTCTCCAACTCGATATTTTTGTCCTTGAGCACCTTGAAACCTTCTTCAAGCAACTCGACGCGCTCCTGATATCCTCGCACAAGGTCACGGTGCTCACGCCTGAGCTCTGCCACCTCGTCACGCAGCGAACGGATTTCGCTTCGGAAAAGCGACTGGTCCTGCAAAGCTTCCGACATCTTGTCCAACACCCTGCCAAACTCCGCGGTCACACTTTCGCCCTGCTGTTCAACATTGATCATTGATCCGAACTTCAGCGCCAACTCACGCTCGATCTGCTCAACCGAGTAGTTCTTGCTAAACATTTCCCTGATCCTCCCGAAAATTTCCACCACTTCCACAGGATACTTCCTGCGCCGCCCTTCGGGGCCTGACGCGGGAATAAACCGTTCAAATTTATCCTTATAATACACTACCGTGGAAGGAGGTATCCCCAACCGACGGCCGACTTCCCTGAGACTTATATATTCCTCGGCAACACTCATTGCACAAACTCACTAATCATTTACTCATCAATTAGACACAAAACAGAGAGCAGGTCAACTATGCAATTCAAGAAAATCCTTGCCACAAAAAACTCCAGAGACAGCCAAACAAACCAGCCGACAACCAATGGAACCCAGATAATGATCAACGATGATCATCACAACATTCAACCACGGCCATAAATGTAAGAACCTATCCTGCTGCAACTTAAGAGATATTAGAGAACGGACGGGGGTCAGAGCTAAGACTGATCAACAATCAGCCTATCATAACTCTGTAGAGGGGATGCACATGGTCATCCGAAGACAGGTGGAGGAAAGAGTCAGGCGGGGATATCTATCCAGAATCGGGTACCGTCCTCAACCGTGGAGGTAAAAGCGACAGTACCGCCGAGGTAGCGCTCAGTAAGCAAAAGGATGCTGTAGGTACCAAGACCGCGGTCCTCTCCTTTCGTGGAGAAGGAGCGCTTGAATATCTGGTTTCTCACTTTGCGAGGCATACAACCATTGTTGTGAACACTAAAGCGAAAAGCGCCGCTTGTTCTTGAGCAGCCTATCGTGACCGACTCGCCGGACTTGCTGGCCTCCAGCGAGTTCTTGACCATATTGCCGAGAACACGCCCGAGAAGAACTGCATCAGATTCAAACTCGAAATCCTCAGAATCTTCCGACATGAGCACCTGCTTATTCTCGGCGATTCCGTGCCTTCGGTAGACCTTAATGACGCTTTCCAGCTGTGTTAACGAATTGAGCTGGCTGGACTTGACCTTGAGTTCACCACTTTCTGCAGCGGCCAAATCCCGTTGGGCACAGATTTCCTCAAGTAACCTTTCGAATGAGAGAGAAAGCACATGAGCTGAATCAGTATCAAGGCTGGTGGGATTAGAGCAAACGTGTTGCATAAAGCCGCGAAGCCCGCCTGCAAGATTGAGGATGTCGTGGAAAAAAATCCGCTCAAGGGAGCGGCGCCTCTTTTCACTGGAAACATCAAGGAGGGTGAAGACGGTGTATTTTCTCCCCTCTGCGTCATTATAAGGGGCAGCAGTCACTCGAAGATCCATCGCCTCGGGGCCGTTTCCAAGGTCACAAAGCATCCTGCAAACAGCATCTGCTTCAAGGCCGCTCAACCCATCCACAACAGCCTTTGCCGCCCCACACTCACGGCAAAATTCAGTGGTCCCGCAAAGGCTTTTCCCGTCTTTGAGATGAATGCAGTTGAAAATCTCTCCCGGCCGCTTTCCCAGAATATCGGAATCAATTTCGGCCTTGGCCATCTCCAGCACGCTATCGTTTACGAAGACAGCCTGACGCTGCGGGTTGAGCACCATCAGACCATAGGGGACGAGCTGGGCGACGTGAAAGGCTCCCGAATCGCGGATTGCACGAATCTGGTCCTGCAATTCATCCGATGAGGCAACCTCAGCCGGAAGATAAGCTGTTGCGGAAACATTGAATTCACTATCCAGCACGTTGCACCTCAATGGTCTTTAAAAAACAGATCGTGAACTGCCTGACGTTGGATAGCTATAATCGGTCGCGATCGCAAGCACGACCTTTCGCACCATGCATACTTTATTCGTTACCCGTTAGAATCCAAGTAAGCTCGTGCTTGTTGTGTGAAAGATGTACTATTTGCGAACCAGGAATGGACTGAAGATCCCGTATCGACTTCCAATCATCCTCACCCTGCAGTTTGACAGTACAAATATAGTTCCTGCACTCCCCCTGCTCCAACCACCTGGTCAACAACTTGAAAAGCCTTTCCGGATAGCATGCCATGTCGGAAAAAAGCCAATCTACCTGACCGCAGTGTCGCGGATCGAGAGCGAAACCGCTCCCAAGGCAGTGCTCAATGTTAGGGTGACGACTGATACGTTCATCAAGAGGGGCTTTATCTATGCTGTAAACATGTGCTCCGCATTGAGCCGCCACCCAGCTCCAACCTCCGGGAGAGCTGCCAAGATCGAGACATAATTGACCAGACCGCGGAAACATTTCCAGCCGAGTGAACGCTTCCCATAGTTTAAGATACGCACGATTTGGAGGATCAATCTTGTTTTCAACAAAACGAAACGCCCCGTTGGGTACCGGGCTTGAACATTTGGCCGAGGCAAGAATCGTATTCTTATCAATCAGCGTCCATGATCCTAACGGACTTTTGGGAAGAGGCTCCCCGAACACGAGTGGTTTTGCCGAGACATACGGCAGCTGTTCCTGGATCAGGTTGGCTCGACGATGGTTACCGACTGAATATAAAACCCAGTTGCGCTGTATACTGCGCAACTTTCTGGCCCCATCCTTGATGGAATCAATACTGACGACCTGCGGCTCAAGCCAAACATTCTCGGCCCAAACTGGTAATCTATCTGAGTGGCAGTCAAGAACCAACCGTTCCATGCACAGCAAATCCTGCTCATCGCCCAGTTCGGCCAAAAGCATATCCAAGTAGTGGACTGGAGCCACATAGGCTTTTCTTACATTCGAAATTTTCACAGTCGTCCTCTATGTTCAGGCATCATGCTTTCCGCGTCGGCCGTAGACATTGTCTGTTCGGTGGCAGCATAAGTTTAGCCTTCGCCATCTGTGCCCCTTCTTTTGCTGAACGTACTGGAACAATACAGTATTGCGGGGGGCCATAGTCTCGGGTCGGCTCGATTCTGTTTGGTTTTCCTGTGGGGCGTTTGTCGGTACCACGCAAAAAGGCCCGGTCATTTTGACCGGGCCTTTCAGGAAGAATATCCTGGCAGCGACCTACTTTCCCACGACTAGAACCGCAGTATCATCGGCGATGGAGGGCTTGACTTCCGAGTTCGGAATGGGATCGGGTATAACCCCTCCTCCCTGGCCACCAGGAAAATATATAGTTCAATAGGGGGAGAGAGGATATTAAGTAAGTTAGATAAGCCGCACGATCTATTAGTACCGGTCTGCTGAACACATCGCTGCGCTTACACATCCGGCCTATCAACCTCGTAGTCTACAAGGGATCTTCAGGGACCGAAGTCCAGGGAGAACTAAT